>CAZSOV010000093.1:0-25639 GCA_964608505.1 uncultured Verrucomicrobiota bacterium
CGGGCGGCGCGGCTCCCGTGGCTGGCACCTCGGTCGCGTTGGTGGCGTCCGGCGCCGGCAGCACGGTGTCCGGGGAGTTCGTGGCGACGAACACGAATCTCCGCCTGGGACCAGCCGCGTCGGCGGATGGAGCGAATGCGGCGTCCGTGGCGGCGGCCTCGAAGTGGTTTGCGAAAAGCGTCTCGGTGGTCCGGGTCGGAGCCATCATCGACTTGGATTTCACCTGGGGCGTCGGCTTTCAGTTTCCGGACCGATCCGGGAACGGGTTCACCGCGGACGCGGCAGGTTCCCCGGAGCACGTCATTCCGTTGCGCGGCGGAAGTCTGGTGTTCGAGAAGCGCTTTTTGCACAGCGAGATCTCGGCTTCGACGGGTACGACCAAAATCGTCGATTTGCCCGCCAAGGCTGGCCTCGTTCGGATCGAGATGCGCGTGGATACCGCCATGGACTCGGGTCGCATCTGCTACGTCGGTACCGCGGGCTCGCCTACCAAGTGGGGCGGCATGGCGGGCGACGCGACTGGCAACTCCTGCCTGGCTTCCTCCGCCGGGAATTCCGTGGCCCAGAGTGAGAGCACAACCACGCCGATCTACGTCCACAAATCGGCCTCGTCCACAACCGGATATGTCAGCATCCGCATCGAAATCCAGATCCGAGCCTAGGAGCCATCCATGAGCCAAAAAGTCATCGTCGTCACCACCAAGCCCGAAGCCAACCAAGCCGAGTATGCGGTCAAGGACACGGCCACCGGGGAGTACGTCGCCCACGGCATTCTGATCCCCGTGCCGCTGGAATCCCTCTCGCCCGAGCAGCAGGCCGCACTGGGTGCCGCCCGGGCCGTCATGGGCAGCCTCGCCCTGGTCCACGCCCAGGCCAACGGGTTTCCCGACGCCAGCCTCTAGCCCCTGCTTCCGTGGCAGTCCATAAGCGCATCTCGGGACGTTTGACCGCGGGCGGCGGAATCGACGGCCACGTGCCCGAGGCCCAGAACGATGGGATCGCCTATGTGCGCCGCGGCGAGGGGTGGGTGGCGGTCGCCTGGGACATGCTCGGCGGCACGCCCGAGGCAGGGTCTTTCGCGATCTCATCGGGGACGGCCTCGCTCTGGTTCTTCGATCCCGCTGGGGCCGCGGATCTCCGGACCGCGGCCCTTAGCCATACCGCCAGCGAGATCACCCTCCGCTACTACGACGACGCCCGAGCGACGGGCGTCGTCGTGCTGCGCATCACGAAGGCGCTGGGCGTGAACTCCGCCGAGCTCGCCGAGTGGGAGGTGGACCATGTCGCCATTCATGGGAGTCTGACCACCGAAGGGCTCGCCGTGCCTACCGGTGCTCCCACTGCGTCCCCACTGCCCGACGGCGCCATCTGGTTCGACGTGGCCACCTCCGAACTGAAGGTGTGGGACGGTAGCGCCTGGAAGAAGGTCACCCTCACATGATCATCCGCCTCAATCCGACCGACCCCGAGCGCACCCTCGACCGGGTGATGGCGACCTTCCGCGAAGGCGCGGTCGAAGTGGTGCTGGAGCCGGGCGAGTACTGGACCGGCGGCGCGTGGGGTGCCGGGGCGAACTGGGAGCGCCTGCAGGCGCCCGGCGTGACCCTCCGGGTGGACAACGGCGCCGCGAAGATCTCGCTCGCCGATTGGGCTCCCCGGTCGCTCGATGGCAAGGCGCGTCCGGAGCGGGATCTACGCCTCTGGACCTTCGGGCACAGGGCCCGGATGTACGGCATCACGTTCGACGGACGTGCGACCGCCTTCCCCGATCACCACGTCACCGCGGGCATCCGCGGCGTGGGCAGCTCCGTGCTCCAGGACATCACGGTTACCGGACTGCGCGGGCGCTACCCCACCGCCGGCCAGCCGGGGATCGAGGCCTTCGGCATCTCGTCGGTTGGCCCCGAGGGTGGATCCCGGTGGGCGAGCTGTACGGTCGAGAAGTGCACGGAGAACGCGTACGTGTCGGCCTTCAACGTCGGTCATGTCGGGCCTGCGCCGGAGCGGAGCCGTCTTGTTCGCTGCTCGGCGAATCCGGGGCTCGGGAACTGGATGGGCTTCGGGGTCAATCAGGCGGTCCATTTGTTGGACTGCAACTCGGAGGATGTCGGCGCTCACGTCTACAACGACACCGATGAGACCCGCGATGTGACCGTGGAGGGCGGTCGGGCATCCCGTGTCCAAAAGCTATTGTCCCTCGTCAGCGTGGATGGGAGCGCGAAGCGGGGCGTGACACTATCCAGTGTCGATTGCGCACTCGTCCCCGATGGCAAGGGGGACGCCTGGGTCGTCGAGTTGTGGAATCAGTCCAACCGGTCGGCGGATCTCGGCGACATCCTGATGGAGCAGCTCGCCATCGAGTCCTCGGCGGCCCGCACTCATGTCGCCATCGCGTCCGCCGTCGGCGCCGTCCGTCCCGTCGTGATCCTCTCCTCCCGGCTGCCGGGCAGCCTGGTCGCCCCCTCCCATCCCTCCGTCCTCCTCCACCGCTGCACATGAGTACTCCCCTACCATCAACCCACCCCCGCCACCCGGCCCGCTCCATCGTCGGCTGGCTGGCCGGCGCACTCCTGCTCGCGAGCTTCGCCAGCGTCACCGGGTGCCGCTCCGCGATACCGGATGTGGCCACAAGTCGTCTGGACTACGAACGAACGACCGCCGATGGGTCACGCATCAAGATCGCGCTGTCGTCGCCGCGCGAGGTCGAGATCGGTGGGGCGACCATCGATCCTTCCAGCGGAGTCCTGACGTTGACCAACTATTCGGCCGTCCCCAATCAAGGGGCGCTTCGCGCACGAGTGGACGAGGTGGCCGGATATCGAGAGATGTTCCGGGAGGGCAAGGAGCTGGGCAAGGAATTGGGAGCCCTCGCGGTGCTCGGTTGGACCGGTCGCGAGGCCCGGCCCAGCCCTGGCACCCCATCCGCGGCGCCGCCGCGACTGGCGCCCGAGGACATCGACCAGATCGTCGCCCTCCTGCGCGCCTCTCTCAGCTCCACGAACAGCGTCTCCACCAACCTCACCCTACGTTCCGCCCAATGACCCCCGCGAATCCCCCCGCCGCCGAACCCACGCGTCACCTCACCCTCCAGCGCGAGGACGGCACTTCGCTCGCCGTCGAGCTGCGCGCCCTCAAGGTGCGCGAGTATCCCGCCGCCTTCCGCGCCTGGGAGGCGGAGCAGGAGTGGATGCTGGTGAGCTACTGCACCGTCGAACAGGCGCCCCCGCTCAAGACCGACTGGCCGCTGGACCTGGTCCCCGCTTCCTACGAGGAGGCCGTGGCCGTCACGACGGAGCTCAACCCCGGTTTTTTCGCCTCGTGCGGTCGGCGGCTCGGGGCGCGCGGACTGCGCGAGTCGGTGGGTCGCCTGATGATGGAAGCGGGCCAGGCCTCGACGCCTGGACGGAATCCGTCGCGACCCTCGCCGCCGAGGCCGGGCTGAGCCCCGCCGTGGCCTGGGGATCCACCCTGGAGGAACTGGAGGCATGGGCGCGCGCGCATCGTCGTCTGCGGTTGGAGCAGGCCCGGCTCCTGGCCTCCGGCGTGGGCGTGGCGACGGCTGGCACGCGCGAAGGGTGGGCCGCCTGGCTGCGCGATCTGGACCGCGAAATCCGCCGCACCCGACGCTCGTTGTTGGACGATTAACCCCCCCGTAAATGCCCCCTCCGAACACCGTCGATATCCTGCTGCAGATCCGGAGTGACGTCCGGGCCATGCAGCAGGTGCAGCAAGGGCTGGCGGGCGTCACCCAGCAGGTCCGCACCCTGGGCAGCGTCGCCCGTCTCGCTCCGGCCTTCGCCGCCGTGGGGCTCGGGATGTCCTCCCTCACCGGCGAGATCCTGGCCGCCGTCACCGCCTCCCAGGCGATGGCCGCCAGCCTGGCTGACGTCCGGGACCGACTGCAGATCCGGCCCGAGATCTTCCAGACCCTGGCCGCGACCGCGCGGGACGCCGGTGGCAGCGTGGAAGGGCTGACGGATATCGTCGGACACCTGCGCCGCTCCGTGGCCCAGGCGAGGGCCGGCGACCAAGGCAAGCTCGGCGCCCTCGAACTGCTCGGGATCGATCCGAAAGGCTTCGCCCAACTGCCCATCGAGCAACAGCTCGAGTCCGTGGGTCGGGCCTTGGTCACCGCCCGCGACCAGACGACCGCCTACGCCGCCACCGTCGAGCTCCTGGGTCGCGGCGCCACCGCCAACCTCGGGACGCTTCGCGCCCTCGGCGAGGACGGCTTCGGTGCGCTGGCCGAGCGGGCCCGGGAAACCCGCGGCGTCCTGCAGGACGGCGTCGTGGCGCAGTTGGATGATCTGGGCGACCGCGCCGAAGCGGCGGGCGAGAAGCTCGGGAAGAGTTTCGCGGGCTGGAACGTCCGCCTCCTGGAGGCCAAGGCGACCCTCGCGGAGTTCATGGCCAAACACGCCGAATTGCTCCGCGCCTCGGGCGTGGGCCTCGGCGCCGGCGCGGCCCTGGCCATCTCGGCGCCCGCGATCCGCGCCATCGCGACCGCGGGTGCGCTGCTGTGGGAACAGGCCATGGTGGTCGGCGTGGTCAAGGCCGCCGGCCAGGTGCCCACCCTCGCCCAGGCGACCATGGGGCCCGGCATGGCCCGGCTCGGCGGCGCTCTCGGGCTGACCTTCTGGGGCGCCCTCGCCGCCGGAGGCGCCTACTTCATCGCCCGGGCCATCGAGGAGGGATTGGAGCGGGCGAATAAGCGGCTGTTGGCTGCCTCTAAGCCCATCGACACCTCGCTCGCCCTGGCCAGGGAGGTGCCGGGTCTGCGCACCGAGGAGGAGCGACTGGATCTGCTCCGACGCGCTAACGAGGAGCTGCAGCGGCAGCAGGAGAGGGAGGCGTCGCTGATCAAGCTCCGCGATCTGGCACCGGTGGCGCAACGGGCCGCCGCCGTCGCCGGGGGCGGGACCGCCATCCCCGCGGCGGCGGGCGAGATCTTCGGGGAAACGCAGCAGCAGGAGCTCGGTGCCGTGCAGGCCGCGATGAAGGACCTCCAAGCCCTTCGGACGCGCCTGGCGGATTGGCGCCCCCCGGCGACCAAGCCTCCCGAGGGCCGGGAGTTCGGACCTGACGACGAGGAGGCGGCACGACTCGCCGTGCTGCGCGACGCCGTCACGCTGCACATCCAGGAGAACGATCTCATCACCGAGAAGTTCCGCCTGCAGTACGAGGGGCAGCCCCGGCTCGAGGCGCTCCTCGAGGAGCAGCTCGGCATCGAGGAGAACCTGATCCAGGCGCGGCGGGACCTCACCGCCGAATTCCGCGCCAGCCTGTCCCAGGACGAAGCCCGGCGCCTGGAGCTCCAGGACAAGACCGATCTTCTCGCCGTGGAGCGCAAGCGACTGGAGATCGTGCAGCGCCAGGCCGACGCGGAGAAGCGCAAGCGCGAGGAGCAGCGCGCCGAGGAGGACCGGGCCCGGGGCGGCTCCTACGTGGGACGTACCGAGGACCGACTCAAGCAGTACGAGGCCTCCGCCCGGTACGACGACGAGGCCGGGGTGGGCGGCGGGCTCGTCGCTGGTTGGAAGAACGCGTTGATGGACCTCGGGACGGTGGCCCAGCAGGCCGGTTCGATGATCCAGAACGTCGTCGGCGGGGCCATCTCCAACGTCAGCGCCGGGATCACTGGCCTGGTCATGCGGACCATGAGCTGGGGCCAGGCCCTGCGGAACATCGGCGGCTCCATCATCCAGACGGTGATCGACGGACTGGTGCGCATGTTTTCCGCCTGGATCGCCCAGCGCCTGCTCCTGAAGGGAGCCAATGTCGCCGCCGACACCACGGAGGCCGCCGCGAAGGCGCCCAAGACCCTGATGGAGTCGATCTCCTCGTGGGGCATCGCCGCGGCGGTCGGCGCCGCCGCCTTCCTGGCCGCCATGGCTCTCACCGGAAGCTTCCGGTCCGGTGGCTACACCGGCGCCGGCGCCCCGGACGCACCGGCGGGTATCGTGCATCGCGGTGAGTACGTCTTCGCCGCGCCCGAGGTCGAGCGGATCGGCGTGCCCGCGCTCCGGCGCCTGGCGACGGGCGAGTCCGCGGTGGTGGCTCCGTTGGAAATCGGCGGCCAACCCTTCGACCTCCCCCTGGGCGGCGCCCGGGTGGCCGGGCAAGCGGAGGTGGGCCGGTCCAACTTCGCCGCCGCCCTGCAGGTGCTCCAGGGCTTCGAGTCCGGCGGATACGTCGGGGACGGGGCCGGTCCCCGCGGGATGTCCTCCGCGCTCTCCGACCGGCTGGCGTTGGCGCTGGACGTCCCGGCCCTCGACGTCGCGGCGAGCCCCTATGCCCCGGAAGCGTCCCGCCCCTCCCAGCCCGGGCGAGGGCGGCGGGACCGGGAACCGGAAACGCGCCTCATCCTCGTGGACGAGCGACGCTCCGCCGAGCAGCTGGCCCGCGACCCGCGGTTCCGCAACGTCATCCTCGATATCACGGGAGGCGCATGATCGCCGTCACCTTCGCGGGAGGCCCGGCCTGGTTGCTCGCCTACGAGCCGGATTGGTCCCGCCCCGTGATCCTGTCGGCGCGCGTGCCCCACGAGGTGACGCGGAGCCTCGCCGGGCGCGAGTACCGGGAGCCCGTGGGCTCCAGCCTGCGCTGCACCCTGCGCTGGGGGTGCACGCTGGACGTGGTCCGGATGAACCGGCTGCGCGATGCCTGCGAGGCGTATGCCGACGAGCCGGTCCTCGCCCCCGTCTGGCCCCTGGCGCTGCCCGGAGACACCTGGCCTGGCCTGGTCGGCGGGGGAGTACTCCTCGGCTGGAACGAGGGATTCACCTCGTTCGCTCTCTCTCCCGCCGTCCCCGCAGACTGGGATTGGGTCGCGCCGGTGCTCGTGGGGCGCTGGGAGGAACTGCTGCCGGAGCTGCTCCAACCCGAGGCCGCCGACGTGGAGTTTGCCCTCGAAGAGGACGGGGACGCCGCCTTGGCCCTCGCGCCCGATCCCGTGTCCTGGACTTCGGGGCCCGCGCTCAACGATGGCACGGTGCCGAAGGTGTTCGCCCTCGACCTGGACTGGTCGCGTCCGCCCCGCAGCGGGGCCCCGACCGTTGAAGTCCAGCGCCGGGCGGTGGGGGAGGCCCCGCGGACCCGGCTGTCGGTGTTCTATCCGCAGAACGGCGCGCAGCGCATCGAGGCCTCGCTGTCCATCGAGGCCTATTGGGAGGCCCACCGCCTGCTGCGTTGGTGGCAGGACTCACGCGGTGGCGTGGTGGCCCATTACATCTTCTCCCCGGCCTCCACCGCGGCGCTGGCCTCCGATGCGGCCGCCGGGGCGACGACCCTGGTCCTGGCCGACGCCGCCAGTCTTGGGAACTACCGCTACCTCTGCCTGACGAATGCCTTCGGCGCGGTCGAATACGTCCGCGTGTCCAGCATCGCCGGAAACTCGTGTACGCTGGTCTCCGCGTTGGCGTCCACCTGGCCGGCAAGCAGCACCATCGTCTCCGTGGCGGCGCTGGCCCGGCACGCCTCCGACGAGGTGGAGCTCACCTTCGCGGCGCCGGGCGTGGGGAAGGCGACGCTCACCTGGGAGGAGTTGCCCGAGGAGTACATCATCGGCGACCTGCCGGATGAGGCCCGGGGCACGACGGTGGGAGCGGGCACCGCGAAGGCCTGGCTCTACGAGTTCCGGGTGGACCGTGGCGGCAGCCCCACCGTGTATCGCTACACCTCCTACGAGCGCGCCCTGACGGTCGAGGGCAACGCGTGGGCGGCCTCGCCGATCTCCCACTCCGACGTGTCGGCGTCGCTCCGCCTCGACCGCGACGAGTTGACCCTCAGCCTGGGCTGGCTGCCCTGGTGCGAGCAGTTTCTCCCCGGGCGTCTCGCGGCCAAGGTCCTGCTGGTGGTCAAGGAGTGCGACGTCTCCGGAGCATCCGGATCCAACGTCGTCGTGCGCTGGACCGGGGAGGTGCAGGGGATCGAGGCGGATGGGCCCCTGGTCAAAGCCCGCGGCAAGGGGCCGTACGCGCTCTTTGCCCGGCCCTGTCCCCGCCTCGCCATGCAACCGGGTTGCAACCATGCCGTCTACGATGCGGAGTGCGGCCTGGTGCTCTCCCAGTGGGAGTTCAGCGCCGTCGTCACCGCCGCCGCCGCACACCAGATCACCCTCGGGTCCTGGGCGCGCGTGGATGCCGGCGCCTTGCCTGCCGGGTTTGGCTTCGCGAACTGGTTTGCCCTCGGCTACCTCGACCGTGGCGCCGCGGCCCGCCAGACCATCCGCACCTCCACCGCGCTGAGCTCCGGCACTCTCGTCCTGACCTTGGACCGGCTCCCGTCCGTGGCCTTCACCGTCGGTGAATCGGTCGTCGTAGTCCCGTGGTGCGACAACCGGCCCCAGACCTGCAAAGCCTGGGACGGGACCAACAACCCCGCCGGCAAGTTCAACAACTTCGCGCGCTACGGGGGATTCCCTGGACTGCCCGAGAAGAACCCCTCCTTCGCGGGCTTGCGCAAGACCGACTCTCCCTATGGTAAAAAGTGAGGTGCCATCGCCGGAGGAAATCGCCCTCCTCGAGGAGGAGGCCGCGCGTTGGGTGGGCACGCCCTGGATGGACAACAGCGCCTCCCCGGGAGTCGGGGTGTGTTGCCACCGCCTCGTGGTCGCCGTCTACGTCGGCGCCGGTTGGCTCGCCGCTTTCGATCCTCCCCGGGCGACCGGTGGCTGGGCGCGCTACGCCAATCTCTCGCTCATGAGGACCTGGCTGGATTCGGACGAGGGCCGGGCCCGGTTCCGCGAAGTTCAGATCCGGCAGGATGGAGACCTGTGCCTGGTCAAGGCCGGGCACGTCGAGCATCACCTGGCGATCGCGCTGCCGGGCAATCGCTACCTGCACGCCCCGGCGTCCGGAGTCGAAATCGTCGCGGGTCGTCCCGCCTTCGCCGCCGTCCTGCGCGGGCTGTGGCGTCCCATCCGGATCGGGGTCGCATGAACAAAGGTCGATCCCAGGAACCCACCGAAACGGATAAGGTCCCGGTCGAGGCCGAGGACATGGCCACGCATCAGGAGACCATCCCGGTGCCCTACCTCGGCGGCACGCGGGGCGTGGCCGTGCGTTTCATCACCGAGGCGCTGGACATGGTGACCGTGCTCGCACCGGACGCCCGGCCAGCCAAGAAGTGATCTGCCATGACTGACCTGGAACGTGAACGATTCGGGCTGCTGGGGCGCCGGCTGCGGCGGCTCGCGGCCCAGTGCGAAGCGCTGGCCTGCGGCTACGTGTCCGCCGATGCCGCCGAGCGTGGTGGCGAGGAAGCCACCCGGCGGGAGCTGGAGGGCGCGCTCCGCTCCCTCGCCACCGAGCGCCCCAGAAAGAGGTAACCGATGACCAAAGGCTCCTCCGGATCGGCAGAGACCTACGACTACTACGGCACGCTGGCCAGTGTGGTCTGCCGCGGTCCAGTGGATGCCCTCCAGGCGATCATCGTCGACGGCAGGACCATCCTCAGCGGGCCCATCGGCATCAGTGCCGCGGCCACCACGTGGACCAGCCTCGACCCAGGTCAGGAGAAGTGGCTCGGCCAGGGAGGTCGGATCACCCTCTACCGTGGCACCCAGACCTCGCCGGACGCCGCCCTACCCGGGCACCCCGATTACCGCGGCACGTGTTACCTGGTCTTCGTGAAGCTTCTGTTCGGGCGCGAAAGAACCTCCGCACCGAACATCCAGGTGGTGGTCTCGCGGAAGCCCGTCGCGGACCTCAGCCTGGTCCCCGCCGAACACAACGTGTTCACCGCCCTGGATGGCTCCGGACTCCCCACCTTGGAGAGCCAGGTCAACCCGGTGGCGGTCGCCGTCGAGTTGCTCACCGGCGGACACGGTCTGCGCATCCCGGTCGCCGATCTCGATGCGGCCACCTGGTCCGCGGCTGCCGCGTGGGCTGCCGACCCGGCGCGGATCCTCCATACGTTCTGCTCCCCTCTCATCACGGCCCAGTCTTCCGCCGCCGACGTTCTGACGGGCATCCTCACCATGCTGGATGCCGGCCTATACTGGACGGCGTCGGGCAAGCTCGCCATCGCCCTGCTGGAGCCCGGCGTCGATCCGGGGGCCACCCCCACCTTCGACGCGCGACACTGGACCACGCGCCCGCGCCTCGTCGCCGCGGGCTGGGAAGATGTTCCCACCTCCGTCGCCGTCCGGTACCCGGAACGCGCGGCCCAGTGGAAGCAGCGCCAGGTCAAGATCGACCAATTGGCAGCTCTCCGGCACCGGGCCGGCGTGCCCCAGGCGTCCGTGGTGGATCGTCCGCACGTGACGAACGCCAATCAGGCCTCCCTGCACGCCATCGAACTGGCTCGCCGCGCGGCCCAGCCCATCGCCGACATCGAGATCCGGGTTCGTCGCCCGCTGGCGGCGAACCTCCACCCCGGATCCAAGATCCGGGTGGACGTCGATCCGGTCCCCGGCGGCGCCGGGCTGGCGCAAGTGTGCGTCGTCCAGGAGGTCCGCAGCGGCAGCACCGGCCCGGTGCAGCTGCGCTGCCGACCGGACACCTTGGTCGCCTCCGTCCCCTACACCCCAGCTTGGACCGTGGCCGTGCCGCAGGCTCCCGATTGCCCTCCCATCGATGCGTCGCGGGCCGTCGTCGTCCCCTTGCGGCCCGGCATCAGCGAGCCGGCCGCCATCGCCGTGTTGGCCCCTCGTCCCCGGGCTGACGTGGTGGGAGTCCGGTTGTTCTTCGGGACGTCGTCCGTCGGTGATTTCGCCGACCTCGGATCTCACCCCGGCTTCGCCGTGCGCGTCGCCCTGGGGGCGTCCGTGGCCTCGACCGACAGCGCGGCCATCCTCAGCCTGCCCGAAGGGACCGACGGTCCGGACGCCTACCTGGCTGCCCGCTACCCCGGCACCCAGATCGGCGCCGAGGACGATGTGCTGCTGCTGGTGCTCGCCAATCTGGACGTCAACGGACGCATCGTCGTCGGCGCTGACGAACTACCCGAGCTGGAGATCTGTTCCATCGTCACCCGGGCGGCGGTCGGCGCGGACGTGGTGTACGACCTCCTCCGGGCCCGTCAGGGGACCGCGGCCAGGGCGTGGACCACCGCCGCAAAGGGCTGGGTCATTCCCCGGACCTCCTTCCGGTCATGGACCCATCCCGAGCTCAGCATCCTGCTGTACAGCGGCCAGGTCGGCTACGTCAGGATGGTGGCCTACAGCGCTCAGGCCGAGGACGACACCGTGCCCATCCCGGAGATCAGCTTCCTGTTCCCGCCCGGGTACGACTTGGTTCCCAAGATCACCTGGACCACCCCGGCGGGTTCCGGCGCCGTGATCTCGGGCGAGACCTACGTCGTGGCGTTCGATGTGACCGACCGGGACGGCGACCTGGTGCACGTCACCCTGCATTCGGAAAAGGACGGCGACATCGACATCCTCGCCGAGTTCCCCCTCTTGCCCACAGCAAGCACGTCCTACAGCGGCACCCACAAGTTCGCGTCGGGCACGCACCGGCTCACCGTGACCGCTCGGGACCGGGCCGGGCGCCACGCCACGTCCTCTCGGATCCTGACCCGCACCTCGGGAGGGGGAGGCGACCCGCTCCCGCCTCCGGATTTCAGCCCAGCCTCCCCCATCCTCTGGGGTTCGCACGCAACCTCCGTCACCATCAGCGCGCCCTCGGGCTCCGGACTGGACCGGCTGGAGTGGAAGGCGACGAGCCCCTCGATCACCGCGCCCGGGTCTGGCACCATGGAGGTCGTGACCTCCAAGTCCGTCACCGTCGTGGTGATGCGCAACTTCTTCGATGGCTGGACCGGCCTCCCAGGTATCGGCACTCGCCTCTGGGCTCGGTCGGGGAACGGCACCAACTGGTCCGCGTGGGTTTTCGTCGATATCCCCTGGCGGCGCCTTTAAAGCGCCATTACGGACCACTTCTCAGGACCCCTTTGCGGGGCTGCGTCCCCCCATTTTGGACAAACCTTTGAGATTTCCGGACAAGTCGGTTGCGGGTTTACACCATTCGCCGGACGCGGCGGCGGATGCCGGGACAGGCACCGCCGGGGATACCGGCGCTTCCGCCGGGCGCGGCGCCGCACAACAGGAGCGACCACCGCAATCGCAGCAGCGACAGGCCTGGGCTTTGGCCTCGGCCCGCGCCGCGACCTCCCCGGCCCCACCCACCAAGGCACCGATCCCGTTCCCCGCCCGGGCGAAGGACCCGAAACACGCCTGGGCGACGAGCGTCAGCAGCAACAGCAGTGTCAGGGTTGGGCGCACCGGAGGAGACGGGATCGGCAGGGTAGGGTCTGGCTGGGGGCAATGGACCGCGCACCGGCGCACCGGGGCGGGCCCCGGCGCCGCGGAGGCTACTTCTTCTTTGCGAAGGCCTCGTCGAACTTCTTCACGTACTTCGCCGCGTCCTTCTTGAAGTCCTTCGCGCAATCCTTGCAGCAGAACGCGAACTCGCGGCCCTCGTGCACGACGCCCACCGCCGATTCGGCGTCGAGCTTCTCGTCGGATACGATGCAGCCGGACAGCGGGTAGGCCTTCACCTTCTTGTTCGCGTCCGAGATCTTGGCGAGGTTCGCCTTCTTGTTCTTCTTGAAGTCCTTCTCGCAGCTCTTGCAGCAAAGCTGGACCTCCTGCCCCCCCTCGGTCAGGACGAAGGCGTCGCCCATCGAGCCCAGCTTCTCGCCGGACACCACGCAGGTATCCATCGGATAGGGCTTGGTCTTGAACTGGAAGGCCTTGTCCGCCCCCAGGGCACCGAATGTGAAGGCCGCACCCAGGGCGGCCACGAAAGTGAAGGTGGTCAGTTTCATCGGCTTAGGTCGTCGTTGGATTCGTCGTCGTCTCCGGGCAGCAGGCACCCGCTGCCCCTGTCTACGCCGGTCCGAACCCGATCCCTCGGAGGAATTTCAACCTCCCGGCTTCGCCCTTTACCTCCGCCATCATCCTCATCGCTCCCGACCCGGGACCGCGAAGCAGCGCATCGCCCGATCCGTGCGCAGATAGAGCCGCCCGCCCTCGATCACCGGCGTCGCCCGGATGCGCTCCTTGAAGTCCGTCGTCGACAACACCCGCCAGGGCCCCTGGCTCGCGACCACGCTCACCACGCCGGGATCGCTGGCGAAGTAGAGCTTCCCGTCCCCGAGCACCGGCGACGCATGGTAGTTCCCGACCGCCGGCAGCCGTTCCTCGAACACGGACCGTCCCTCCGCGAGATCGAGCCGGGTCACGATGCCGCCATCCTTCACCATCCAGAGCGCCGAACCCTCCACTACCGGCGACGACACGTACGGCACGCCGCGGGCGTGTTTCCAAAGCACGTCCCCCGCGCTGAGCTCGCCCTCCGCGGAACTCGGCCGGATCGCGAGCACCGCGTTCTGCGCCCGCTGAAAAACCGCGGCGTGGCGGTTCCACTCCGCCTCGTCCAGATCCGCGCTCTGATCCAGGTCGATCCGGAAGAACCGGTCGAGCACGTCGGGGTCCTGCGCCTCGGTCCGGGTCAGGCGGCGGTTCTTGTCGCCGTCCCATTTCTCCAGCGCCGATCCCCACGGGGGCAGCGCGATCCGCCTCCCGACATCCCCGCCCGGGGCCCACGACGCCATGTAGATCCGGTCCCCCGACGGCACCGGCAGCGGGATCACGATTCGCGCCAACCCCGGCACGAACCAGCGCTTCCTGCCGTCGACCGGATCGTAGGCCGCCAGTTCCAGCGCGCCGGCCACGAGCAGTTCGGCTCGTCCCTCGTGGACCCACGGCACCGGCGTGGAATAGCTCCGGACCGCATCCGGACGCGCCGTGCGCCACAGCACCGCGCCCGTCGCCGGATCGAGCGCGAGCAGGAAGCTGTCGATGTCATGGTCCTGTTGCAGGATGAGCCGTCCCCCGGCGAGTACCGGGGAACTGCCCGCGCCATACTCGTCCTGGAACGGCCCCAGCCGCCGCTCCCAGAGCAACCGTCCCTCGAGATCGTAGCAGAGCACCCCGTGACTGCCGAAGAACGCGAAGACCCGCTCCCCGTCCGTGGCGGGGGAAGGTTGGGCGGCGCCGCCCGACCCCCGGTGAAATTCCTCGAGCCGGGCGACCGGGGCGACGCGGCGCCACAGCGGCCTGCCCGTCGCGGCGTCGAGCGCCTCCGTCGCCAGTTCCTGGCTCGACTCGCGATGGGACGTGAAGACAAGCCGCCCCCCGGTCACCACCGGCGTCGAATGTCCCGCATCCACCGGGGTCTTCCATCGCAACACCCCCGGATCGTCCAGACGCTCCGGCAGCGGCAAGGTCGACCCCGACGCCGAGCCATGATCCGAGCGGAAATAGCGCGCCTCGGCGGCAGGCAAGGACGCGGCCAAAAGGAGTCCGGCCAGGAGGCCTAGACGAGGACCGGCGGCAGGCAAGCGAGGGAGCGGGCTCATGAAAGGCGGGGGACGAAGGACGCGGGACCGTGGCAAGGACCCGGACCGGAAGCAACCGCCCGAAATGAAGTCGATGCCTCGAGAGCCCTCAGCCGCTCCGCGCGTCCCGGGCCCAACCGCGCGGGGTCCGAAGCCGCCCCGAAAGCGGCAGGGGACCGCCGCTTTCGAGGGGTGGTGCGCGATTCGCCCCCGCGCCACTCAACCGGGAGTGACCGGCTGGATCGCGGCGCGAAAGGCGGCGTGATCGGCGTCGGGGGGCTCGGGAGCAACCTCGGCGGGAACGGTGCGGTCGACCACGGGACGCGGGGCCAACCCCTGCATCACGGCAATGGCCTCGGCGGCGGTGGAAAAGAGGAAGAGCTCGTCGCGCCTGGGCCAGGGCAGCCGGAAGAACAGGGCGAGCGGACGCCACCGCCCGTCGCGGCCCAGAACAAACTCGTCGATGTCGGCACCCAGGTCCTCGGGATCGATGGCCACCTGCATGATGACGTAGGGGCCGCCGGATTCGGGGGGGGCGTACCAGGCCGCATCGGGCCAGCGCCTCAGGCTGTAAAGGCGGACCGCCTGGAAATCGTTGCTGAGGTTGCGGGCCGTGGATCGATCCATCGTATGGCTCATGGGTCGCGTCCGGCTCGGGACCGAGCCGACGGGGCCAGCAGAGCACGCGTCCCGGTTCCGGGCAACGAATCGTGGGCGGATCGTCACGCGCGCGCGAGGATTGGGATGCGATTCCGGGAACGCGCGGGCAGGTCCACGGCGACGCACCCGGCACCCTCGGGCGGGACTCCGCGAAAAAGTCACGGCCCCCGGTTTGACACTTGGTACCGAGGCGGACACCGTGAGGTTGGTTTCACCCCAAGTCCCATGAATCGATTGGCCAGATCGGGCGTACGCCATTCTGCCGCCGGGCATCCGGTGCGCTGGCGGTAGCGACTTGGCGGCACGAAACCATCCCCTCACCCTTTCATGAGAGTACCACCCTACCGAATCGGTGTCTTCGCGTCCCTCGCGGTCGTCGGCGTCCTGCTCTGGCATTCGGCGCATCGGGTGCAGGAACGCGTTCCGCGACTCGCGGTTTCCCCCGCGTCCGAGGTCATCCCGCGTCCGGCCCCGGACGCCAACCGATCCCCCGCGGCGCCAATGCCGGTCCCGGCTGCCACCGGCCCCGGCGCGACGGCGCCCGTCACCACCCCGGTTCCCGCGACGGTCTCCGTCATGCCGCCCGACGCGGGGCGGACGCCGGTCCTGCGCGAGTTCGGTGCGTGGCTGGCCCGGTGGGAGTCCGGCGCCGACATCGACGAGGCGGGATGGGCCGAGGCGGCCCGACTGGCGGCGGCGCGGCGCGAATGGATGCGGGACCTGATCGTCCGGAATCCGAAGGCCGCGCTGGCGGAGGCGTCGACGGTGAGCTGGAGCCAGCGCCGGAAACTGCCGGCGGCGGTGGCATCGCAGCTGGAGGAATGGGTCTCCGGGGTGGGCCGTTACGAGGTCCTCTGCGCCCAGGTGCTGCCGGGTCAGGCAGCCCGGCCCGGAGCCGGTTCGAGCTGGTACCGGACGTTCACGCTCGGCGATCGGGTGTTCCGGGCGAGCGTGTACGGACGGAGACTGGAGCAGATGACCACCGAACGCGCGGCCTTGTTCGGCGTGGCCATCGACGACGTGCTCGCGGTGAGCGAGGAGGCCATCCGCCGGGTGGATTCGGCGGAGGCGAAAAGCCTCGTGGCGGAAGGTCGCGTGCCCGCGGGAGCGCGGTGCGTCCTGACGGGGGTGGCGGCGGAGGCGTTGCCCGGGGGGGTGCCGGTGCTGGCCCAGCACGGCGCGACGTGGCTGCCCCTGGCCGCCGAGACCCTTTACGCGCCCTTGAGCGCCCAGGTCGCTGCCGACGAGCCGGGGTTCCGCCCGAACACGATGCCTCCCGCCTTCCAGCAGTGGTCGCACGGCGTCAAGCGCCTGCTCTTCATGCGGGCCCGGTTTCCGGATGACCTGCGGGAACCGATCAGCGAGGCCGAGGCCGCGGAGGTCATGCGAATGGCCAACGACCACTTCGTCGAGTCCTCCTACAACAGCCTGTCGCTGATCACCACCGTCGGGCCGCTGGTGATGCTGCCCCAGCCCAAGCTGTACTACGCGGTGGCGGGCCCCGGAGCCCTGCTCGCGGATGCCCGCGCGGCGACCCGGGCGGCCGGGATCGAAACCGACGCGTTCGAACTCGACGTGGTCCGGCACGAGAACGTGCCGGGGTTCGACTGGGGCGGTCTGGGCGCCCTGGGCGGCAAGGGATCCTGGTTGCAGAGCTCCGGTTTGGGCGTCGTGGTGCACGAGCTGGGACACAACCTGGGACTGGCCCACGCCAACTTCTGGAACACCGTGCGCCCGGGCACGCCGCCCGACCAACCCGCCCTGCCGCCCGACGCGGACAGCATGGTGGGCATCGATAGCGCCATCGGAGCCGGGGACGACGTGGAATATGGGGACCCCTACGATGTGATGGGCGGAGGAGGCGGGGACGCGCACTTTTCGGGTCTGCACAAATACCTGCTGGGCTGGGTGCCGTCCGCGGGATTGACGACCGTCACGACCAACGGGGTGTACCGGGTGGCGGCGCATGACCTGGGCGTGATGGGCGAGGTGCCGCTGGTGCTGCGGATACGGAAGGATGCCGAGCGCTTCTACTGGATCAGCACGCGCGCCCGCTCGGCGGGCAATGCGTGGCAGGGCGCCGGCGTCGAGGTGCACTGGAACCGGTGGCACCAGGCCATCGGCACGACGGCGCTCATCGACACGACTCCGGGCTCGGGCAACGGGAAGGACGACGCGGCGCTGACGCTGGGACGAACGTTTTCGGACGAGGGCGCGGAGGTTCACATCACGCCGGTGGCGGCGGGAATGATGCAGGTGAACGGGCGCATCGTGCCCTATTACGACGTCGCGGTGAACCTGGGGCCGTTCGCGGGAAACCAGAAGCCGTCGCTCGAACTCGCGGCCAGCCCGCTCGCGGTGACGCCGGGCACCCCGGTGCGCCTGCAGGCGACGGGGTCCGACCCCGACGGCGACCGGATCGCGTACTCGTGGGACCTCGGCAGCGGGGTGCCGGCCCCACGCGGCCCCACGGCCGGCATGAACATCGGCGAAACCACGGCGCAGGACCCGACCCTGACCTACACGTGGAACGTGCCCGGCGAGTACGTGGTGCGGTGCGAGGCGACGGACATGAAGGGCGGCATCGCGGCCCGGCACCTCGTCGTGCGGGTCGGACTCACCAGCCGGCTCCGCATCTCCGGACAGGTCATTGATCAGAGCGGTCAACCGCTCGCCGGCGTGCGGGTGCACAACGGACGATACGGAACGAACTCGCCCTATGCCCCCGAGTTCCGCTGGGCCTACACCGACAGCGACGGACGCTACACGATGACGGACCTCGAGCCGGGTGACTACGAAGTGGGGGGCGAACTCGCGGGCTACCGCGTGAGCCCGCTCAACTTCATCCGCCCGCTGGTGCTCAACGAGTTCACCGGCGTCGACGTGGCCTTCCTGGCGGCCGCCGTGCCGCGCGTCACGGTGACGCGGACCAGCGACGGCGCGGAATCGCCGGCGGCACCGGCGACGTTCCGGATCGCGCGGTCGGGTCCGACGAATGCCGCGCTGCGGGTCTTCTTCCGGCTCGCGGGAGCGGCCCGGGAAGGCGAGGACTACACGCCCTGGGCGCCCTTCGAGGTCCAGACGAACCGCATCCAGACGCTCCTGGGCACCACGATCCAGGTGCTGACCAATGGTTACGCCGATCTCGGCCCCGGCATGACCTCGACGAATGTCAGCATCGCGATCCTTCCGGACACGGCGGCGGAGGGCGACGAGTCGTTGCTCCTCACGCTGCAGTACCCGGTGACGCGGACGATCATGACGGAAACGGAGACCAACTTCTTCGACCTGCCGGGGTGGCAGGTGCAGGCGGACAATGGTCGGGACAAGTGGTTCCAGACCCGTCAGGAGTACCAGTTCGGCCCCAGGAGCGAGGCGGAGGCCAAGGTGCGCGACGGCTCGCCGGCCCCCTCGGCCACGACGATCTCGATCGTCGCCCTCGACACGGAAATGCCGGAAAACACCGGCGACTCGGCGACCTTCCTGATCCTGCGCGGCGGACGCGTGCCGACCGGGGCGCTGCGCATCCCGATCCTCCTGGGCGGCACGGCGACGGCGGGCGACGACTACGAACTCCCGGCACCGGCCATCACGCTGCCGGCGGGAGTGGACTCGGCACGCCTGGTCGTGCGGGTGCTCGATGACCGGTTCGTCGAGGGCAACGAGACGGTGACGGTCACGCTGGGCACCGGAACCGGGTACACCCTGGGAACTCGGTCCGCAACGGCGGCCATCGTCGACAACGACCTCCCCCTCGTGAGCATCACGGCCACCGACCCGGTGGTGGACGAGGGAGCGGGCGATCCCGGAGCACGGGTGACGTTCCAGCGGCTGGGCGACCGCTCCACGCCGCTCGAGATCGACTACCTGATCGGCGGCAGCGCCACGGCAGGCCGTGATTACGTCGCCCTGCCCGGACGCGTCGTGATTCCCACGGGCGTGTCCTCGGTCACGATCTTCGTCCAGCCCCTCGACGACGCGCAGTTGGAGGGCAACGAAACCGTCGAGGTGCAGCTCGGCGACAGCCCCGTTTACAACCCCGTCCAGCCGGCCCGCGCGGTGGTGACGCTGCGGGACGACGAATTCCCGGTCGTCACGGTGGAATCCTCCGTGGCCCGCGCGGTCGAGGGAGGCGAGGCCGCCGAGTTCCTGTTCCGCCGGTCGGGCCCGGTGTCCTCCGCCCTCACGGTGCGCTATCGGTTCGCCGGGAGCGCCGTGCACCAGGCCGATTTCGTGTCGAGCGGCGACCGGATCGTGTTCGGCGTCGGCCAGCAGACGGCGACGATCACCGTGACCCCCATCGACGACGGGTACCGCGAGGACGACGAGGAGATCATTCTCGAGTTGCTGCCGGACCCGGCCTACACGCTGGGGACCCCGTCGGACGCGGGAATCCCCCTGGAGGACAACGGCGACTCGGAGCTGGCGGTCGGCTTCGCGCTGCTTTCGTCCCGCGCGCTGGAATCGCGACCCGACCCGGAGGTGGTCGTGCGGATTTCGGGCAATCCCGACGAGGGCGCGGACAACGCGGTGACGGTGGACTGGGAGGTCCTGGGCGGAAGCGCGACGCTGGGAACGGACTACATCCTGACCAACGGTACCGTGTCCTTTCCGTGGGCCGACCCGGCGTCGGAAACCCCGCTGACGAACCGCATCGCGGTGATCCCGTTGCAGGTCATCGACGACCTCCTGCCCGAGGCGGACGAGACGGTGGTGATCCGGCTGCGCATCGCGCCGACGGTCATCCCGGCGGAGGACCCGGAGCAGGAGCCGACGATCGTGACGAACGGGGTGCTGGACGTGTTCGCGTTCCACACCTTCACGATTCTCGACGACGACCTGAGCGAGTGGAGCGTGACGGCGACCAACCGGATCACCCGGGAAGGCGGGGACGCTCCCGGGCGCTTCGTGGTGCGACGCACCGGACGCACCAACCTCACCCAGAGCGTGACGGTCTTCCTCTCCGGCCTCGCCGCGCCGGGCAGCGATTACACCGCCCTCTCGAACCGCGTGGTCCTGAGGCCGGGCGAGATCACTTCGGAGGTCCTGGTCGTCCCCGTCGACGATCCGCTCATGGAATTCGAGGAAAACGTCGTGCTCCGTCTCGTCGATGCCCCCGGCGCGCGGATCGGCGAGGATTCCGTGGCCGAGATCCTCATCCAGGACAACGACGGCACCATCGAGTTCACCGGGGCGCGACTTAACGGCTACGAGGGCGACGGCGAGGCGGTCATCCGCATCCGCCGCAATGGCGACACCTCGCTCGCCGCCTCGGCGGTGCTGGACGTCGTGCCCGGCACGGCCACCCCGGCGTCGCTCGTGGACGGCGTGGTACAGGGGGATTTTCACCCCACCAACCTGGTCGTTTCCTTCGGCCCCGGCGTCCTGGAACAGGTGGTCCGGTTGCCGTTGGTCAACGATGACGTGCCCGAATTGCCGGAAACGGTGGGCCTGCGGCTTTCGCACGGCTCGAGCCTGTTCCCGCTGGGGGGCCAGAACAGCGCGGTGCTGACGTTGCTCGACGATGACGCCCTGATCTCCGCCGGGACGAACGACGTGGCAGGCATCGAATCGCGGGGCGTGTTCCCCGTCCGCCTCGAACGCACCGGCCCGGTCGACGCGCCGCTGGTGATCGCGTTCGAGACCGCCGACGCGTCGGCGGTGGCCGGCGAGGATTACGCCCGCGAAACCGGCACGGTCCAGTTCCCCGTCGGCGAGCGCACGGCGGAGGTGCCCATCCGGTTGCTCGACGACCTCCTGATCGAGGGCGACGAGGTCTTCTTCCTGCGCCTGAGCACGACCGAGGGCAGCTCCGTCTCGGAAGTACCGGTGACGATCGTGGACGATGACTGCACGCTCGAATTCGCCGCGGAAACGCTGGACGTGGACGAAGACGCCGGCGTGGCCGAAATCACGGTGGTCCGCCTCGGCTCGACGCTGAATCCGGTGGCGGTGGATTTCGCGACGTCACCCGGCACGGCCCTCGCGGGACAGGATTTCGAGGCCACGGCGGCGACGCTGCGATTCCTCGGCAACCGGTTCGAGGCGCTGACGAACGGGACCGGGGTGCTGGAGTTCCGCCGCGGCGAGACGAACCAGACCCTGACGGTCCGCATCCTCAACGACGCGGAGGGCGAACGCGACGAGACGCTCCAGGTCACGCTGCTGCGGCCCCGCAGCGAGGCGGGCGCCGGAGTGGCCCCTTTCCTCGTGCCCGGAACCCTCACCAATGTCGTCGTCACGATCCGCGACAACGAGGCGCCGGGACGGTTGGACGATGCCTTTCACCCGGGACTCGGCGCCGACGCCACCGTGCGCACCCTCGGCCTCCAGTCCGACGGAAAGGTGCTCGTCGGCGGCGATTTCACGAAGTTCGACGGCCTCGTCCTCCCGCGCCTGGCGCGGCTCCACGCCGACGGATTCGTGGACAACAGCTTCAATCCGGGTCGCGGCTTCGACGGTTCCGTGCTCGCCGTGACCGAGGAACACGACGGCCGGATCTTCGTCGGCGGCACGTTCTCGAACCTGGACGGCGCGGCACAACCCTTCCTGGCCCGGCTCGAGCCGGATGGCACCCGCTCGACGGGTTTCAACCCGGCTCCCAACGGGGTCGTGCGCGCGCTCGCGACCGGCGCGACCGGCGCGCCGGACTACGTCTATGCGGGCGGCGAGTTCAGCCGGATCGGCGGACTGGCCGTCGGTGGCGTGGCACGGTTCACCTCGGCGGGAGCCCTCGACGCCTCGTTCGCGCCCGCTCCCGAATCGGGCCGGGTGGTGCAGGCCCTCGCGGTCCAGGCCGGCAGCGAGGGTGACCTCGTGCTCGTCGGCGGCACCTTCGCCAACTGGCTCGGAACGGGGAACCGGCATCTGGTCCGCCTCCTGCCCGACGGTTCGCCCGATCCGGCATGGTCGCCCGGATTCTCCCCCGACGGCCCCGTGCGTGCCCTGGCTCGCGCGGCGGATGGCACGGTCTACATGGCCGGCGCCTTTGCCTCGGTGGCCGGAATCCCCCGGGCGGGACTCGCAAGGTTGCTCGCGTCCGGGGCCGTGGATGCATCCTTTGATCCCGGCCCGGGCGGCACGGGTCCCGTGCTGGCCTTGGGCCCCCAAACCGAGAGCCGCGTCATCGTGGCTGGCACCTTCGATCAGTATCAGGAGGCGACGGCGGGCCGGTTCCTCCGCCTGCTTGCCTCGGGAACCGGCGATGCCGCCTTCTTCCGCGGCACCGGCGCCGACGACGCGATCCGCGCGGTGGTCGTGCAACCGGACGGCGCCGTCGTCCTCGGCGGCGACTTTACATCGATCAACGGGCGTCCCCGCCTCCGCGTGGCTCGCTTGCACGCGGAAGAGAAGTTCCTCGACGGTTTCGTCGAGTTCACCCACGCCGTGTTCACCGCGGGCGAGAACGCGACCGAGGCGGTCGTCACCGTCCGCCGGAGCGGCGCCGCGAAAGGAACCGCCAAGGTGGGGTATCGCACCCTCGACGCCACCGCCCGGGCCGGGGAGGACTACGTGGCCGCCACCGGCGAGCTCGAATTCCCCCCCGGCGTGACCAACCGGACCTTCCGCGTCGCCGTCCGCGACGACCTCCTGCCGGAAGGCAACGAGGCCGTGCTGCTGGTCCTCACCAACCTCGCCGGCGCCCAACCCGGACGCCAGTCCACCGCTACGCTCGTCATCCAGGACGACGAGGCCGCCGTGGCCTTCGAGTTGCCCGCGGTGGAGGTCGGCGAGGATGCAACCCCCCTTCAACTCGTCGTCCGCCGCTCCGGCCCCCTTGGCGCCGCCGCCCAGGTCGACTGGCGCACCCTCGACGACACCGCTCTCGCCGGCGCGGACTTCGAAGCCGGCTCCGGCCGGCTCGAGTTCACGCCCGACCAGGCCACCGCACTCCTCTCCATCCCCCTCGTCAATGATACCTTCATCGAAGGCACGGAGCGCTTCCGCGTCGTGCTGGAAACCGCCGGGGACGGACTCCAGATCGGCTCGCAGGCCGAGGTGATCGTGTCGCTCCTCGACGACGACCGCCCGCCGACCCACTACAACCTGATCCTCGAATCCAGTCCGGGCGGACGAGTCGTGCCCGGGGGAGGACGCTTCCCCACGAATGCCGTCGTCGAACTCCGGGCCCTGCCGGATCGCGGATTCGAACTCGCGCGCTGGGAAGGCACCGTCGCCTCCTCGGACAATCCCCTGACCCTGCTCATGGATCGAAACCACGTCCTCACGGCCCGTTTCCGGGCACGCTCCTATCTCGAGACCTTCGAATCCGGCGCCCTGGATCAACTCCCCTGGCAACCCGCCGGGGATGCCGGTTGGATCGTCACCAACGAGACCGCGTCCTCGGGTGTCTTCTCCGCCCGTTCCGGCTCGGTGCGCGACGGGGGACGCTCCGGACTCCTGCTCGAACGCGATACCCCCGCTGGGGGCGCGAGCTTCGACTTCCGCGCCTCCACCGAACCGGCGTGGGACTTCCTCGAGTTCCATCTCAATGGGACTCTCGTCCAGCGCTGGTCCGGAATCCTCGGGTGGCAGACGTTCCAGTTCAACGTGCCCGCCGGACGCAACCGCTTCGAATGGCGGTTCCAGCGGGATCGCTCCTTCGGAGGCGAACTCGACGCGGTCTGGATCGACAATCTCGATCTCCCCGAAACCTTCCTTCCTGCCGAACCCCCTCGCATCGCCCTCCCGCGTCCGGGCAGCGGCTGCGTGGTCGAGATCCAAGGCACCCCGGGCCGGCTCCACGTGCTCGAAAGTTCCTCCGACCTGCGCACCTGGCACCCCGTGACCAGCCTCCTGGCCCCCGCCGCGACGTTTGTCCTGGGTGACCCCGACTGCGGGGGGCCCGAAGCGGGTGCCCGATTCTACCGGGTACGCGTGGAAGACTGATCCAAGCCGAAGGCTGCAACCCCCGCACGGACCGATAACCCCTCGCCCCCGGGTGACCCCGCCGTCCCCGGGGGCGAGCTGTTGGGGGGAATCCTCCCTCGGATCCGAATCCCGTGGCCTTCCTAATCCCACCCCGAGATCGCGCTGTACACCTTCCTCATCCGACTGCTACGAAAATGCCCTAGACGATGATGAACCAAACTTTCAACGGGGGCGTCGTGAAGCAAGCAGGGCGGCTGGCAATCCGCGGCGGCCCGCCCCTTCCCCTCCTGGCCACGCTCGGCCTTGCCCTGAGTCTGGCCACGACGTCCGCCGCCGCGGCCACGTTGGTTGGCATCACCGGCGAAAGCGACCCGGCACCCGAAAGCCTGTTCCGCATCGACACCGCCACGGCCGCCACCTCCCTGGTCATGGCGCTCGGCAACGGGGGTGCCGGGGAAGCCATCGGCTTCAATCCCGCCAACGGCCTCCTTTATCACGCCTCCGGCATCGCCCTCGGGGATCGCGCGTGGGAAAGCATCGATGTCGATGTTCCCTCCATCGTCTCCACGGGGGCCTTCACCGGCTTGGATGCAAGCAACGGCATTCTGGGGCTCGTTTACGATCCGAGCGTGGGCGTGTTCCTGGCCGCCACCCGGGGCGGCGCCACCGGGCGGCTCTTCTCGATGACGTTGGCCGGGACCGGAACGTTGGAGGGTTCCACGCCCGAAGAACTTCGCGGCCTTGCCTTTCACGACGGCGATCTGTACGGCGCATCCTCCGGCACCGACAACCTGTACACGCTCAACCCCGACAACGGCGGGTCGCTTGGGGTCATCGACGTCACCCTCGGCGGCGGTCCGATCAACGGCATGAACGGGCTCGCGACCGACCCGGACACGGGCATCCTCTATGGCGTCTTCCGAGTCGGGGCCAATCGATTTCTCGGCACCCTGAATCCCGGCACGGGTGAAGCCGTCTCGCTCGGCAGCCTCGATCACAATTTCGCGGGCATTGCCTTCCTCGAGGCGGAACTCGTGCCCGAGCCTTCGACGCTCGTGGCGATGGCAGGAGTCGGCTTGCTCGTCGGTGCCCACTTCCTCGTCCGCGCTCGGCGCGCGACGCTCTAACCCGCCAACCGCCAGGAACGCGCCAGCCCCAGCCCGCGGCCCGCAGCCCGCGGCCCGGAACCGGCTCGCCCGTCGATCCGACGGAGGGTCACTGCGCATTGGGCGGCAGTTCGCGTTCGATTTGGCTTCGGGTGGTGGCCGTAACGACCACGGAACCGTCCGCGCAGCGCGAAGGAACCAGACCGAACCCTGTCGCGAACCCAGCAAATCCGGCCAATTCAGCCTCCTGCATGGTGTGTCGATGGACATGCCATGGACAGTCTTTTTAAATCCACGAAGCCTTCTATTTCGTTGTTAAATTTCAGTCTTTTTATTTTTTTGGGCGTGGGTATCGTGCGCCCGTGAATGCGCGCCTGAAGTTCCCTGCGGAAGCTCCGGTCGGGTGGTACCACTGCCTCTCTCGCGTCGTGGATCGCCGGTTCATCTTCCAACCGGCCGAGAAAGAGCACTTCGTCGCGCTGCTCCGTGAATGCGAGGTGTTCTGCGAGGTGCGTGTCCTCACCTTCTGCCTCATGTCCAATCACTTCCATATCCTCCTGGAGGTCCCGGCCCCGCCCCCACCGGAGCGGCGGCCCTCGGTCGAGCAGGTCTGTGCCAAGCTGGATCAACTGTCCGGGCACCAGAATGTGGGGACC
>CAZSOV010000094.1:0-2189 GCA_964608505.1 uncultured Verrucomicrobiota bacterium
CTTCACGGGGTAGGACTCGTATTTCTGGTCGGCGGCACCCTTGGAGTAGGTCTGCACCTCGCCGATGGGCCGGCGGCGGGTCTTGTGGAGGGTCTCGAGCTGCGCGTAGACCTCCGAGATGCGGGAGCCCAGAATGAAGGAGGCGGCGTCCATCCAATGCGTCCCGATGTCCGAGACGGCGCGCAGGGCCCCGCCCTCGTTGGGCAGGAGGCGCCAGTTGTAGTCGGTATCCTTCAGGAGCCAGTCCTGCATGTAGCTGCCGTTGACGTGAAAGATCGCACCGAAATCGCCGCGTTGCACTGCCGCGCGGAGCTGCAGGACGGCCGGGTAGAAGCGGAGGTTGTAGTTGACCGCGAACACCTGCTTCGGACGGCTCGCGGCCAGCTTCACGAGCGCCGCGGTTTCCTTCGAGGTCATCGCCAGCGGTTTCTCGCAGATCACGTGCTTCCCGGCCTTCAGGGCGTCGGAGGCGTGCTGCGCGTGCAGCTTGTTCGGCGAGGCGATATGCACGACGTCGACCTCGGGATGCGTCACGAGTTTGCGGTGATCGAGATCCGTGATGGCGTGCGGTACGCCCCAGCGGTCCGCCACGACCTTCGCCCGATCGTTGTCGACGATGGCCGAGACCTGGACGCCGATGCGCTTGAGGGCCTCGATGTGGGCGGGTCCGATGAAGCCGGTTCCGATGATGCCGGCACGCAGGGTGGTGATGGCTTGCGACATGTCTGCTAGGGGGTTCTGGGTTTCAATTGGGAAAGGATTTTCGCCGACCACAGCAGGGCGCGACCGTTGTGGTACGCCCCCTGCCACATCGAGCTCCGCGACCGGTTCGCGTGCGGCGAACCGTCGGCATTCAGCGTCGCCCACCAGCCCCCGTCCGGGGCGATCTGGTGGTGCTCGACGAAATCCAGGGTCTTCGCGAACGCATGGTAGTAGCGCGCGTCGCCCGTGAGCCGGTACAGATCCAGCATCCCGACCAGCGCCTCGGTCTGCACCCACCACTCCTTCCGGGTGTCATCCGCGTCCTCGCCCAGCGCGCCGGTGTAGAAGAACCCGCCATGGGTCGTGTCGAATCCGTGCCGGATGGAATAATCCCCCAGGGCCGTCGCCCAACCGCGGTAAAGCTGCTCCGGTCGGCCCAAGGTCCGCACGGCATCAAGCACCAGCCAGACACACTCGACGTCGTGCCCGAAGCTGGCGCGCAGATTGCGGGGTTCGTCCACGACCCGCCAATCCGGATGCCAGGCGTCCACATTGCAGGAATGGACGGTATGCCGGACGGTCGAGGCGTTGATCTGGACCAGTTCGTCCAACCGGGCGCGAACCGCCGGGTCCGGCCAGGCTCGGTACAAGGCCGCCAGGGCTTCCAACAGGTGGAGGTGGGTGTTGTAGGTCTTGGTCCCGATGGCTCCCACGTACCCCTGCTCCTTCGGGTCCGTCACGGGACGCCAGTCCTGGTAAAAGAACTCGTGATAGCCTCCGTTCACGTGGTCGTGCGCGCGCTGTTCGAGGGTGCGGAACAGTTCCTTGGCCCGGGTGAGCGCGTGCCCCTCCCGGGTGGCCCGGTGATAGGCCACCAGGCTGTAAATCGCGAACGCGTTCAGATACGCATGCTTCCGGGCGTCCGCCACCGAGCCGTTGTCCTTGATCCGCGAGACGTACCCGCCGTGCCTGGCGTCGCGGAAGGAGATCTCGAGCACCCGGTAGCCGAGCCCGGCCGCCTCCAGACAGCGCGCCCGCTCGATTCCCTCCTCCGCCAAGGTCGAGAAAAACCACATCTGCCGCGCCTGCAACGTGAGGAATTTTTCGCCCCGCAGGACGAACCTGCCATCCTTCCATTCCTCCAGGTATCCCCCGTTCAACGCGTCCAGTGACCCCGGCAGGTAGAAATCCAGGACGGATTTCCGCAGCAGATTCCGGCAGCGCGTCGCCTGCTGCTTCAGTTCGGCGCCCGTCGGGTGGGCCGCCAACCCGGGCTCCGCGCCCAGTCCCCCGCTGCTTCCCATGATCAGCCACGACAGCAACAGGATGGACAATGGACCCCGGGCGGCGCGGCGCATAAATCGGTCCCGGTTGCCTAGGGCCTACGCGCCCGAAGGTCAAGCCTGCCGCCGCCGTCGACGCTTCGGCGCAGGTGCAGGGAATGGACAGTGTCCGCCTCGTCACCTCGGCGGCTCCGCCGTGCGGGT
>CAZSOV010000094.1:2289-25121 GCA_964608505.1 uncultured Verrucomicrobiota bacterium
GCGCGAGTGCCGGGTCGTAGCCGCCGACATGCGGAGGCGGAGCGTGTGAGGTGAATGAAAAGGGTCCGCCTCGTCACCTCGGCGGCTCCGCCGTGCGGGTGCGCGAGTGCCGGGTCGTAGCCGCCGACATGCGGAGGCGGAGCGTGTGAGGTGAACGAAAGAGGTCCGCCTCGTGACCTTGGTAGCTACGCCGTGGTGAGGCTCGTCGTCGCTGCCGACGCCTCATTGATTCCGTCCGCGAACCCGATTTCCCGCCGGATCGATCTCCATGGCCGAGACCATCGCCACCACGATCAGATCGTCCTCGCCATCGTCCGCCTCGCGTGGCCCGGTTCGCTTCAGCACCATCAGGACCGCGTCGCCGTCGGCGATGATGAGCCGGGTAGTACCAACCCGCCAGGCGGGGCCCGGCGACCGTGGGTCGTCGATGTGGGCCGAGCCCTCGATGATTTCGATCTGCCAGCGTCCGTCGTCCACGAGGCGCACCGGGATCATGTCGAGGCGGGCCTTCCACTTCCGCAGCCGCGGGCCTTCCTCGAGCTCCCCCTGGACCTGGGCTTGCCGCGAGTCCAGGGTCGTGACCCTCGGAAGCGGCGCCACGTTCGCCCCACGGTCGGCGAGGATCTGCCGCACCCGCCGGGCCACCGCGTCCCGCAGGGGCAGACCCGAACCCCGGGCCGCCTGGATCAACTCCGTCAGTTCCGGATTCAGGGCGCGACGGGGCAGCACCGCGACCCACGGGGCGAGCTCCACCATGGCAGGCAACTGCAACTGGAGCAGTTCCAGAGCCCGTTCCAGCGCCTCGAGGTCGGAGGCCGTCCCCCGAGCCATGAGGAGGCCCTTCCCATAACTCAGGAAGAAGGCGTTGGGAGGCTCCATCCGAAACCCCAGGGTGCGTGCCAGCTCATGGAACTCACGCATGACGAGATTCGTCGATTCCGCCCCCAGCCCGATTCTCCGGAATCCCTCCGCGAGGTGCTCGACGCGCACCCGGAACACGCGCGTCTGAAGCTCGCCGCCGGAAGCCGCGTTCGTCCCGGAAACCAGGGGTGACGGCGGGCTCCAGGGTTCCGCGGACGAGCCGTCGGAGCGCTCCAACGCGGTCGTCACCCGCACGCCTTCCGACACCGCCGCGCCCATCACGGCAACCAGCGTGGCGTGGGGCAACCGGCGCGGCGCGCGAATCAGCAGCGTTCCGTTCCTTCCCAGCTCCCGAAAGCGCGCCCGCAACTCCCTCATCCACGCCTCCCGTGCCGGACCCTCCCGCGGGTCCTCCATTCCCAAATCCAAAAGGACCCTTCCGCCCGCGTTCGTGCTCCAAGTCGTGACCGAAGGGGTGCGGTTCGCTCTCCCCCAGGGCGAGGGCGGCTCCAGGGTCACTCCGGCATCGGCCTGTTCCTGCAGGCTCGGCGTCGAGCGTGCTTCCGGTTCGACTCCGTAGAAGTCCTTCCGAGGCTCATCCGACGCACCGGCGGAGGGGGTCGCACCCGCCTTCGTCGGGGTTGCCTGCGGCGCGGGACCGCCGCTGAGGGGCAAGGCCAGGAACGCCAGCCCGGCCACCGCCAGCCCGGCCCGCCAGCCCAGCCGCCCGCTGGATGGCACCCGCCCACCGCCACCGAGCAGGCGTCGCACCCGCCGCCCCAGCGCCGAGGGCGCCTCCACGATGCCCACCATGCCGAGCAACGGCAGCGGTTCCCGGGCCGTCCGTCGGGCCACCTCCACCAGCGTGGCGGCATAGGCCTCGGCTTCCCCGCGCAAGGTCGCCACCACGGCCTCGTCCGTCGCCTGTTCCCGCAAATCCCGGAGGCGCCGATCCGCCAGCCAGACCAGCGGGTTCAGCCAGTTCGCCACCAGGAGGAGGGTCTGCAGCTGGCTCCACCCCAGATCCCGACGTCGCACATGGGCCAGCTCGTGCAGCAGCACGTGCCGCAGGGCCTCGTCCGACAGACTTTCGGCCAGCCCGCGCGGGAGCAGGATCGTGGGGGTCCAGACGCCGCACACTGCCGGGCCGGTCGCCCGGTCGGAGATCGCGAGTCGGGGCACCCGACGCCCGGGCATTTCCCCGAGGCACCGTTCCAGCATCCGGCGGGTGCGCGCCTCGGCGGGTTCGGCCTCGCGGACCCACCGCTGCACCTGCCGGGAGCGGCGGACGACCCAGCCGAGCAGCACGAGCCCGCCCCCCGTCCAACCCGCGAGCAGCCAACCCCACCCCGTCAGCCCCGACTGCCCGGGACGCGCCGCCCCGGTGAACAGTGCATACAGGTCATGACGCACGGTGCCCTCGGAATCGCGATGCTCGCGCGAGAAATGGACGGGAGGCGGAGTCCCGCTCCAGGCCCCGGCCACGGGGGTCGCGCGTCGCAGCCAATAGGCGGGCGAGGTCGGCAGCGCGAGGTCGGGCGGAATCAGGAGCTTGGCCAGCACAAGCCACCACAGGGCATGCCGGACTACCGCCCGCGCGCGGGTTCGGAGCAACCGGTCCAGCAGTGCCACCAGCGCGACGACGACGGTCACCTGGAGCAGGAGCGCCGTCTGGAATCCGGCCCACCGTTCGGCGAACCCGTTCCACCACGCCAGCCACGCGGACGGGTTCATCGAGCGCTCCTCCGTCCCGCGGCGCGGCGGGCCTGGATCAAGGTCTCGAGCTCCTTGAGTTCGGCCTCGGAAATGCCGCGGGATTCGAGCAGGCATTGCACCATGGGAGTCAGCGCGCCGTCGAAGGCGTGCTTCAGCGCGTACATCAGTTCCCCACGCTGCGCCTGCAGGCGGGTCACCGCCGACCGGAACCAGGTAAGCTTGCCCTGCTTCTCGGCGAGCAGGAGCCCCTTCCCGACCATGCGATCCATCAGGGTGCGGACGGTGCTGTAGGTCCAGCCCGTGGCGGGGGCGAGGCGTTCCTGGATTTCGGGGGCGGTGCAGGGTTCCTTTTCCCAGATCGCCTTGATGACGCTCCACTCGGCTTCGGTCAGCTCGGTCATGGGGGCCATTCTCTACGGGCGTAGAGGAAGGGCAAGGAGTTTTTCTCTACGGGTGTAGAGAATGGGAAGGGGGGGGCTATGGGCTGTGGGGGTGGTGACCGCAGCCGCCGCAGCCGCCGGGCTGCCCTGCCCCGTGAACACCGCAACCCGCGTGGCCCGCCAGCAACCGGCCATCGGTCGGACCGGCCACCTCGATGGCCCCGGTCGGGCAGGCGCGGGCGCATTCGTCGGCCACCTTTTGGAGGCCCTCGCTGAACTCGCCGTTCATGGGAGCCCCGACCCGCACGTCGAACCCGCGTCCGATGAAGGTGAGGCCGAGGGGTTCGGCGGCCTCGGACGCGATCTTCACGCAGATGCCGCACAGGATGCATTTGCCGGGCTCGAAGAGCACGCCGCCCGGATGCAGGTGCTGCTCGAAGCCGCGCCGTTGCCGGGGGAACCGGCCGAACTCGGCACCGTAGACCTGGGAGTACTGCTGCAAGCGGCAGTCGCCGGCGGCGCGACAATCGCAGTGGAGGCAGCGGGCGGATTCGGCCGCCGCCTCGGTCGGAGAATAGGTGCCCTGCGGCCCCGCCGTGGCGCTGACGCGGGGAGCGGGGTCGGCGGCCAGCCGGAAGAGACCCAATTCCGGCTTTTCCAGGCGCCCCATGATGCTGGAGAACGGCTTGGGATCCTTGCGGGGATCGTGGCCGGCCAGGAATCGTCCGATGGCCTCGGCGGCGGCTTGCCCCTCGGCCATGGCCTTGACGATCTGCTTCAAGGGGCGAACCGCACTGCCCGCGGCGAACACGCCCTCCACGCCGGTCAGGAAGGCCTCCGCCTTCACGATCTTCAGGCCTGCGGCGGTAAGCGGCACGCCGAGGGCGAGTCCCTCGTCCCGGGCCAGTTCCCCGACCGTCAACAGGACCGCGGCGAACTCGGACCTCAGATCGGCGACGCTCCGGACCTGTCCGATCTCCAAGCCGCATTGAAACAGGATGCCGGCGCGTTCCAGGTCCCGAAGCTCGCCGTCCAGCACCGCCTCCGGGAGCCGCCCTTCGGCCACCTCGCGGCGCAGGGAGCCGCCGGGCTTCTCCCGACGGTCGAAGACGACGACCTCATGACCTTCCCGGACGAGGGCATAGGCGGCGGCCAGTCCGGCGGGGCCCGCACCGACCACGGCCACGCGCTGGCCGGTGGGGGACTTGCGGGGGGTGGTCCAGGGATGGGTTCCGGTGCGGGAGGCATCGGCGACGTAGCGTTCGACGTCCCCGATGGCCGCGGCACTGTCGCAGCCGGCACGGCGGCAACCGTTCTCGCAGGGGCGATGGCAAAGGCGCCCGAGGACGCCGGGCAGCGCGAGGGCGGCGCGCACGGTGGAGATGGCCTCGTCGGTTCGGGCGAGCTCCACCTGGCGGAGCATCAGCGGCACGTTCATGCCGAGCGGACACAGCCGGGTGCAGGGCGAGAGGCAGTCCCCGACGTGATCGGAGAGAAGCAGTTCGAGGGCGGAACGGCGCAGTTCGTGGATTTCGGGCGTCTCGCTCTCGACCTCCATGCCGTCGAGGGCCTTCATGGCGCAGGACGGGACGATGCTGGTGCGACCGTTGAACCGGAGTTTCACGACGCAGACCAGGCAGGAGGTCATGGGCCCGCATCGTTCCAGGTAGCAGAGCGTCGGGATGTCGACCCCCAGCGTGCGGGCGGCGTCGAGGAGGGTTTTCCCTTCCTCGAGTTCCACCGGGCGACCGTCGATGGTGATGCGCATCATGATGGGGCGCGGCTCAGACGATCTCGACGGCGCCGTAGGGGCAGACCCGGCGGCAGGTGTCGCACTTGGTGCAGGCGTCCTGCCGGATCTCGTGCCGGGCATGCGGGTTGAGCGGGATGGCGTCGACGGGGCATTGCTGGGAACAGATCGTGCATCCGGTGCAGCGGTCCGAGATCCGGTATTGGATCAACGCCTGGCACTTGCCCGCGGGACAACGACCCTGGAGGTGGGCCTCGTATTCGTCCCGGAAGTACCGGAGCGTGGTCAGGATGGGATTGGGGGCGGTCTTCCCGAGGCCGCAGAGGCTGCCCATTCCGACCGATTTCGCGAGACGTTCCAGGTCGTCGAGGTGTTCCGGACGACCCTTGCCCGAGCAGATGAGCTCGAGCACGTCGAGCATGCGCCGCGTGCCGATGCGGCAGAAGGTGCATTTGCCGCACGACTGGTCCTGGGTGAAGCGGAGGAAGTAGCGGGCGATGTCGACCATGCAGTCGGTGTCGTCCAGCACGACGAGTCCGCCGGAGCCCATGATCGCGCCGACCTCGCGGAGGGAGTCGTAGTCCACGGCGGTGTCGGCGAGGCGGGCGGGAACGCAGCCGCCGGAGGGACCGCCGATCTGGACGGCCTTGAACCGGCGCCCGGGGATGACGCCCCCGCCGATTTCGTCGACGATCTCGCGGATGGTGGTGCCCATGGGGACCTCGATGAGTCCGCCGCGAACGACCTTGCCGGCGAGAGCGAAGACCTTGGTTCCCTTGCTGTTTTTGGTGCCGATGGCGGCGAAGGCGTCGCCGCCCCGGCGCAGGATCCAGGGCACGCAGGCGAGGGTCTCGACGTTGTTGATGAGGGTCGGGCGGTTCCAGAGGCCGGATTCGGCGGGGAACGGCGGGCGAAGGCGCGGCATGCCGCGTTTGCCCTCGATGGAGGCGATCAAGGCGGTTTCCTCGCCGCAGACGAAGGCGCCGGCGCCCTCCTTGATGACGACCTTGAACGGGTACCGGGCACCGAGCAGGCGTTCGCCGAGCCAACCGCGCTGCTCCAGCACGTCAATGGCGGCCTGGACGCGCTCCACGGCCAGCGGATACTCCCGCCGGATGTAGAAGATCCCCTCGTGCGCCCCGGTGGCGATGGCCGAGATCGCGAGTCCCTCGATGATCCGGTACGGGAAGGACTCGAGGAGCATCCGGTCCATGAAGGCGCCGGGGTCGCCCTCGTCGCCGTTGCAGATCACGTATTTGGTTTCGCCGGGCTGGGCGCGCACGGCCTTCCACTTGGGACCCGTGGGGAATCCCGCGCCGCCGCGCCCGCGCAAGCCGCTCCTCGTGACCTCCTCGAGAATCTGGTCGGGCTTCAGTTCGATGAGGGATTTGCGCAACGCGACGAAGCCGTCGTGCCGGAGGTATTCCTCGAGATCGAGCGGGTCGAGATCGCCGAAGTGCTCGGAGGCGATGTGGATCTGGCGCCCGAGGAAGGCCCGGGCCGGACCGGCGTTCATGTCCACGGCACAGCGGCGGGTCGGGCTGTCGTCCTGCTCGAGCAGGACGCGGTCGACCGCCCGGGCCGCGAAGCGCGCGGCGCGCCGCCAGAGGCTGGGTGGATCGAAATTCTCCAGGACCAACTGGCGGGCTTCGTTGGGCTTCACCGCGGCGTAGAACCGCGAGGGTTTTCCGGGATGAAACACCTCGATCAGGGGCGTCTGGTGGCACATGCCGACGCAGCCGACGCTCTTCACCTGGACGTCGACTCCGACGAGGTGGGCCGCCTGGTTCAGTTCGTGGAACAGCCGGTCGCTGCCCTTCGCCATACAGCAGGAGCCCAGCCCCACGCGGATCTCGGGGCGGGTCCCGCCCCCGTCGGTCCCGTGACCACCCGCGGTCGTCCCGTGCCCGTTCCCGTGTCCGTGGCCGTGTCCGTGGCCGTGACCGCCGCCCTCGCTCCCCTCCAGGAACTCGTCGATCACGCCCGGCACCTTGTCGGTGTCCAGCATCCCGGTCGTGAGATGGTCGAGCTTCACCACCGGCGCCAGCGTGCAGCAACCCAGACAGGCCACCGGCTCCACCGTAAACCGACCCGTCGGGTCCGTATCCTCCCCGGGCGGGATTCCGAGGTGACGTCGCAACGCGTCCTCCACGCGATCCGCGCCGGTGACGTGGCAGGCGGTGCCGTGGCAGACGTGAACGATGTGCTTGCCGACGGGCTTGTGCCGGAACTGGTCGTAGAACGTGGCGATGCCCCAGATCTGCGCGGGCGTGATCTCGCTGAGCTCGCACACCCGGCGCAAGGCGGGCTCCGGCAGATAGCGGTAGTGCTCCTGCAACGCCTGCAGGATCGGGATCACCGCGTCGCGGCTCCGTCCGATCCGGGCGACGGCCTCATCCACGAATTGGAGATTTTCAACGGACATGCGCCACCTCGGTGGATTTCGTCTCCCCGTCGCCCACCGCGAACAGGTTCTTTTTGCCTCGAATGAACATCCGCCCGCCGGCAACGGCCGGGGTGGCGTAGAGTTCCTCGCCCATGTCGAACGCGGCCAGTTCCTTGAACTCCCGGGCGGCCTCGAACACCCGGACGCTGCCGGGCTGGGCGAGTTGGTAGATTCGGTTTCCCAGGAGGATCGGGGAGGCCTGGAACTCGAGTTCGAAGGCGTGCTCCCAGACCTGGGCGCCGGTCGCGAGCTCGCGGCAGAACACGTGTCCCTCCGTGTTCGCGGTGAACAACAGGTCGCCCGCCACCACCGGCGTCGGCACGTCCGGCACGTGCTTCTCCAGCTTCCAGGCCACGTGCGTGGCCGTCACGTCCCCCGTGCCATCCGCCTTCACCGCCACCAGGGCGTGTCCGGGACTGACCGCGACGATGAGGTTCCCGGCGCGGATCGGCGAGGGGGCGAGTTCCCCGCCCAGCACCCGGGCCCGCCAGACCTCGGTGCCCGAGCCCGCCTCGTGCGCCATCAGGAAGGGATCGCCCACGGTCACCACCAGCGCCTTGCCTCCCGCGTCGACGACGATGGGACTCGCCCAGCTTCCGCCCACCGGACGTCGCGCCGTCCAGGCCGGCTGCCCCGTGCGGACGTCGTACGCCACGAGCGCCGACTTGCCGTCCTCCTCGGTGCCCTGATCGGCCTGTACCAGCAATCGATCCCGCCAGACCACGAGACTGGACGCGTGGCCGTACCCGTTCTCCGTGAAGTCGAGCTTCCGGCTCCAGAGCAGCTTTCCGTCGAAATCGAGGGCGCCCAACTCGCCGGTCGCGAAGATCGCGAACACCCGTTCCCCGTCAGTCGCCACGGTCGACGCCGCGGCCCCGCTCTGATCGGGCGGCTCCACCGGCGGCGCGGTGCCATCCACGACCGGCTTGGACCACAGGAGGGAGCCCTGCCCCGCGTCGAAGCAGAACACCAGGCGCTTCTCCTTGTCGCCACCGGTCAGGAAGACCCGGTCCTTCCACACGACCGGCGAATTGAACCCGGTCAGCGGCACCGGCGTCTTCCAGAGCACGCCCTTGCCCGAGGCCACGTCCCAGGAGAGCGGGATGCGTTCCGGCAAGCCTTCCCTTTCCACCACGCCGCTGCCCTCCCGCCCGCGGAAGCGAGCCCATTGTCCGGACGTCTCCACGACCGGGACGGGTGCGGGCGACGGGGTGCCTTCCGCGGCGGGTTTTGCAGCTCCCTCGGGGCGGGCGGCGACCCCGACGGGCAGCCCGGGCCTCCCGCCCGCAACCCCGCCGACCACCGCCATGGCGAGCAGGCAGGCCCCGCCGACCGTCGCCGTCGCCCACCGGGCCTTGCGGGCCGTCTCCTCGCGCCCCAGGCGTTCCGGCGCGGACGGCACGAGTCGCCGCGGGCCACGCGACCGGTGTGCGACCCAGATCAGGGCCGTGGCCGCGGCGAGCAGGATCCAGGCCCCGGTCCGGTTTCGTTCCAGGCCATGGAAATAGGCCCGTCGAAGCCGCAGGTCCTCCTTCCGGATCTCGTCCTTGAGGGGCTCGTTCTTCGGGTCCTGCTCGAGGCGCAACCGCATGGCCTGGAGAGCGGCGGAACGCCACGGCTCCTCGCGCGGTTGCTGCCGTTTCCCCTGGACCATGACCACGGTGACCGCCAGCACCAGCACGGCCAGAATCGCCACCACCCGCGCGCTCCGGGCCCAGGCCGGGCGGCCCGCGTTCACCGTTCCTCCTGCTTCCGGGTTCATCCGCGCCCTCCTTCCGGCACCTCGGACGCGGCGCCGCCGCAACCGCAGCCGCCCGATTTGGCGGACGGCACGGGATGCAACGAGGTCGGAACGACGTGCGGCGCCACGACGGACGGCAGCGGTGCCAGGCCGAGACGGATGCGTTCCTGGGGACAGCTGGAGAAACACCGGGCACAGGCAAAACACCCGGCGCGATCCGGTTCGTATTCGGCCCGGCGCCGGACCATGGCCTGACTCACCCACCGGATGGCGAGGACCGCGCCGGCCCAGATCCCGAACCACAGGCCGGCCGTCTTGAAGCGTGCGCGCAACTGGGCCGCCTGGGGACCCAGCTCCGCGGCCTGCTTTTCCGCCCGCGTCAACGCCAGCCGATTCGGCAGCGTGAGCCGGGCCACGGCTTCCGCCGGGAGCCGTGCGGCAAGGCGGTCGGCCAGTTCGACCGTCGGATGCAACCGCGCCGCCGCGCCGCCGAACCAGCGGCCCGCGCCGGCGCCCGCGACCAGCACCAGCGGCACCAGGGCCAGCAACCCCACCAACCGGCGACGCGCCACCGCGACCTCGCGCGGGCGGGTCAGGCCGGGGTCCGGCTCGCGGATCACGCCAAAGGGGCAGCTACCGGGGCACAACCGGCACTGGGTACAGAGATCCGGAGTCACGCGGACCCGCCATTTGGCGAGGGCGGACGCGATCTTGAGCAACGCGCCGTAGGGACAGAGAAACCGGCAGTAGGGGCGACCCACGAACATGCCGAGGAGCACCATCGCCCCTCCGAAGAGCAGCATGCCCATGCTGCCGCTCAGCCGGAAGATCGGCACGAACGGATCATAGCGGCAGATCACGAACGCGGCCCCCGTCGCCGCGAACGTCACGCCCAGTCCGAGATACAGAAACGGCAATATGCCCAGCCCGGTCTCCAGCCAGCGCGGAATCGTGACGGGCCGCACGAGCACGAGGTCCTGCAGGGCGCCGTGCGGACACACCCCGGCGCAGAAGGAGCGACCGAAGAACAGCGCCACCAGCAGGGGCGCCGCGAAAAACACCGCGACGCCCACCGGCAGTCCGTACCCGCTGCCGAACATCGCGAGGGCCACGTTCTGGATCGAGCCGATGGCGCAGACGCAGCCCTCCCGATAGAAGCCGAAATAGCCGACCGAAAACGCCGACAGCCACATCAACCCGCGCCGGCTTCGCGCCCGGTGCACCAACCAGGTGGCCACCCCCAGACACGCCACCAGCACGAACACGTCGAGGTACTCCCAACCCTGCCCCCGCGCCGCCGGATACTCGGTGAGCGGCATGGCGTAGCCGCTTTCGAAATCGGGGGGCGGGAACCGCAGCTCGGCCCCCCACCCGGACACCGACAGGCACGCGAGGACGAGAGGGAGAAGCCGGAATCCGAACCGCGCCCCCGCACCGCCGTTGTCCCGGAACATGCGCATGGCGTGGCTCAGGTCGCGGTCGTGAAGTGGTAGTAGGGATCGTGGGCCGGGGCCCGGTAGAACGCGTCGCCCGGACACGCCTTCGCGATGGCGCATTCGTTGCAGTTGACGCACCGGTCATGACGCACCTGGAGGTGAAACGAGCCGTTGCCGAACAGCCGGCAGCCCTCCACGCACTTCGCACAGCCAATGCACAGATCCTCGTCGATCTTGTACTCGTAGTACGGGTCCTCCACGAACTTCCGCAGGATCGCCGAGGTGGGACAAAGCTGGTTCTCCGCCCCGGTGTTCAGCGCGTTCGGCTGCGGTTCGAAGTAACCCGTGCACAGGTCGCAGTAGCCGCAGATCGGAAACCAGTTCACGCACTTCACCGCCGACTGCTCCAGCACGCAGTCCGTCGCGCACCGCGAACAACACAGGCATTTCCGCGGATCGATCTGCCAGACCGTGTCCGCCGCGGCGCTCCGGGGCAGCATCGTCCCCGCCGCCACCCCGCCCGCCGTCAACCCGGCCACCCGCAGCCCGTTCCGGAGGAACTCCCGGCGCGTCGTGTGCTCGTCCGCGGCGTGGGGAAGGCTCATCTCAGGCCGCCTTTCCTTCCGCGTTCCTGCGACGATACCCCTGCACCGTCGCCCCCACCAGGTCCAGCACCCAGACCCGGCCCGCCGCATCGACCGCCACGTCCAGACCGTCGTTCGTCGTCTCCGCCACCGTCGTCGTCCGTTCGTCCGAATGCACCGGCGCGAACTCGGACGGCGCCGCCACGACCGATTCGAGGCGGCCTTCCGCCGTGTAGAGCTTCACCCGGGGCAACCCCTTTTCGGCCGTCACGCACCGCCCATCCTCCAGCAGCGCCAAACCGATGGGATTGCAGCAGCCGCAGAACGAATCGATGGCCGCTCCCGGACGTCCCCACCGCGCCTCCAATTCCCCGTCGCGCGTATACACCTCCACCGCGTGCCGTCCGGCATTGTTCACCCGCAGCAGGCCATCCGCGCCCAGTTCGACGTCCAGAAACGGGCTCGGCAACACCAACCCCGGGATCTTCCCGCCGGGGTTTCGCTCACCGATCCGCAACTGCACCCGCCCCTCGGCATCGTGCCGGTACACCACCCGGTTCCCCGAATCCGCCACGAACACGTCACGTTCGCCCACCGCGATTCCAGTCAGGTAGGCCTTGCCACCCACGGCCTTCCAGCGCGCCACACGCGTCCCCTTCCCGTCGAACACCTCCACCCGATCCCGCAGGCCCACGAAATACCGTCCATCCGCCGCCACCCCGACGCACCGGGCCAGATCCCCCACCGCCATATCCGCCGTCCGCCTGCCATCGGGGTCGAAGACCAGGATCGACCGCCCCGCCGCAACCGCCACCCGCCCATCCGGCCCCACCGTCAACCGCCGGGGCGCGGCATTCCCGACCGCGAACTGTACGAACCGCTCGTAATGGACCAGGGCCGGGTCGACCCGGCGCAGGGACTCGACATCGTATCGCCACGGATTGTCCTCGCGTTCGGCGACCAGCGCGGCCTTCGCCCGGGCGACCGTCGAACCCGCGGCCAGCGCCCCCGCCGCTCCGGCCACGCCGCGTTCCACGAACGCGCGCCGGGTCCATCCTGCGTTGGAATCGGTCTCGTTCATGCTCATGCCTCCTCCGCCCCTTCCCGAAACGCGTGCGCCTTCGGAAGCTCGCACCCCCCGAACACGGGACACTCCCCGCAGATCGAGGGTCTTCGACAGCCCGCGGAGCGCGCCTTCCAGACCCCGCCCGCGCTCGCCGCGAGCACGGCTCCGACCGCCCCGTAGCGCAGCCCGGAGCGCAGGAATTCCCGTCGCCTCGTGTCCATCGGTCCTGGCCGTTCGTCGTGCATCGTCCGTTTCAGGATGGGAGCTCCGGCGAGGCCCCGCGGCGCCCGGTCCCGTACGACGCCGGGGAAAACCCGCCTTTGCTCTGGTCGTGAGCGTTTCTGATGCCCCGAAACCAAGGCTCGGCCTTTCTAGCCAAACCCTGACCGTTTCTTGTCCGCCGACCGGACAACCGGATCACCGCCCCCGATCCGGGGGGGGGGGAACCGGCGGCTCGGCAGTCGCCAGCCCCACGCGCCTTTCGCACCGGACTTTGTCAATCGCCGTGGGGCGATTCGCGCGTTCGGACGTTTTTTCCCTCGCGGCGGACGGGCCGGCGGACATCATTCGGGACCATGTCGAACCCCTTGCGAGCCTTTGGCGTGTCGGCCCTCCGGCACGGCAGCGTCGCGGTCCTCTCCGCGCTTCTTCTCGGTTCCACCGCGATGCGGGGAGCCACGCCTCCTCCCGGTTTCACCCCTCTTTCCAACGGAAAGGACCTCGGCGGGTGGTGGGGTCTGAGCACCGAGGATCCCGCCAAGTGGAAAGCCCTTTCCGCGGAGGATTTCGCCCGCAAGAAGGCCGCCAGCCTCGTGGACATCGCGAAGCACTGGCGGGTCGAAGGCGACGAACTCATCAACGACGGCGAAGGGCTGTACCTCACCACCGAGAAGGAGTACGGGGATTTCGAACTGACGCTCGAGTACCGCACCGTCGCGGGCGCCGACTCCGGCGTGTATTTGCGCGCGATTCCCCAGGTGCAGATCTGGGACAGCACGAAGGCCGGCGGGAAATGGGGCGGCGATCTCGGAGCCGAATACGGCTCGGGCGGACTCTGGAACAACTCGAAGGGCAACCCGGGCAAGAACCCGCTCGTCCATGCGGACAAGCCCCTCGGGGAGTGGAACAAGTTCCATGTCCTCATGGTCGGCGAACGCGTCACGATCCATCTGAACGACAAGCTCGTCGTGAACCACGCGCGCCTCGAGAATTACTTCAGCCGCAAGTCCCCCGTGCCGAAGACGGGCCCGATCCAGCTCCAGACCCACGGCGGGGAGATCCGCTGGCGCAACGTGTTCATCCGCGAGATCCCGGGGGCGGAAGCCAACGCCATCCTCCGACAGGCGGATCGCCAGGCGGGTTTCTACGGCATTCTCTCCGAGGCGACCGGCACCAAGGGTTGGGCCGGCCCGATCCAGGACTATGACTTCGCGGACGGCATCCTGCGCTGCAAGCCCGGCAAGGGCGGCACGGTCTTCTACAAGGCCGAGGAATACGGCGATTTCACGGCCCTGCTCGAGTTCCGCCTCCCGCCCGGCGGCAACAACGGGCTCGCCATCCGGTACTCGGGCGAAGGCGATACCGCCTACGCGGGCATGTGCGAGCTCCAGGTGCTGGACGACAACTACGAGAAGGCCACCAACAGCAAGATCGACCCCCGCCAGGCCCACGGTTCCGCCTACGGCATGGTCGCCGCCCACCGCGGATTCCAACGGCCCAACGGCGAATGGAACTACCAGCGCGTCACCGTCCGCGGCTCCACCATCGAGGTCGAACTCAACGGCACCCGGATCCTCGACGCCAACCTCGCCGACGTGAAGGAGTTCATGTCCAACACGCCCCACCCCGGCAAGGACCGCGCCAAGGGCTATTTCGGCTTCGCGGGCCACGCCGACCCCGTCGAGTACCGCCAGGTCGAGGTCAAGCGCCTGAACTGACGCGTTCCGCGACCGCAAGGACCCAGGACGGTAGGGCCGTGGGCGAAGCCCGGTGCCCGCGTGCGATGGGATGTGAGTGGGGCCGGCGACCAACGTACCGAGTCGCCGGCTTCCACGTTCCGGGCCCTCTGTTCATGGCCCTCCACGTTCCGGAAGTGGACGTCTGTCCGTGGCCATGCGGCGCGACCCGCCGCGATTCTAGACCCCGGCCAGCAACCGGTCCCACAACCGTTCGTTGGTCATGGCGCGGACCAGGAAGTCGCGGGTGTCCTCCTTGATCTCGGTGAGCTTCGGGCGGAGCGGGAACGTCAGCGTCAGGGCCAGACCGGAGCCCGCGCCCTTGGTGAGATTCACGCGTCCGCCATGGTGGTAGACGATGAAGTACACCGCCATCAGGAACATCTCGGAATCCGCGCCCGGACCGTTGCCGACGAGGAGGGGATCGAACAGGGAGAGGATCGCCTGACCGGCCAGGCCGGTTCCGTTGTCGCTGAACAGGATATCCAGTTCGTCCCCGTGCTGATCCGTCGCCGGTCGGAACAGCGCCTCGAACCGCACAGCGGCCCCTTCCGGGAGGGTGCTCAACTCGTGTCGGAGCAGGAGCGAGAAGAGCTTTTGGAACCGCTGGTTGTCGACGAGCAGGGACGGGAGATCGGGGGAAACCAGGTTGTTCACCTCGATTCGCCGGGCGGCGAGATCCGCGGCGAGCGGTCCGAGGGCTTCCTGGATGGCGGCGTGCAGCTTGACCTCCTGGTCGAAGCGGAACGCCCCGCCCTTCTCCGACGCCAGATCATCCAGGAGCGCCACCACCATCCGCAGGCGGTCGTGGACGCGCCGGTTCAGGTCCTGCCAGAACTCCGGTTCCTGGAGGCGATCCAAGCTGCCGACGTCGGGCCGGGCCACCGAGGGCGCGAGTTCGAGGAAGGTCCCGACGGCATCCAGGGCATGCCGGACATGCTGCCCGAGGCCCGAGGCCAGGACGCCCAGGCTGAGGACGCGGTCGGTGATGAGCAGGCGGTGCAGGACCGAGAGTTTCTCGCGCAGCAGCAGGTCGCGTTCGGCCTGGACCATGAAGAATTCGAGGCTGCGCTTGAGCGTGGTCTCGAGGGCGGGCACGTCCCACGGCTTGGTGATGTACTTGTAGATCGCCCCGCTGTTCACCGCGTGGATCGCGGCGTCCAGGTCGGCGAAGGCCGTGGCCAGGATCCGGATGATCTGGGGACGCAACCGGCGCGCGCGCTCGAGAAACTGGACGCCCTGTTCGCCGGGCATCCGTTGATCGGTCATGATCACCCCGATCTCGTCCTGGTGATCCTCGACGATCTTGTATCCGTCGCGGGCGTTCGTCGCGGTGTAGATCCGGAACGTGTCGGAAAAAGCCCGGGTGAAGTACTTCAGCGATTTCTCCTCGTCGTCGACGTAGAGGACGGCGAAGCGCTTGTAGTCGTAAATGGGGTTCATGCGAAAGCCTGGGGTTCCTTGCGTTTTTCGTCCGCGATTTCCGGCACTCGGTCGGGAAAGTCCAACACGAACTCGCAAAAGCTCCCGGGTTGCGTGTCCACCGAGATCTTTCCGCCTGCCTCGTCGACAAGTCGATAGCAGATGCTGAGCCCGAGTCCCATGCCCTTCCCGACCTCCTTGGTCGTGTAGAAGGGTTCGAAAATATGCGGCAGATGATGGTCCGGAATGCCGGGTCCGTTGTCCCGGATCCGGATCTGCCGGCGTCCCGCATCCCGCGTCGTCGTGATCCGCACCTTCCCCTTCGAGCCGTCCGTCGGCGGATGGTCCCGCAGCGCGTCGAAGGCGTTCTGAATCAGGTTCAGCAACACCTGGACCAGCTTATTCCGATCCGCCCGCACCGCGAAGTCCTCGTCCACGAGGTTCTCCACGTCCACGCGTCCGTCCTTCCACTCGGCCGACAGGAACCGGAGCGCCGACTCCACGGTATCCGCGACGTCCACCTCGTGGAAGGCCCCCTCCTCGCCCTGGCTGGGATGGCTGAACTGACGCAGGTCGCCGATGATGCGTCCCACCCGCGCCACGCCCTCCTGGATGTCCTTGAGGATCTCCAGAAACTCCTCCTGCATCTCCACGGGCAGGGCGCGCCCGTGCTTCTCGAGGATGTGCAGGCCCGTGCGGGTGAAGTTCAGCGGATTGTTGATCTCGTGGATGATCCCGGCGCTCAACCGTCCGAGCGACGCCATCTTCCCCGCCTGGACGAGCTGCAGCTCGGTTTCCCGCAGTTCCTCGAGCGTGGCCTCGAGCTGCTTGTTCTGGCGGGCGAGTTCCTTTTGCAGCCGTTGCGCGTCCACCAGGTTCTTCAGGCGCAGCTTCAGTTCCGCGCTCGAAAACGGCTTGGGCAGGAAGTCGCTCGCCCCGGCCGAAAGCGCCTTGAGCTTGGTCTCGTCGTCCGCCCGCGCCGTCAGCATCAGGAAGGGAACCGCCCGCGTGGCGTGGTTCGCCCGCACCTCCCGGCAGACCTGCATGCCGTCCTTCTCCGGCAGCATCATGTCGCACACCACCGCGTCCGGGAGATACTGCGCGGTCAGCACCGTCGCCTGGTTTCCGTCGACCGCCTCCCGGACCTCGTAGTCGTCCTCCACCTGGGTGCGGAGGAAGCGCAGCATGTCGGGCTCGTCGTCGACGATGAGCACCTGGGGCTTGGCCCCGCCCTGCTGCGGGCTCCAGGGCCGCAGCGTGTCGCGCAGCGGCGTGATGCTCGCGTAAAGCTCCGCCCGCCGGTACAGCGCCGCCAGCTCGGGACGCACGTGCTCCGTCGGCGCGGCCGCCGGCGGCGCGTCGCCCGACTCCTCCGCCGCGCCGTCCCCGGCGGAATCCCCGTTGTCGGTCCCGTCCGCCGACGGGTCCCCCTTGGATTTTTCCGCCGCAGCTTCGGCGCGGCCGATGGGCAGATGCACGCTCATGGTGGTCCCTCGACCCACTTCGCTTTCAGCCACGACGGACCCCCCATGTGCCTCGACCAGTTCCTTCACGAGGGCCAGGCCGATGCCGGCCCCCTGGTACTTGCGGTGAGCGGAGGTGTCCGCCTGCCAGAATCGTTCGAAGAGATGGTCCAGGTGCTCCTTCTGGATCCCCATGCCGCTGTCGGAGATCCGGAACACGGCCTTTTCGTCCTGCCGGAGTCCGGTGAGCCGGACCTCGCCGCCCGCGGGCGTGAACTTGATGCTGTTGAACAGCAGGTTCAGGAACACCTTCTCGAGCTTGTCGGGGTCCGCCCAGATCGAATCGAGTTCGGGCGACACGTCGCAGATGACTTTAAGTCCGCGATCCTCGGCGTAGCGCCGCACCGAGTTCATGAGGCCGCGCGTGAAGCTGGACACGTCGATGTGGAGGCGGTGCAGACGGAGATGGCCGGCGTCGAGGCGCACGAGGTCGAGCAGGTCGTTGATGAGCTTGAGCAGGCGCAGGCCGTTGCCGCTCATCGTCTCGAGATAATCGCGCACCCGGGCATCGGCCCCGAGGGCGGGATGCTGGCGGAGCTGCTCCAGCGGCCCGAGCAGGAGCGTGAGCGGGGTGCGGAGCTCGTGGCTGATGTTGGCGAAAAACCGGCCCTTGAGTTCGTCGAGCTCGTGCAGCCGCTTGTTCTTCACCTCGAGCTCCTGCCGGCTGCGGTCGAGGTCGAACCGCAGTTCGAACTCCGACAAGCGGACCTGATGCCCGACATGACTGCCGATGACGACGATGATGGAGCTGAGGAGGAGGAACCAGAAGTTGTTCAGGAACTGCCGGTATTGCTCGCGGGGCAGGTCGGGAAGCACGACGACGACGTACATCGCCAGCAGGAGGGCGACGGCCACGATGCTCTGATGGCGGTTCCACTGCATGACCACCGCCACGCCGAGCAGGACGATGATCAGCCCCGCGTAATACGAGCCCAGTTCGGGGGCGGCCTGGATGATGCCCACCATGCATGCCCCCGGCGCCATGGCGAGCGCGATGCCGAGGCTCCGGTAATGCCGGGCGCCGAACGGACGCCAGCTGAGCCAGAGGATGGGCAGGATGGCCACGGTGCAGGCGATCCGCCACCAGAAGAAGGAGAACCATTTCCCCAGCATCACGTAGTCGATCAGCACCCCGGGCGGGGTGAAGAACATGGCGATGATGCAACCCAGGCGAAGCCGTCGCAGGCCCAGCTCCCGCTCCTGGCGTTCCCACGCCGCCCTGGCTTCTGGTCCCAGTTCAGGCATGGGCCGCCTTGGTCGCCGGACGCCGCACCTCGAGGAAGAGGTTGACCGCGAGTGGATCCGCCAGCACGTCCGCCTGGTCCGTCACCGCGTCGTCCGGAATCAGGGCCGTCATCTGCTGCCGGCTGCGGAAGATCAGGTGCCACTCGAGCAGGTAGTCCATGGAGTGCCGGAACGGCTTCGAGGCGTCGACGTTGGTCACCATCAGCAGGCCGCCCGGCGCGACCATGTGATAGAACACCTCCGTCAGCCGCTTGCACACCCGGTCCGAGACGTAGTCGAACAGACCGGCGCAGTACAGGAAGTCGTATCCGTTGGCGGCACCCCGCTCGTGCGGGCGCAGGCTCTCCTTCAGCATCTGGTGCACCGACTTCTCGACGAACTCCAGCGAGGTCGTCCGCCCGTGCCTCGCCTTGATCTCCTCCAGCTTGGCCCGCGTGAAGGCGAGCGTCTCCGAGTTGAAGTCGGCCAGGACGAATTCGGCGTGGTTCGAGAGCTCCTCCTCGGCCAGGAACAACTGGACCTCGCGGGCGGGACCGCAGCCCAGGTTGAAGATCCGGGCCCGGCGCCCCTGCTCCGCCGCCCGGCGCGTCTCCGCCACCAGCCGGGAACGGAGGTGGTGGATGCGGTTGCGATGGGCCTGCGCCGGCGGATTCTGGAGGAACAACGCGTTGACGAGCTTCGCGAACAACGTCGCGCCCTCGTGCGGCTCGCGCAGGATCATGTTCACCATCTCGTAATCGCCCGCGTACCCGAGCGGCTTGTGGAAGGTCCGGTAGACGAACGGGGAGCACATCACCAGCGGATGGATCTGGCGCCGGGCATACGCCCGGTGGGCGGGTCGCATCTCCTCGCCGACGGCCTCGGCCACGGTGTCGAAGCGCCCGAACCACTCGTTGGCCTCCACCACGATCCGGCTTTCGAGCGCGGTCAGCACGCGCTGCTCCATCTCCGAGCGCACCCCGACGGGCTCCGAGCGCACCCCCAGCTCCACCTGGTCCAGCCAGCGCCGCAACTCGGTCAGCATCATCTGGAAGTCCGCCACGGCCAGCTTGAACTCGGGGCTGATCGCCTGCAGCCGCCGCCAGTTGCTGATGAACGCCTCGAACTCGTCCTTCAGCCGTTCCGGCTGCGCAATGGGCGAGAACAGGTCGACGTCCAGCCACCCGTCGTCGAGGGTCACCTCGCACAACACCATGATGCCGGTGTTCACGAGACTGCTCACCACGCCGCGTCCCGCATAGACGCAGCGGTCCCCCATGTTGATCCGGAACTCCCCGAGAACCTCGGACAACTGCAGGATGCTGTGAGGATTGTAGACCTCGAGCAGCGCGGTATATCGGGACAACCGAACCGGGACGGCGCGCACCGGAGCCCCCTGGCTGTTCCGGCACGTCACCAGAAGGTCCCGACTGACCAGCGGATTATCGGTCTTGCTCACGGCGTTGGCCTCATCTTTACCCCGTTCTATCGGCAGCCTTCAAATCTTCTGGCATAAGAAAGTAGCCTAGTAGGTTTCTCAGTAGCGAATTGAACGATTGGGGCCCGAACTGCTTCCGGTTTATATCTGCCGGCCAAGGCCCCCGCTCAGCGCCCCAGTCCGTTCCTAGTGAGACCAGCATAATCGAACCCAGCCCGTCCCGGCCCCGTCCGGATCGCACTCCATGAACCCCCTCCCCTCCCACCCCCGGCCCCCCGAAGTCAACCCAGGCTCCCTCGCGGCGTGGTCCGCGACCCTCGCCTCCCTCCTGACCTGCGGCGTCGCGCCTCACCTCCACGCCGAGGGCTATCGCGGCCCCACCGCCGGCGCCAGCGACCTCGGCGTGACGGGCGGACGCATCGCCTTCGTCGACGACGCTTCCGCGGTCTTCCACAACCCCGCCAACCTGCTCGACCTCCCCCGCTGGGAGGCCTCCGCCGAGCCGACCTTCGTCCATCACTCCGTCCGCTTCCAATCCGCCAACACCGGCGCCGTCGCCGAGACCCGCGATCCCTGGAAACTCCTCCCCCATCTCTACCTCGGCGGCCCCGTCAAGGAGGGTCGCCTCGCCGTCGGCCTCGGCATCTCCACCCCATGGGGGCTCTCCATCGACTGGGGCGACGGGGGCGGTCCCACGGCGCTGAAATACTCCGCGCCGAGTTTCACCGAGCTGAAGTCCATCAACTTCAACCCCTCCGCCGCCATCCGACTCGCCGAAGGCCTCCACCTCGGCGTCGGGCTCGATGTCATGTGGTCGGAGTTGACGCTGGAACAATTCCTCCCCGGCGCCGCGATCACCGGCAATCCCGCGTCGCCCGACGGCTTCGTTCAAGCCCGGGGCGACGGCATCGGGGTGAGCGGCAACGCCGCCCTGACCTGGCAGGTGGCCCGGCGTCACCGCCTCGCCCTGACCGTCCGCCCCGAGATGAACATCGATTACGACGGCGATATCCGGCTCAGTCAGCCCCCGGGAACCGGCCTCTTCCGCGGTCCGTTCGGGAGTGAGATGCCGTTTCCCACCATCGTCGCCCTCGGCTACGGCTTCCAGGCGACCGACCGCCTCCGCCTCGCGACGGATTTCGAATGGCTCAACTTCTCGCGGTTCAAGGCCCTGCCGCTCCAGGGCGCCCCGGCCATCGGTCTGCCCGCCCAACTTCCGGAGAACTGGGAAGACTCGTTCACCCTGGGCGCCGCCGCGTCGTATGATCTCGGCGACGGATGGCGCATCCGGGCCAGTTATCAGTATTTCGATTCCCCCTCCATCGACGCCACGTTCAGCCCGGCGATCCCCGACGCCAACCAGCACGCCGTGGCCGCCGGTGTGGGTTATCGCCACGGGCGGCATCGGCTCGACCTGGGATACTCGCGCGTGTTCTACGAGGAGCGCGTGATCTCCACCTACGCCGGGCTTCAGTCGCCGCTCAACGGTCGTTACGAAACGGGCGCGCACCTGGTCTCGGTTGCGTACGGGTTGTCGTTCTAGGCCGTCCGGAACGCGGGGGGGTGCGGCTCCCGCCGGCCCTCACGAGGTCGGCGTCAGATTCTCGGCCACCGGTGTCCGGTAGGCTTTCCAGGCGGGGATCAAACCGGCCAGCGCGGCCAGCGCGATCATGCCCAGCGGGGCCCAGCCCATGACGGGATGGAGCTGCCAGGGATCGAGCACCACGCCCGTCTGGGCCCGGATCAGCGCCGCCACCGCGGACAGGATCGCCACGTGCACGGCGAACGCGAACACCATCCCGATGGCCGCGATGGACGCCGCCTCGAGCACGATGGCCCGCGAGATGGTCCCCCGCCGCGCCCCGAGGGCCCGGAAGATGGCGATGTCCCGGCGGCGTTCCTTCATCGAGTTGTAGATGCTGACCAGGATCGAACCGGTGGCCACCACGGCCACGAGATAGGCCACGAGGGCGAGCACCCGGTCCACCCAGGCGATCTTGTTGAACAACTGCGCCACGATCTGCGCGATCGGCCAGGCGAACGTCAGGCGGTTCCCCTGCTTGTTGTACATCTGGTCCAACTGCCGGGCGGTCAACGGGCTCGTGTCCCGGAATTTGACGAGCACCCCGCTCAGATCGTTCGCCGCCTTCGGATCATGCCCCGCCATTCGCTGCACCCCCTGCAACGGAATCCACACCACGCGGTCCGCCGGCGTGTTGCTGGGGCGCAGCACCCCCACCACCACGTACGTCTCCGAGTGCTGATCCTCGGGATTGAACAACAGACCGTGGTACGGCTGGAAACGGTCCCCCACCTTCAAGCCCAACCGCCCCGCCGCGAATCCTCCCACCACGGCCTCCCGCAACCCCGGCTCGAACACCCGTCCCGCCGCCAGTTCGAATCCGCGCCCCGGCGCGAATTCCACTTCGCCGAACAGATTCGTCGTCGTCCCCACCACCCGGTACCCGAGATAATTGTCCCCCAGCGCAATCGGCACCGCCGTCCGCACCGCTGGATGCGACCGGATCTGCTCGTAGTCCGCGTACGGGATGTTCCCGGGGGATTCCTCGAGGTGAAAGATCGTGTTCAGGACCAATTGCAGCTTCGAACCACGCGCGCCCAGCACGGCGTCGAATCCGGCATTGACCCCGGTAAAGGCGGACTGGGACTGGTCCTTGACCACCCACACGGCCATCAACAACCCGCCCGCCAGCGCAATCGACAGGGCCGTGATGACGGTCGACAGCAGATGCTGCCGGAGACTCTTGCGGACCATCAGGGGAAGGGTCATCGCCCGCCCTCCTCGTCGCGCCGGAGCGCCGCCCGGTTCAGCGTCCCCAAATCCCGGCGATCCTCGAACTCGGCGAGGACTTCCCGGTCATGACTGACCAGGAGCAGCGAAGCCCCGCTTTCCCGGCACGCCTCCCGCACCAACCGCAACGCCTCGCGGGCCGTGCGGTGATCGAGATTGCCCGTCGGCTCGTCCGCCAGCACCAGCTTGGGTCGGTTGGCCAGGGCCCGCGCCACGGCCACCCGCTGCTGCTGGCCGGTCGAGAGCTGACGCGGGTAATGCCGCAGGCGATCCCCCAGCCCCACCCGCCGCAGCAGCGCCTCCGCGAATCCCCGGTCCGGTCCCGGACCGAACGACATGCCCAAGAGCACGTTCTCCAGGCAGGTATACCCCTGCAACAGGTTGAACGTCTGAAAGATGTACCCGATCCGCGTCGCCCGCAGCCGGTCCCGGGCCGCTTCCGCCAACGCCGACACCTCCACGCCGTCCAGCCGGATCC
>CAZSOV010000095.1:0-24673 GCA_964608505.1 uncultured Verrucomicrobiota bacterium
TCACGGCGGGGGCGGCGTTCGGAAGTCGGGAGTACGTGGAGAGGATTTACGGGGCGTACCGGGAGCGGTTCGGGAGGAAGCGCAAGAGCGGAGCGCGGCGGGTGCGGGGACTGGAGGGGGCGGAGGCGTACGTGCTGCGGGATTTGAAGAAGGCGGTGTTCGGGTAGGCGGCGAGGCGCGGGACTCCTCGCGTGAGCGCAGGGAGCAGGGACCCTCGAGCGGACGGGAAAGCGGTGCCGGCACGCAGGGAGAATGTGCGTTCGCTCCCGTGGCAGCCGGATATTCGTCTTGGTGAGCCGCCGGCGTGGATGATACTTCCCGGCATGCACCCTGCCCAAGTCCTGGGGGTCCTGCTGGGGCTGGCCGTGGTCCCTGCCGCCCAAGGCGCGGAGCTGGAACCGCCGGGGTTCCGTCCGCGCGCGGACGGCCTGCATGCGTTGAGGGGCGCGACGGTGGTGACGCGTCCGGGTTGGACGCTGACGAATGCCACGGTGGTGGTGAGCAACGGGTTCATCGCGGCGGTCGGGTCGGGTGTGACGGTGCCTTCGGGTGCGCGGGAATGGAATCTCTCGGGCTTGACGGTGTATGCGGGGTTCATCGAGCCGTACTGGGTGGCGGCGGGGGAATCCGGACGTCCGCGGGAGGTGCGGGACGAAGGGGGTCTCGGGGAGCAGGCGGACAGCGGCGGCGGCGGGGGTGGAGCCCGGGCCATGCCGGCAGAGGGCAGAGGGGGGCCGCGATTCTACGGGGTTCCGGAGGCGGGATCGTGGGGCGCCACGCCGGAGCATCGGGTGGCGGGAGCCTCGGCGCTGCCGGACGCGAAGACCGAGGAGGGACTGCGGGAGTTGGGGTACACGCTGGTGCAAGCGGTGCCGGGGCGGGGAGTTTTGAGGGGACAAAGCGCGGTGGTTCGCCTGGGGGCGGGGGAGAATCCGGCCTCCGTGCTGAAGGCCGATGTCGCGCAGTGCATTGGGTTCGACCCTGGCGTCGGGGGCGGCGGACGGATGCCGGCGTATCCCGGATCGTTGATGGGCGCGATTGCCCTGGTGCGCCAGACGTTCCTCGACGCGGAGTTCCATGGGACGACGGGACCGGCGGCGACGCACGCGGCGGGATTGGAAGCCTTGCAGGCGGTGCGCGGCGGGCAGACGGTGCTTTTCGATGCGGGGAGCGTGTTGATGCTGGATCGGGCGCGGGTGGTGGCGGAGGAGTTGGGGATCCGGCGCCCGGTGTTGCTCGCGACGGGGCAGGAGTGGCGACGACCGGACGTGGCGGCATCGGCGCGGGGTCCGTACATCGTGCCGCTGGCATTCCCGGCGCTGCCGAAATTCCGGGATGAAACGGACTGGGAGGACGTGACGCTGGACGCATTGCGGGCCTGGGACTGGGCTCCGGAGAACCCGGTCGCGTTGCGTCGGGCGCATCCGGGTGCGGCGATGGCGTGGACCACGCACGGGCTCGGGGACCGGAAGCAGTTTCGTCGGAATCTGGCCCGGGCCATCGAGCGGGGCCTGACGGAGGCGGACGCGCTGGCGGGGTTGACGGTGGTGCCGGCGGAGCTTTGCGGCATGGGGGATCGGGCGGGGACGATCGAGCCGGGGCGCATGGCGAACCTGACTCTGGTGGAGGGAACCTACTTTCAGCCCGAGAACCGGGTGCGGGCGGTGTGGGTGGCGGGGGTGCCGCACGCGGTGGACGGCGGGGTTCCGGAGGCGGGGGCGACGAACCGGCTCGCGGGTGGCGCGAGGACGAACGCGGTCGTGGCGCGAGTGGCACGGGATCCGCGGGTGGAACGCGGGCCCACGGCATCGCCGCCGGCGGTGCTGGTTCGGGGAGCGACGATCTGGACTTCGGGAGGGGCGGGGGTGTTGACGAACGCGGCGTTGCTGGTGGTGGACGGGCGGATTGCGAGCGTGGGGCGGGTGCCGGAGGCGTTGCCGCACGGCACGCTGGAGTTGGGAGGCGAGGGGTGGCACATCACGCCCGGGCTCATCGACTGCCACAACCATTCCATGATCCTCGGCGCGGTGAACGAGGCGACCCTGCCGAGCACGGCGATGGTGCGGATCGGGGACGTGGTGAACTCGGAGACGGAGAACCTGCATCGGCAGCTGGCGGGGGGGCTGACGGTGGCGAACCTGCTGCACGGCTCGGCGAATCCCATCGGCGGCCAGAACCGGGTCATCAAGTTGCGGGCCGGGGCGGCGCCGGACGGGTTGGTGTTCGCGCAGGCCCCGCCGGGAATCAAGTTCGCGCTGGGCGAGAACGTGAAGCAATCGAACTGGGGGGAGCGGAACACGACGCGTTTTCCGCAGACGCGGATGGGGGTGCCGACGTTTTTTGCGAATCGCTTCACGGCGGCGCGCCGGTACGGGGAGGGGCGGCGGGCGGCGGCGGCGGGGAAGGGGCCGCCGGTGCGGCGGGATCTGGAGCTCGAGGCGCTGGGGGAGATTCTCGAGGGCACGCGGCTGATCCACTGTCATTCGTACCGGCAGGACGAGATCCTGGCCTTTCTGCGGACGATGGAGACGTTCGGGGTGCGGGTGGCGACGCTCCAGCACATCCTGGAAGGGTACAAGGTCGCGGACGAGATCGCGCGGCACGGGGCGGGGGCGAGCGCGTTCGCGGACTGGTGGGCGTTCAAGCTCGAGGTCGTGGACGCGATTCCGTACGCGGGGTCGCTGATGCGGGAGCGCGGGGTCCTGGTGAGTTTCAACTCCGACTCGAGCGATCACGCGCGGCGCCTGAATCTCGAGGCGGCGAAGGCGGTGAAATACGGGGGCACGGCGGAGGACGAGGCGCTGCGCTTCGTAACGCTGAACCCGGCGAGGCAGTTGCGGGTGGACGCGTGGGTGGGATCGCTGGAGACCGGCAAGGACGGGGATTTCGTGATCTGGTCGGGCCACCCGCTGGCGTCGTCGAGCGTCTGTTTGCAGACCTGGATCGAGGGGCGCCGGTATTTCGACCGGTCCCTGGAACCGGCGCGGGCGAAGGCGCGCTCCGACGAGCGCGAGGCCCTTCTGGCCAGGGCGCGGCAGGCCTCCAGTTCACGCGTGGAGGCCGGGGCGGACGGACAGGCCCGCGAGCGCTTTTTCCGGGCCGCGTGGGAGCAGGCGCGCCATCTCGGGGTGCGGTTCTGTCAGGATTGCCAGCTGCCGATGCGACGGGAGGACGAGCGATGACCACGGGCGGAGGAACGGGGCGGGTGACGATCCGGCTGGGTGCGATCATGGCCGGTTGGCTGTTGGCGTTCGGGAATGCGGGCGCGGCGCGCGGCGCGACGCTCCGCCTGGCGCAGGCCCATCTCCATCCCATCACCGGGCCGGCGCTGGCCAACGCGTCGCTGCTGATCCGCGACGGGCGGATTGCCGCGGTCGAGACCGGCGAGACCGGTCCGCCCGCGGACGAGACCGTGAACCTGGCGGGAGCGCACGTGTATCCCGGGTTGATCGCGCCCAACACCGTGCTGGGACTCGTCGACATCGAGGGGGTGCGGGCGTCGCGTGACACCACGGAGGTCGGTGAATTCCGTCCGGACCTGCAGGCGTGGATGGCGGTGCACCCGGACTCGGACCTGATCCCGGTGGCGCGGGCGAACGGGTACACCCACGTGCAGACGGTGCCGTCGGGGGGCGTGGTGAGCGGGCAGTCGGCGGTGTTGGCGTTGTCGGGCTGGACCATCGAGGATCTGGCCATCCGGCGGACGGCGGGGCTGCACGTGTCGTGGCCGGGGTTCGCGCTGGATGTGACGCCGCGGGAGGGCGCCCCGAACCGGGAGGGCTGGAAGTCGCCCGAGGAACAGGCGCGGGAGCGGGACCGGAAGGTGCGGCGGATCGAGGAGTTCTTCGCGGACGCGGAGGCCTATGCCACGGCGCGGAAGGCGGCGGGGGTCGGGTTCCAACCGGTTCCGGCTTGGGAGGCGATGGTGCCGGTGTTGAAGGGGGAAGTGCCGGTCTTCCTGCATGCCGACGAGGTGCGGCAGATCCGGTCGGCGGTGGAATGGGCGGTGCGGCGGCGGTTGCGGGTGGTGCTGGCAGGCGGGCGGGACGCGTGGCGGCTGCCGGAACTGCTGGTGAAGCATTCGATTCCGGTGGCGTACGAGGACGTGTTCACGGAGCCGTTGCGCGACGTGGATCCGTACGACGTGCATTTCGCGGCGCCCGGCGTGCTGGCCCGGGCGGGGGTGAAGGTGGCCTTCGCGGGCGGGTCGGATCGGTTCGGGGCCTCGAACCTCCGGAACGTGCCGTATGCGGCGGCGCAAGCGGTGGCGTTCGGGATGTCCCGGGACGAGGCGTTGCGGGGGTTGACCCTGCATGGGGCCGAAATGCTGGGACTGCAGGACCGGCTGGGATCGTTGGAGCCGGGGAAGGAGGCCAGTCTGTTCGTGGCGGACGGGGACATCCTGGACGTCCGGACGCGCGTGACCCGGATGTGGATCGCGGGTCGGGAGGTGAGTCTGGAATCGAAGCACACCCGCCTGTACGAGCGGTATCGTGGGCGTCCGCGGGGGGGGCGATGAACGGCAAGGATCGTTACCGGGCGGTGGTGGAGGATCTCACCGAAGTCATCTGCCGTTTCGGGGCGGACGGGACCATCACGTTCGTGAACGAGGTCTACTGCCGGTTTTTTGGCCGCGCGGCGCGGGAGTTGATCGGACACCGCTGGCAGTCGCTTGCGGTGCGGGACGACGTGGCGGACGTCGAAGCGCGCCTGCGCACCCTGTCGCCCCGGAACCCCGTGGTGGTGATCGAGAACCGGGTGACATCGGGCCAGGGCAAGGTGCACTGGATGCAGTTTGTGAACCGGGGCTTCTTCTCCGCCCGGGGCGAACTGGTGGAGACCCAAAGCGTCGGGCGGGACATCTCGGAGCGAAAGCGGGCGGATCTGGAACTCGAGCAATCGCGCAGTTCGCTCCGGGCACTGACGGCGCGGCTGGAGGCCGTCCGGGAACAGGAGCGTCGGGATTTGGCCCGCGAGATCCACGACACGCTGGGGCATGCCCTGACCGACTGGAAATTCGACCTGGCGTGGCTGGCGCGGCGGCTGGAGGAGCGGGGATTGGGAGCACGGACGGCCATTCGTCGGCGCCTCGCGGCGATGGGCCGGCGGGCGGACGCGGAGATGGACACCGTGCGGCGGATGGCCGGCGCGCTGCGACCCCCGCTTCTGGACGCGCTGGGGTTGCCGTCGGCGATCCAGGCTTTGGCGGAGGAGTTCCGGAGCCGGACGCGGATCGAGTGCCGGTGCGCGTTGCCGAAGGCACCTCCCGCCCTGCGGCCCGAGCAGGAGACGGCGCTGTACCGGATCCTGCAGGAGATCCTGTCGAACGTGGCCCGGCATGCGAAGGCTCGGACGGTGGAGATCCGGATGGGGACGCGCCCGGACGGAGTGGTGATCACGGTGCGGGACGACGGCTGCGGCATTCGCAGCGAGGCCATCGAGGACCCGCGCTCGCTGGGCCTGCTGGGGATGCGGGAGCGCGCGGCGAGTCTGGGGGGGAGCCTGGCGGTGAAGCGATCACGACGGGGTGGCACCACGGTCACGGTCCGGATCCCCACGAAAGGCGCGCGTGGCCAGGGCTGAATCCAGGAAGACCGGGAAGGGTCGGGAGAAGCTGCGGATCCTGATCACCGAGGATCATGCCAGCACGCGAATTGGCATCATGCAGATTCTCGCGGAGGGGTTCGAGGCGCTGGCGTTTGGCGAGGCGTCGGACGCGGCGGAAACCGTGGCGAGGCTGGAGGCGGCGAGCTGGGATCTGCTGATTCTGGATCTGTCGCTCCCGGGGCGGGGCGGGCTCGAGGTGCTTCGGGAGATCCGGGGGCGGTGGCCGGCCCTGCCGGTGCTGATCTACAGCGCGCACCGGGAGGAGGATTTCGCGCTGCACTCCCTGCGGGCGGGGGCGTCGGGCTACCTGACGAAGGAACGCGCCCCGGAGGAGTTGTGCCGGGCGGTGCGGCGCCTGATCAAGGGCGAGACGTACCTCAGCGATGTCTGCACCCGGGCGCTGGTGGCCCGCGCGAGGGCCGGGCGGTCGTCCCTGCCGCACGAGAATCTGTCCGGACGGGAGTTCCAGGTCCTGCGGCTCATTGCCGAGGGCCGGACCGGCAAGGCGGCGGCGCTGGAATTGGGGCTCAGCGAGAAGACCATCAGCACCTATCGATTGCGCCTGATGAAGAAGCTCCAGGTCCAGGGCACCGCCCGCCTCATCCGCTACGCGTTGCAGGAAGGGCTGATCTGAGCCCTGTCGGAATTCTCCTACAGGGACCTCGGAAACTCCCTGACTTGGCAGGTTGAGAGGCGGGGCCTTGAGTGGATGGCATGGAACCCGTTCGACACCGGACCGCCCAGCGACCCGTGGGATCGCCGTGGCGCGCCGGCTGCGGGACGCGGCGATGCCGTTCGGCGGCGTCGCGACGGCGATCCTGCCCGGGGGCCGGGAAGGCAGCGGGAACTGCATGAGTGCCGGGGCGGGTCATGGGAAGACCTTGCGGCTGGTGATCGTGGGGGAGGGCGAAGCCGGGGGAGAAGCGTGGGCGAACCAGCTGGCCTCGTCCGGATGCCGGGTGACCGCGCGGCGGGTCGCGGGCATGGAGGCATTGCGCGAGGCTCTTGACCCGGGGGAGGCGGAGGTCGTTCTGGCGGAGTTCGGCACGCCGGGGACGGTGTTCAGGGAAGTGCTCGGCGATCTGCGGCGGCGCTACCCGGACGTGCCGCTCGTTCTCCTCACCGAAAGATCCGGGGAGGAAGCGGCCCTCGAGCTCCTGAAGGAGGGGGTGTGGGACCTGGTCCTGAAGGATCGCCTCGACCGGTTGGGGTCGGTGCTGGAGCGTGCCCGACAGGAGGCGCTGGCGCGGCGGGAACGGCGGGCCGCGGAGGTCCGGGTGCGTGAGACCGCGGCCTTGTATCACTCGCTGGTGGAACAATTGCCCCATGCCGTCTCGTCGGAGGCGCGCCTGCGGTCGCTGGGCGACAACCTGCCCGGCGGCGCGCTCTACCAACTGGTGTCGGCGCCCGGCGGCGGCAACCACTACACGCACGTGGGCGCGGGCATCGAACGCCTGTTCGGGATGCCGGTGGCGACGATTCTGGAGGATCCGAAACCGTACTGGGCTTTGATCGTGGAGGAGGATCGCCCGCGGCTCGCGGCCTTGCAGGAGCAGTCGGCGCGGGAGTTGACGCCGTTCGAATGCGAGTTCCGGCAGCGCACGGTGGACGGCGAGGTGCGCTGGGTGGTGGCCCGCTCGGTGCCACGCCGGTTGTCCGACGGCGCGACGGTCTGGGACGGGGTGGTCCTGGACATCACGGACCGGAAGCGGGCGCAACTGCAGCACGAGTTGCTGGCGACGGCCATCGAACAGGCGGCGGAGGCGGTGGTGATCACCGACGCCGGGGGCGTGATCGAGTACGTCAACCCGGCCTTCGAGAAAACCACCGGATACACACGAGCCGAGGCCATCGGTCAGACGCCCCGCGTGCTGAAGAGCGGCCAGCATGATCTCGAATTCTACCGACGGATGTGGTCGACGCTGGTGCGGGGCCAGTCCTGGTCCGGGAGGTTCACGAATCGGCGCAAGGACGGTTCGCTGTTCGAGGAGGAGGCGACGATCTCGCCGGTGCGCGATCCTTCGGGGCGCATCGCGCATTTCGTGGGAGTGAAGCGGGACATCACTCGGGAGGTGGAACTCGAGGCCCAGTTCCGGCAGGCGCAGAAGATGGAGGCCATCGGGCAGCTCGCCGGGGGGGTGGCGCACGACTTCAACAACCTGCTCGCGGTGATCCTCATGCAGGCGGAGCTCGGCGAATTCAGCACGACGCTGCCCAAGGAGGCCGCGGACGCGCTGGGGGAGGTGAAGCGGGCGGCCGGGAAGGCGGCGAGCCTGACGCGGCAACTGCTGCTGTTCAGCCGGAGCCAGATCATGCAAAGCCGGGTGCTCGACCTCAACGAGGTGGTCTCCGGCATCTACCGCATGCTGCAACGGATCGTCGGGGAGGACATCCGACTGAGCCGGAAACTCGAGGCGGGCCCGCTGTGGACCTACGCGGATTCGGGCATGCTCGACCAGGTGCTCCTGAACCTGTCGGTGAACGCGCGCGATGCCATGCCCGAGGGGGGAAGCCTCACCATCGAGACCGCGACGCGGGTGATCGGTCCCGACGAGTCGCCTCCCGTGCCGGGGGTGCGTCCGGGCCGGCATGTCGGCATGATCGTGGCGGACACCGGCTGCGGGATTCCGCCGGAGGTGATGCCGAGGATCTTCGAGCCGTTTTTCACCACCAAGGAACCCGGAAGGGGCACCGGTCTGGGTCTGGCCACGGTGTTTGGCATCGTGCAGCAGCACGAAGGCTGGATCGAGGTCGAGAGCGCGCCGGGGAAGGGGACGACGTTCCGGATCTTCGTTCCCGCGAGCGAGCAGGGCGGCACGGTGTCTGTCCCGGAGCCGAAGAAGAGCCCTCCGCGGGGGTCGGAGACGATCCTCGTGGTCGAGGACGATCCCGACGTGCGGATGGCGGTGCGCATGGTGCTGGCGCAGCATGGGTACCGGGTGTTCGATGCCGACCAGGCCCGGGAGGCGCTCGAGATCCTGGACCGGCTCGGAGGCGACGTGCAGTTGATCCTGACCGACCTGGTCCTTCCCGAGGGAATGAACGGACGGGAACTCGCCGCCCGGGCGCAGTCCGACCACCCGGAGGTCAAGGTCGTGTTCATGAGTGGGTACAGCCCCGAACTCGCGGGCCGACAACTCGAACTGGGTCCGGGACAGGCCTTCCTGCCGAAGCCGGTCACGGCGGAGCTGATTCTGGAGACCGTCCGCCGGTGCCTGGGCGGCTAGCGCGCCTTTTGGGGTGCCGGGCCGCGGGATTCGCCGTAGGATTGGTTTCAGGGTCGATGCGCGGGAGCATCGCGAAGGCTTCCCGAGCGGCCCCATTGGACCCCTTGGAACATGAAACGAACGCCCGTCACTCCCGCCGATCTCCGCGGTGTCATCGCGGTTCCCCCGTTGCCCCGACGCGTGGGTGATCCCCGGCGCGCGCCGGAGTTCGGGGAAGCCCGCCGTCTGCTGGACCACGTGGCCGCCGCGGGAATCCGGCGGTTCATGTTCGGCGGCAACGCGTTTTTCCATCACGTCACCCTGGGGGAATACGCCGCGGCGCTGGATTGGATGGGCACGTTGCCGGACGACTGGTGGGTCCTGCCGTCGGCCGGGCCGAGTTATGGGCGGCTGATGGACCAGGCGGAGATCCTGCGCGGGCGCGGGTTTCCCGCGGTGATGGCGCTGCCCTGCACGGACCCGCGCGATGCCGCGGGATTGGAGGTTGGATTGCGGGAATTCGCGGACGCCAGCGGGACCCAACTGATCCTCTACCTCAAGTCCGAAGATACCTTCGGGGCGCGGTTGGAGGAGGGGTTGGACGCGATCGCCCGGCTGTGCGCGAGCGGTGTCTGCGTGGGGATCAAGTATGCCGTCGTCCGCGACGACCCGCGGCAGGACGCCTACCTCGAGGGGTTGCTCCGGCGCGTGCCGCGGGAGTTGGTGGCGAGCGGCATCGGGGAACGTCCGGCGGTGGTGCATCTGCGGGACTGGGGGCTGTCCGGGTTCACCACGGGCAGCGGATGCGTGGCGCCGGGGTGGACCCAGCGGATGTTCGAGCTTTGCCAGGCCGGGAGGTGGGCCGAGGCGGAGTCGATCCGGCAGCGCTTTCTGCCGTTGGAGGACTGCCGGGACGCCTGGAACCCGGCGAAGGTGCTGCACCACGCGGTGGCGTTGGCGGGAGTGGCGGATACGGGACCGATGCCGCCGTTTCTGGCCGGGCTGTCGGACGAGCAACAGGCACGCATCCGGACCGCGCTGACGGCGTTGCTCGGGGAGGGGAACCGGTTTTCCAGCGATCCGAAGTGATCTCTCGCCGGTGGCGGAGGTCGCGGACTCCCGGTGGGGCGCGTCGGACGGAAGGATTGGACGTCGCTCCGCGACGAGGGATTCTCTCAGGGCTTGTTCCGGGGGGTGAAACCCCCGGCAACCCTCGGGCGGTCGCTCCGCGACCCGGGAGCATGGGCAGAGTCCAAGCGATGGCTCCACGACCCGGGAGCATGGGCAGGGTCCAAGTGATCGTTGCGTGACCTCGATCTGGCGAAAAGGAAAGGGCCCGGTGGAACCGGGCCCTGGAATCGGAATCACGCAGGAAGCCGCGGGTCGTGGCGGCTCCGAAGCGGAGGTCAGCGGGGGGTGACGAACCGGGTGGTCCGTTCCCAGAGCCAGACCACGTCGCGATTGTTGGCCTGACCGACGGAGGTGACGGTGACCTTCTTCACCGGGGGCTTGGTGCGGGGGTCCTGCCACTTTTTGATCTCGGCATGGCCATCGGCGAAGGAGAGACCGCCGGCGCCGTTGTGGTAACTGGCGGGGAAGTCGGGCAGGGCGGCGCTGGCGGGGTTGGGATAGCCCTTCATGTCCACGACGAAGAAGCCGTCGTTGATGCTGTCGGGGTGTTCGTCGATGAGCACCCAGGTCATCGCGGGGCCGGGATCGACGACGTCGGTGGACTTGAGATAGGCGCGGAACTCGGCGCCGCCGAACCAGGTGTGAACGCCTTCGTTCATGCCCATCCAGGCGTTCATCGACATGCTGCGCAGGCGCTTGATGCTCTGGGCGCGATAGGGACCGCTGGTGGGCTTCACCATGATGATGTCGGCGGGGCACTTGTAGATGCCGGCCGAGGATCCGGTATAGGGCCAGATCGCGCCGTCCATCAGGGTGTTGGTGATGTTCCAGTTCGCGGCGTTTCCGTTGTCGTAGGAGAGGATGCCGTGGACCCAGGCCGCCTTGTAGTTGCGGTTGGCCGGGTTGTCCTCCACGTAGGCGTAGGGCAGCTTGTCCTGATTGTCGTCGACGTAGAGATTCCACGCCAGCATGAGCTGCTTGTTGTTGTTCAGGCAGGCGATGCCGTGGGCCTTGGATTTGGCCTTGGCCAGCGCGGGCAGGAGCATCGAGGCCAGGATCGCGATGATGGCGATGACCACGAGGAGCTCGATCAGGGTGAAGCCACGGCGGTGGGCGGGGCGGACTAGGGTCTTCATGGTTGTTGGGGGGCTCGGGGGGGGCGCGGTCGAGCCCGCTTTTTCCTGGGGGAAAGGTGCGCCGTCGCCCTGCCCGATGCAAGACCGCGTCCATGGCGTGCGGCGAATGGAACAGGGTTGCGAGTGCGGCTCCTTTCCGTCACGGCGGGGGCATGCTAGTTTGCCGGCGACATGGGGTTCAAGGGTGCCAGACAGACGGCATGGCCGCGGGGATTCACCTTGGTGGAGTTGCTGGTCGTGATCGCGATCATCGCCATCCTCGCGGGGCTCCTGCTGACGGGTTTGTCGCAGGCGAAGGAATCGGCGCGGCGGGTCCAGTGCCTGAACAACCTGCGGCAGCTTGCCGTGACGTCGCAGTTGTATTCCGGCGACAACCAGGAACGGTTGGTCGCCAACGGCTACGGGACGCCGGAGCAGCTGGAGGGCCACCGGATGTGGGTGCTGGGCGACACCCACCGCAATCCGCCGGCGTTCACCAATCAGGCCTTCCTGACCGATCCCCGGCACGCGTCCTTCGCGGATTATCTGACGGCGCGCGAGGTGTACAAATGTCCTTCGGACCGGAGTCGGGTGGAGATCGGCGGGGAGAGCTTTCCCAAGGTCCGGACTTACTCGCTGAACGGCTACATGGGCTGGTACGCGCCGAACGTGGAGAGTTCGTTCCTGTCGCCGCGGCACGTGTTGTTCCGGACGCAGAACGATCTGTCGTTCGGGAGTCCGTCGGTCCTGCTGCAGTTCATCGATACCGCGCCCGGAAACGTCTGCCATCCGGCCTTCGTCATCTATCTGGGCCAGTTCCTGAACGGGTTGTACTACCATCTGCCTTCCGCCCAGCACGCCCGGATCGGCACGTTCAGCTTCGCCGACGGCCACGTGGATTCCCGGAAGTGGAAGGTGTCGGAAACGATCCGGTTGTCCCGCGAAACCTGGATCCCGAACCACCTGTCCCTCCAATACCCGGGGAACGAGGATCTGCTGTGGTTGCAGTCCCGCGCGTCGGTGCTGCGGGAAACGGAATAAGGGGCGGAGGGGCCGGGGGCGGGCCGCGGGGCGGGCCGCGGGGCGGGCCGCGGGGCGGGCCGCGGGGCGGGAAGCTCCAAGTTCAAAGCTCAAAGATCCAAGCTTGCGCCGTGGCGCTGCAATAACCCGGGACGAGGATCTGACGGGGTTGCGGGAGCGGGAGGCGATTGGGGGCGCGCCGGGCGGGAAGCTCCAAGTTCAAAGCTCAAAGTTCCAAGCCTGCGCGGTGGCGCTGCGGTATTCCGGAACGAGGATCTGACGGGGTTGCGGAAGCGGGAGGCGATTGGGCGCGCGCCGGGCGGGAAGCTCCAAGTTCAAAGCTCAAAGTTCCAAACCCACGCCGCGCCTTGGATTTTTGAGCTTTGAACTTGGAACTTCGACCCTGGCACCCCGCGCCCCCCCCCGCCCGCTGTGTTTCGTCCCCCGGAAGCCCGTCTCGCCGCACCGTACTCGACCCCAAACCGCGCCTTGGAACTTTGAGCTTTGAGCTTGGAACTTGGAATCCCACGCCTTGGAACTTGGATCCATGTTGCGTCCCGGGGTCTTGCGCTTCGGTCGGGTCTTCCCCTGAATTACGGCGTTCCGCATGCCGACCGAGACGTTCCACTTCACCACGGTGACCCGCGATCTGGGCGGGGGTTTCGTGATGGCGGAGGTGCCGGGGTTGCCGGAGGTCTCGGTGGTGGCGGATTCGGAACGCGCGGCGACGGCTGCCTTGCAGGCCAAGGCCAGGGGCATTCTGGAGGATTCGGAGGCGACCCCCGCCGCGGGCCTGCACCGCCGCGGATTGCGGGTGGAGGGGCGGTTGGAATCGGTGCGGGTGCTGTTTGAACCGCCGCGGCGGGCGCCGGAATGGCAGGAACCGGTCCGGGTGCGGATTGATTACCTGCAATGGGAGGCCGACGGACTGCACCAGGCGTACGCCCCGGCACCGGGGGTGCACGTGCTTGCGGCGCGGGCGGACCAGGTGGCGGGCCTGGTGGAGGAACATGTCCGGTTGGTGCTCGGCAGCCGGGGGCGGCCCCTGACGCTCGAGATGTTGGAGGATCTGGACCGGGTGCAGGCGTTGAGTCGGGGCGAACTGGAGGTGACGGTCCGACGTTCGACACCATTGCAGCTGTCCAAGTCCGAGGACGCGACCCCGGACCAGGACCGCGAGGTGTCGGCCCTGGTCAAGGTCGCGGAGGATTGGACGGCCTCCCCGACGCCGTCGGGCCGGGGCGAGACGGGAAGGACGGCGTTGGAGCCCGTGTTCGGCCTGGAGGCGGAGTTGCGGATGCTGGGGGAGGCCCTGAAGGAGGACGGGAACTCGAGCGTGTTGCTGGTGGGACCTCCGGGTTGCGGCAAGACGGCGCTGGTCCGGGAGTTCGTCCGGCGCCGGACCGAATTCGGCTTCGGGCAGACGCCGTTCTGGTCGACGACGGGTGCGCGGCTGGTTTCGGGGGCGGCAGGATTCGGGATGTGGCAGGAACGCTGTCGGGAGGCGTGCCGGGAGGCCTCGGGCACGCGGGCGATCCTGCACGTGGGGAATCTGGCGGACCTGCTCGAAGTGGGGCAGGCCACGCGGGAAGGGACGAGCGTGGGCGGGTTCCTGCGGCCCTGGATCGCGCGGGGCGAGCTTCGGTTGCTGGCGGAGTGCGCGCCGGAGCAGGTGGGGGTGATCGACCGCCGGGATCCGCATCTGCTCGGGGTGCTGCGGCAGATGCCGATGGCGGAGCGGACACCCGAGCAAACCCGGGAGATCCTGGCGCAGGTGTACGCGGCGGCGCCCGGGGCGACGGGAGCGACGGGAGCGCGGGCCCGGCGCGACGGAAAACGACCGTCCCGGGAGGCGGGGAGAACGGCGCCCGGGGGCGGGGAAGCGGCGGGTACGGAGGAGGCGATGCTCGAACGGTTGCACCGGTTGCATTTGCGGTACGGGACGTATTCGTCGCGACCGGGGCGGGCGGTGCGGTTCCTGCGGAACCTGCTGGGGGACCGGTTTCCCGAAAAGACGATCACGGAGGCGGAGGTGATCACGGCGTTCGCCCGGGAAACCGGCCTGCCGGCGGTGCTGCTGGACGACGCGCTGAGCCTGGACCCGGAGGAGGCGCGGGATTGGTTCGCGCGGCGGGTGATCGGGCAACCCGAGGCGGTGGAACGCGTCGTGGACCTGCTGGTGACGGCCAAGGCGCGGCTGGGACGCCCGCGCAAGCCGCTGGGATCGTTTCTGTTCATCGGCCCGACCGGCACGGGGAAGACGGAGATGGCCAAGGCCCTCGCCCGGTATCTGTTCGGGGACGAGGCGCGCCTGGCTCGCTTTGACCTGAACGAATTCGGCGATGGCATCTCCGTGGCCCGCCTGATCGGGGGCGGTTGGGCGGGGGGCACGGAGGGCCTGCTGACCGCACGGGTGCGGGAACAGCCGTTCTCGGTGTTGTTGCTCGACGAATTCGAGAAGGCGCATCCGAGCTTCTTCGACCTGCTGTTGCAGGTGCTGGGGGAGGGGCGGCTCACCGACGGAGGCGGCCGGGTCGCGGACTTCTGCAACAGCGTGATCGTGATGACCACGAACCTCGGAGCCCAGGGTTTCGGGCGCGGCCCGACCGGGTTCCGGACGCCGGGGGATGCGCGACTGGAGGTGGCGGATCATTTCTCGGAGTCGGTGCGGCAGTTCCTGCGTCCCGAGTTGTTCAACCGGATCGATGCCATCGTGCCCTTCGGGGCGCTCGGGCCCGAAACGGTGCTCGGGATCGCACGGCGGCAGCTGGAGGAGGTGAAGCAGCGCGACGGGTTGCGCTTGCGCCCGGTGGAGTTCGAGATCCTGCCCGAACTGGCGGAGCACCTGGCGGCGCGGGGTTACGATCCGCGGTACGGGGCCCGCCCGTTGAGGCGGGCCATCGAGCGCGAGGTGCTGACCCCGCTGTCCGAGGCGTTGAACCAATACGCGCCGGGGCTGCCCTTGCGTGCCGAGGCCGGATTGGCGGCGGGCCGGGTCCGCGTGACGGTTCGGGCGCGCGCGTCGGCGGAGGAAGGGGAGGAGGGGGCGGGAGGCCGGACCCACTGGGCCGAGGCCGTTCTGGCCGCGCGCCGCCGGATCTTCCGGCTGCGGAAATCCTCCGGCGTGGGGAAGCTCGAGGACGACGAGACGATGCTGGCGATCCAGGAACGGCGGTCGAAGACGGCCCGTTACGTGGCCCCGGAGCTGCGCGCCCGCCTCAACACCCTGCCGCGGTTGCGGGAGTCCCTCGCGTCCATGGCCCGGTTGAAGGAGCGGATCGAGAACCTGGAGGCCGACGTCCTGAGCCAGCACCACGCGCGCCAGGCGTTGGACGGGGAAGCCGTGCAGATGGAGTTGTCGGCATTGGAGACGGAGCGCCGGCGGCTGGCCTGGGAGGTCTACCGGCATCAGTACGAACGGCCCGACGAACTCGCCCTGGCGGTGTTCGGCGAACCGCGCGAGGCGCTGCTGGCCCAGGTACGGACCTACCTGGGCGTGCTCGGTCGCGACGGGCGCCTGGAGGCCGCGTCGGTGCTGGTGCCGTCGGAGCGACGGCGGGCCGGGCCGACGGGGTGGAGCCAGGAGCCATGGGAGGGGCCCGGGGCGGAACCGGCGACCCTGCCGGCCAAGGCCGTCGGGGTGATCCTGCGGATGCGCGGGGATCTCGTGCGTCCGCGGTTGGCCGGGGAGGCCGGGGTGCACGTGCTGAAGCGGGCGGGTGCGGAGGAACGGGTCTGGGTGGAGGTCGTGGAGGGGGCCCTCGAGGACTATCGTCCGCCGGAGGGGATCGAGCGGATCGGCGGGATCAAGGCGAAGGGAGCGTTCGTCCGGCGGACCTTCGACACGGTCCGGGGCACGGTGCGCGACGCGGCGGTCGGGGAACGGCCATGGGAGTCGGTGGAGACGGGGCGGACCGTGGCGGCCCTGATCGAGCAACGGCTGGAGGCGGAGGTGGAGGCGGCCACGGGCTAGGCGATGTTGATCTCGATTCCCATTTTCGTGGAGCACCGCCCGGCGGCGGCGGGGCGTCCGGCGGCGTTCGTGGTGCGTCCGGTGTTCGCGACGGAACCGGAGCAACGGGCGGAAAAGCTGGGTCGGGCCCTGGGGAAGCTGGGCGACGACCTGCTGAAGGAATTGCGGGTCTCCGGGGAGGAACCGCGCCACGACGGGCTGGCGGGGTGGACGTTTCATCCGCCCCTCGAGGAGCGGACGCTCGAGCTGCGGCTGGAACTCGCGGGGGGAACCCAGCGGCGGGAGTTCTTTCTCGTGGGTTATCCCGCGCTGGGCCGGATGCTGTGGTTCACCCCGATCTGGCCCGGCTTCCGTTTCGAGGTGCTGCCGGGGCAGGTGCTGGCGGAGCGGGCCACGGCAGCGTTGACGCGGCATCTCCGGGAGCTCGAGCGCGGCGGGGCGTTGGAACCGGACGCCACGTTCGCGCGGGGACACGGCCGCCTGACCGTGCTCGAGCTCGAGATCCAGCCGGGAAATCGTTCGCGCAAACCGAGGAAGGACCCCCGTTCCTCCCTGTTCGGCGAGCAGGAGCCAACGGACGGCGAACGCGAATTGCGCCGGACGGGCCGGTTGTTGTCGGCGCTGGATTCCGGCGACCTCGGACAGGCCCTCGGACGGGAGACGGAGGTGGAGGAACTGGCCCGGTGGCTCGCGGGTTCGGACCGGCGCCCGGTGGTGCTGGTCGGGCCGCGGCAGGTCGGGAAGACGGCGATCCTGCACGAGGTGGTTCGCCGCATGCGGGAGCGGAAGAAGGAGCGGTATGGCGGCGGGCGGGAGATCTGGCTGTTGTCGCCGCAGCGACTGGTGAGCGGGATGAGCGTGGTGGGCGAATGGGAGGACCGGGTCGTGGCGATCCTGGATCACGCGCGGGACCGGGACCGGGTGCTGTACTTCGACGATCTGCCCGGCTTGTTCGCGGCGGGGGTGCATTCCGCGTCGGATCTGAGCGTGGCGCAGGTGCTGCGGACGACCCTGGAGCGGCGGTCGGTGCGGGTGATCGGCGAGATCACCCCCGAGGGCTGGCGGGCGCTGCGCGAGCGGGATCGGGCGTTCGCGGACCTGTTCCAGGTGGTGCCGGTGCGGGAACCGACGGAGGCGGGGACGCTGCGGATCCTGATCCACCTCGCGCGGGTGGCGGAGGAGGAGCGGGATTGCGCCTTCGATCTGGAGGTGGTGCCGACGGTGTACGAGCTGTTTCGGCGCCATGCCGGGGACGCGGCCTTTCCCGGCAAGGCGGCCGGGTTTCTGCGGCGGCTGTCGGTGCGCTTCGCGGGGCGGCGGGTGACCCGGGAGGACGTGCTGCTCGAGTTCCAGGAGGTGAGCGGGCTGCGCGTGGCCTTGCTGGACGAGAAGCGGATGCTGTCGCGGGCGGAGATTCTCGGCGAGCTGGGGCGGAGCGTGAAGGGTCAGGACGGCGTGCTGGCGGCGTTCGCCGACGTGCTGGTGAAGCTCAAGGCGCGCCTGCAGGACCCACGCCGTCCCCTCGCGACCCTGCTCCTGCTCGGGCCGACCGGCGTCGGCAAGACGCAGTCCGCGAAGGCGCTGGCGACGTATCTGTTCGGGTCGCCCGAGCGCCTCCTGCGGTTCGACCTGAACGAGTACCTGGACCCGGGCAGCGCGGCGCGGCTCACCGGAACGCCGCGGGAACCCGAGGGACTCCTGAGCGGGGCCATCCGGCGGCAGCCGTTCGCGGTGGTGCTGTTCGACGAGATCGAGAAGGCGGCGCCGGAGGTGTTCGACCTGCTGCTCGCGGTCCTGGACGAGGGCCGGCTCACGGATGCCCTGGGGCGCGTGGCTGACTTCACGCGGGCGGTCGTCCTCATGACCTCCAATCTCGGGGTGCAGGAGGCCCGTTCCCGGCTGGGGTTCGGTGCGGCGGAGGAGGGGGACGAGGCGGTGTACATCGCCGCCGCCGAGAAGTTCTTTCGTCCGGAGTTCTTCAACCGGCTGGATCGGGTCGTGCCCTTCCGCTCCCTGCCGCGGGCGGAGCTGGAGCAGATCGGGCGGGAGGCCCTGGCCGCGTTGGTGGGGCGGGATGGATTGCGCCGGCGCCGCGGGGCGGTGGAGGTGACCGAGGCGGCGGTGGAGCGCCTGGTCGAGCTCGGGCACGATCCGCGCCTGGGGGCGCGGGCCTTGAAGCGCGTCCTGGAACGGGAGGTGGCCGTGCCGCTGGCCACGCGCCTGGCGGGCATGCCCCCGGCACGGCCGATGATGGCCCGCCTCGACGCGCGGGACGGTCGGTTCGACCTCCGGTTTCGGGAACTGCGCCCGGCGCCGCGGACCGTGTTCTGGCCGGAAGCCCTGGCCGGAGGCGGGCCCGAGGCCTCGGAGCGGATGCCGGAACTGCTGGCGGCGATCCGCGCGGCGCTGCGCCGGATGGGGCGGGTGCTCGATGCCCGCGCGCCCGGCGGTCCCATCGAACTGGGTGCCATGTCCGACGAGCAGGCACGTTACTTCGCGGGGCGGGAGCAATGGCAGCGGGTGGAACGGGAGCTCCGGGTGCTCGAGGAGTCCGCCTCGCCCGCCCGCCGCCCGCCCAGCGTGGGGCGCGTCCCGAAGCCGCCCTCGATGAAGTTCATTCCCCGCCGGGATTACGCCGGAAGCGCGCGGCTCGGGCGGCAGCGGTCCGCCGGCTCCCTCCAGGTGAATCTCGACGAGTTGAAGGGCGAGGAAGGGGCGGTCGTGGACTGGCCTTTGCTCGAGGTGGTGCGGGAAACGGCCTGGCTCGAGCACCTGCTCGCCGCGCCCCGCGAGGATCGCCCGCTCCTGCTCGTCCTCCGGACCGAGTCCGGTTCCGCCGGCGACGCCACGCGGGAACTGGCCCGGGCCTATCAGGAGTGCCTGGCCGGACTGGCCGGGGTGTCGGCCCAGGAATGGGTCTGGCCGGACCCGGTCCTCGACGCCGCCGCCGCCGCCGACCTCGACGTCGAGGTCCACGCCGACGGGAACGTCAGCCGGGGCAGGGATTCCGTTGGCGGCTCCCGCCGGGTGGCGGGCTGCTGGGTGCAGGGCGTGCCGGTCGGGCCGCTCCTGCCGGAGAGCGGTCAGGCGATCCTGGTGCAGCCGGCAGGGGGCGAGTTGGGACTCGTGCGCGGGAGCACGGCGACGGCGGGGGACGAGGCGGAGGGACGCCGGCGTTTCCGAGAACTGGCCACGGCCCCGGATCCGTTCGACGAGCAGGCGCCGATTCTCCTGGTGCACCTCGTCAAACCGGGCGGGACGCCATACCTGCTGGACTACGGGACGGGATTGCGGGTGGAGCAGCCGGGGGATCTGCGGATGGCCCTGCTTTCCAAACTCCCGCTGCCGGCGGAGGTGCGGCGCGTGTGGCCGCGCCGGGAGGCGGAGGCGTGAGCACCGTGCGGTATCCGGTCCTCGTGTGGGGCGGCGACGGCACCGGCGTGACGGCGGTGCTGGTCGGGGATTTCGAGTGCACCGCGGCGACCGGAGCCACGGAGGAGGAGGCGCTCCGGCAGTTGAAGGAACTGCTGGTGTGGCGTCAGCACGCGGAGCCCTGGAACGTCGATTCCGATCTGCTCGAGGCGCAGTTGGTGCATGTCGAGGTCGAGGTGCGACCGCAGTACCGCCTGCGCCAGCGCCTGGTGCCGTGTCGGGAGACGGTCCGGATGCGCGTGCCGTGCGTGACGGGCCGGCAGGAGGCGGGATTGCGGCTGTGCGTGGTGCCGCACCTGGGGTTGCAGTTCAACTACCAGGAATCCGCCGATCTGAAGGGCCTGGTGGTGCATTACGTGAAGGAGGACCTGCACGGACTCTCGCCCTCCGCCCTGGCCCGGCGCTGGCCCCCCGCGCCGTGCCGCCTGACCGAGGTCATCGTGAAGTCCGCCCCGGGTTCCCGGCGTGACCGGACGGAGGCGGGCCGCGATCCCGAGGTGCTGTCGGCCGTGGCGGAATCGATGCTGGCGAGCGCCGGGCGCCGGCGCGCCTCCGGGACCGCGTACGGGCGCGACACGCTGGTGGAAACGGTGTCCACCCTCCTCGGGGGGCCGCGGGCGAACCTCCTGCTCGTCGGCGAACCCGGCGTCGGGAAATCGACGATTTTGACCGCCGCCGCGCGGCGCCTGGCGCGCCTGGGCCAGACCGGGACGCGCGAGGCCGAGCACGACGAGGAGGAATCGACGGGCCGGACGCGGTTCTGGCGCACGAGCGCGGGCCGCATGGTGGCGGGAATGCGGTATCTGGGAGAATGGGAGGAGCGGTGCGAGGCGGTGATCGCGGAGTTGCGCGAGGTCGGAGGCGTGCTGTTCGCGGAGAACCTGCTGGAACTGCTTTCGACCGGCGGCGAGGGCCCGGGCGCGAGCGTGGGGGCCTTCCTGCTGCCCTACCTCGAGCGGGGCGAGTTGCAGTTGGCCACCGAGGCCAGTCCGGCGGAGGTGGAGGCGTGTCGCCGGTGGCTCCCCGGACTCCTCGATGTCTTCCGGATCGTCCCGATCCCGGCCTTCGAGGACGCCGAGGCCGTCCGGGTGCTCGAACGGGTCGCCGCGGGTCCCGCGTTGACGGCGAAGACCGACCTCGAACCCGGCGCGGTGGCCCTGGTGCATCGCCTGTTCCGCCGCTACCAGCCGTACCTGGCGATGCCCGGGCCGGCCGCGGAGTTCACGCGGAGCCTCGCCGCCCGCGGAGGAGTGGCGGGGGAAGGGGACCGGCGGCGGATCGGCGAGCCGGAGGTCGTGGCGGCCTTCGTGCGGCGGACCGGACTTCCCGAGGCGCTGTTGCGAGACGAGATCCCGATGGATTTCGAGGCGGTCCGGGCCCATTTCGCGGGGCGCATCGTGGGACAGTCGGAGGCGACCGAGGCCGCGGCGCGCATGGTGATGATGATGAAGGCCGGCATGACCGATCCCGCGCGTCCGCAGGCCGTCTCGTTGTTCTGCGGCCCCACGGGCGTGGGCAAGACCGCCCTCGCCCGGGAACTCGTGGAGTTCTGCTTCGGGGCGGGCGCCGAGAAGGACCGCCTGGTCCGGTTGGACATGAGCGAATACGCCGGGGGCGCCGCGACGTTCCGGTTGCTCGACGATGGGCGGGGCGGGCCGGCGCCGTGGATCGCCCGGGTGCGACGCCAGCCCTTCTGCGTCGTGCTGCTCGACGAGATCGAGAAGGCCGCCCCGGAGGTCTTCGACGTTCTGCTGTCCGTGTTGGACGAGGGCCGGCTGACGGACCGGTTCGGACGGGTGACGTGGTTCCGCGGGGCCCTGATCCTCCTGACCTCCAACCTGGGGGCCGGGGCCACCGGCGTGTCCGGTTTTTCCTCCGGACCGGTGACGGACTACCGGTCCGAGGTCGCGCGCCATTTCCGGCCCGAGTTCTTCAACCGGCTCGACTCGGTGGTGACCTTCCGCGCGCTCGCATCGGCGGACGTCGAGGCCATCGTGGCCAAGGAACTGCGCGACCTGGCGGGGCGCGAGGGATTGTCGGAGGCGGGACTGCGGTTGCGGTGGACCGATGCCCTGGTGCGCTGGATCGCGCGGGAGGGTTACGACGCGCGGTTCGGGGCGCGGCCCCTGCAACGGGCCCTGGAACGGCGCGTGGTCACGCCGCTCGCCCGGTGGCGCCTGGCCCATCCCACGGTCCGCGACCGGACCCTCGAACTGGATCTCGGCCCCGACGACGCGGTCCTCATCCGTCCGGTCGGGACCCGCGACGTCCGCGCCGCGTGAGCGCAGCCCTGCGGGGCTGGTGTGGGGCTGGTGCGGGGCTGGTGTGGGGCTGGTCTGGGGCTTGCGACTGCCAAGTCGCCAGCCTCGCGCGGGAGGCGGACCGGAAAACGCGAGGCCGGCGACTCGGCACTCGCCGGCCCCGACCCGAATGGCGGTCGCATCGGAGGGCTCGAGGGAGCGAACCCGAAGCGGCAAGGCGCAGCCCTGTGGGGCTTGCGACTGCCAAGTCGCCAGCTTCGCGCGGGAGGCGGACCGGAGATGAGGGGCCCCCCAAGGCGATTGACAAAGCCGATTGGGGCCCGCGACCGCCGGGTCGCGGGGCGATCGAAGCAGGCGAATCGAGAGGCGAAGCCTGCGACTCGGCCCGCCGTCGCGCAGACGCTATGGCGGGGAGCCAGTCGCCGGCTCCACATCGCAGTTCCACGCAGGACTTTGTCAATCGCCCTGGGGGCCCCCCGGCGCACGGGAAACGGGACTTGCGCGCGGGCGCCGGTTCTTCGCGGAATGCGGCATGCGGGCGATGGACATCGCACGGTTCCAATTCGGATCGGCCGAGGCCATTCGCGCGGTGGCCCGGAGCCGGGCGGCGTTGCCGACGGGAATCGTCCTGGTGCTGCTGACGGCGGCGGCGCGGAGTTCGGACCAGACGTGGATCGGGGAGAACCCGCTGGCGTGGCTGCTGGCGTTCAGCCTGGTGTCGGGGACGTGGCTGTTCATGGCGACGTACCTCGGTCTGGTCCGGTCCTGGTGGGCGCCCGAGCATCGGGATCGTTCCCCGTGGCGGGATTGGCCGGGGTTCATGGGCCTGTTCTGGATGACGTCGCCGGTGGCGTGGCTGTACGCGATTCCGGTGGAACGGTTCCTGGACAGCCTGCCGGCGGCGAAGGCGAACCTTGCGTTGCTGGGGATCGTGTCATTGTGGCGGGTGCTGCTTTTCGGGCGGGTGATCCAGGTGATGGCGGGCGTGCGGCACTACGGGATGGCCGTGGCCTGGGTGCTGCTGCCGGCGGCGGTGGAGGCGGTCGTCGTGACGTTCTTCACCTCGTTCGGCGAGGCCGTGGCCCGGGGGATGGGTGGGCTGCGCAATTCGCCGGAGGAAGATCTCATCCTCCAGACCCTGTCGGCGGTCACGATGCTGGGCTTCTGGGCGAGCGTGGGCCTGCTGTTGCTGGTCCTGCTCTGGAAACACAACCAGCCCACGGACCGTCTGCCGGTGCGGGAGACCCAGCCGATGCCCCGGCGGGGACTGTTGGTCTGCGCGGTGTTCTGGATCGCGGTGACGCTGGTGAACCAGCCGTCCGTATACCGCGTTGCCCGCGTCGAGGCCGACGTCCTGGCCGGACGATTTCGCGAGGCGCTGGACCGGTTGGCCCGCCATGAGCCGCAGGATTTCGCGCCGTCGCGGCCCCTGCCGCCCAAGGCCTACGAGTACGCCACGCTGCCGCAACTGGCCGGGCTTCTCGAGGCCAGCCGCGCCGGGGATCCGGCCTGGGTCCAGGAACACCTGCTGCGGCGGTTGGACGACTGGATCGACGGCCTGGTGCCGTCCTGGGACCGGCCTCTTCCCCTGGCCGATCCCCGGGCGAGGAGCGAAGCGCGGCGCTGGGCGTTGCAGCGCTCCCGTCCGCCCCTGGAATCGATCCTGCAAGTGCTGCGCTGGGTCGGGCGTCCGGACAACGCGGCGGGCCGCGCCTGGTTCGATCGGCATCGGGCGTTCTGGACCGTCGCGGAGGACTGGGTGGAGCAAGCCGGCAAGGGGCCGGTCGACGAGGCGCGCGCGTTGTTTCGCACGCTGCTCCCGGCCTCGACGAATGCGCCCGCCGCGCGCCCCGGAGTCGATGCCGCTAGCGGGGCGGGGCCGGCCACGCCATGAACATCGGCCTCATCGGCTTGAGCGGAGTGCGGGTGCAGGACCCGGAGTTGAGCGCCTTGGGGCTGACGATGCCGGGGTTCGTGCGGCGGGGGCGGGTGATCGCGTCCTTGCCGAACCTCGGATTGCTGACGGTGGCGGGCCTGACGCCGCGGGAGCATGCCGTGACCTACCTCGAGGTGGCGGATGCGCGGGCGCCGCGGGAACTGCGCGGAACCACGAGCCGGGCATCGGCCACGGAGTCCACTGAGTTCAAGGAGTCCATGGGAACGGGGGGAGGCGCGGGAGGCGAGGCGCGGGCGGGGGCGTTCGTGGAATTGCCCGAGTTCGACCTCGTCGGGGTGTCGTCGCTGACGGCGCAGATCGACGAGGCGTACCGGGTGGCGGACGCGTATCGACGGCGCGGCACCCGTGTGGTGATGGGCGGATTGCACGTGTCGGCGCTGCCGGAGGAGGCCCTGGCGCATTGCGACGCGGTGGTGGTGGGGGGCGCGGAGGACGCCTGGCCGCGGGTGGTGGCGGACGCCGCACGCGGGCGCCTGGAACGTCGTTACGACGGGGCGCGGGAGGGGGTGTTCGAGCCGGGGCGATACGTCGCGCCGCGCTACGACCTGCTGGCGGGGCGCGCGTACAACCGGGTGACGGTGCAGACGTCGCGGGGGTGTCCGCGCGACTGCGAGTTCTGCGGGGCGAGCCTGCGCATCACGGATCGTTTCCAGCAGAAGCCCGTGGACCGCGTGATCGCGGAGGTTCGGGAGGCGAAACGCCACGCACGCCTGCCGTTCCTCGAGTTCGCCGACGACAACACGTTCCTGAACCGGGCCTGGAGCCGGGACTTCCTGGCGGCGCTCGAGCGGGAGGAGGTGCGTTGGTTCACCGAGACGGACGTGTCGGTGGCCGACGACGCGGGGGTCTGCGACCGGTTGGCCCGGGCGGGGTGCCGTCAGGTGCTGATCGGCTTCGAGAGCCCGCGGGCGGGGGATCTGGCGGGGTTGGATCCGGGGGTCGTCGAGGAACGGCGTCGGTTGCCGACGCGC
>CAZSOV010000096.1:0-23986 GCA_964608505.1 uncultured Verrucomicrobiota bacterium
TTCACCACATCCGCCTCCATCCCGTGTAGACCCGGTTCGTCGACCGGATACGTTGAAACTCCTGGGATCGCCACGTCTCCTTCCTTCTCTACAAGCACACATTGTCCGTCCCCCATGTCGTAACACTTCTCCAGCGCAACCCACAGCTGATGGACAATCCCTTGGGTGGATTTCGATGCATCGCTGATAACCGGACTGCTCATAATGGTAGCGTGGATGGCTTTTGAGAGACTGGGAGCACGTGACGAGAAGTTGTCTTTTCCCTCGTAAACCTCCCGCCAACTCGATTGTCAGTTTGAAATTGGCGTTCCTGATGGTCGCAATGTTGTCGCAGGGGTGCGGGAAAAAGATGGTGGCGATATTTATCGCCGTGCTCAGCGCCGAGGTGGACCTCAAGGCCACGTTCGGCGGAATTCATAACTACCAAGAGGTGCACGAAGCAGCCAATTCTGAGCGGAGGACGGGGCCACAGGCACGAGGGATTGGGCACAGGCGCAGCCCTCCGGGTGATCCATTTGTAAATGGTGTCCAGATTTGACCCGAGATGCGCCGTGATCTCGTCAACGGATAAACAGCGTCCTGGCATACGAAGCCTTTCCACGGTCCACCCCTCCTCGGAGCGCGATCTTTTGGAATCAACGGCTTTAACGTCCGGTTATAGCGGTGTCGTCCAGCAAAGCCAGCCAAAAGCCGGATGAAGCGGACGCACGCCAGGGCTGCGCTAAAGTCTGACTGGGCATGTGATCAGGCGGATGGCGTCGCCGGGGCGACGATTCATTTTGGAGAAGAAGGTGGGACTGGTCCGATCACGGGCTCGAGGCTGGCGACGAATCCAGGCCCGTGCTTCCCCTTGGACGGCACCACGGAGAATGAGTGCATACGAACAGACAGGCAACATTGTTGGCAGTGCATTGTTGGCAGTGCCCTGCGGGCGGACGTGCATCCGCAGACGGCCCGCAAGTACATCCAGGAGGCCAAGCCCTCCTCCGAACTCCAGGCGCCACGAACGTGACGGACCCGCCCCGACCCGCTGGAAAAGGTCTGGCCGGAGGCGGTGCGGATGCTCGAAGCCACCCCGGAACTGGACGCGAGGACACCCCGGCGGTCCTGCGGCAAAGAGATCTGGCCAAGGCCTATTTCGGGGCGCTGAAGGAGCAGCTCGGGATCGAACAAGAGGAAGTCGAGCAGTTCCGAGCGGAGTCGGCGACGTATGGCGACGGCTCTCGGGGGAGGCCAGCCACTCCGGACTCGGCGGAACTGCTCGCGTTGGTTGCCTGCGAGATCGAGCACGTGGTGCGTCGGCATGCCGTGGTGCGTTGGCGCGACAGCCAGGATGCGCAGAACCGCATGCGGAACGACTTCGATGATCTGCTCTTCCGTCTGCAGCAGGAGAAAGGCGGCAACATGTCGTACACCCAGATGGACACGATCATCGAATCGATCCTCCGCATCACCCGGAACCGCCAGGACGTCTGAAGTCGAGATCATCGACACCGCCGCGGGCTCCTGCCGACTGCGGCGCTCGAACCGGCGCACCCTGGCGATCAGCGTTCTTCCGGACGGGCAGGTGGAACTCGTGGCGCCCCGGGCTGCCGAGCGCGACGCCGTCGCAGCGAAGGTCTCGAAACGCCCCCGGTGGATCGAGGCCCAGCGCCGCCGGTTCGCCCAGATGAACCGGAACCGCTCGCCACTCCGGTACGAAAGCGGCGCAACGCACCGGTATCTTGGCCGGCAATACCGCCTGAAGGTGTCGACCGGGGAGGACGTCGGAGTGCGGCTCAGAGGGGCATTCTTCCACGTCACAAGCCGCGCCGGCGAACCCGGCGAGGTTGCGACGTTGCTTAGCGATTGGCTACGGAACCGAGCCCGCGCACTCTTCCAAGCAAGGCTGGAGAAATGGGATCGATGGTGCGTGGACCGAGGCCTGCCAGTTCCCAGGCTGCGACTCCTCCGTATGCCCAAACGTTGGGGAAGTGCGCACCGCGATGGCCGTATCTATCTGAACCCCGAACTCGCCAAGGCGCCGTCCGCCTGTGTCGATTACGTCATCGCACACGAGGTGTGCCACCTAAAGCATCCACACCACAACGCCCGATTCTACGGCTCGCTATCGGAGCTCGTGCCAGATTGGGCACGCATCAAGGTCCGCCTGGAGCAATCGGAGCTCTAACGACGCTTGGGGACTGAAGCGGCACAGCTGGGCGCAACGAACTGGCGTGCAACGCTTTGTTGATCAATGCCTTGGCATTTCGTCCGGCGCCGAGAGTTTCGTCTCGACGGGCTGCAAACCGCTGCCCAAATGTCTGTCGCGCATAGTCCCTGCAGCGAAGACATCACCGTTCAACCATGCCCGCAACAATCGTCGTTGGAGGTCAATACGGTTCGGAAGGAAAGGGCAAGGTCGTTGCCCTTCTGGCGCGGGAGTCCGCTTCCCCGTGGCTGGTCCGATGCGGTGGCCCTAATTCTGGCCACACCGTCACGATTGGCGGCGCGGATGTGGTTCTTCGCCAGGTCCCATCATGTTCTGAGCCGAATCGTGCAATATTCTGCATTGCAGCGGGTTGCGTTGTCGAAACAGATCTGCTCATTCACGAGCTCGACCAGTTGCAGATCGATCCGGCTCGCATCGTCGTCGACCCCCGCGCGGTGCTGGTCACCGAGGACGATCGCCGCTCGGAGCGGATTGGCCTGACCGGCATCGCGAGCACCTGCTCCGGCACCGGGGCCGCCTTGATTCGACGAATGTCCCGCTCGCCCAGCGTCCCGCTCGCCAAGGACTCTCAGGCACTGCGAGAGCGGTGCCGCGTCGAGCCCGTCGCCCCATTGCTACATCAGGTGGTCGATGATGGGGGTGACGTGATCGTTGAGGGCACCCAGGGGTTCGCGCTGTCCCTGCTTCATGGACCCGATTACCCGTATGTCACTTCGCGCGACACGACCGCCGCCGGATTCGCGATGGAGGTGGGACTCTCCCCGCGCATGATCGACCGCATCGTCATGGTAATCCGTACCTTTCCCATCCGCGTCGGCGGCACCAGCGGACCGTTTGCCAACGAAACCACCTGGGAGGCCATCCGAGATATCTCGGGGGCGCCCGATGTGATGCCGGAACTGACCTCCGTTACGAAGCGCCTCCGCCGAGTCGCCCTTTTCGACCTTGAATTAGTGAAACTGGCTTGCGCTTTCAACCGCCCGACGACCCTCGCCGTGATGGGGTTTGATCGTCTCGACTACGCCAACACAGGTCTCACCGACTTGAAGCGCCTCACCCCGGGTGCACGCAAGTTCCTCCAAGACCTGGAACTCGCCACGGCTGTACCGGTCCAGTTCGCCGGAACTGGCTTCGGCACACTCGACGTTGTGGCAAACTTGCCCCAATCAAAACTCAGCAGGATGCCCCATGCCTGATCCCGACCTGAAGCGCCTGCGTGAACTGCGCCTACGCGCAGACCTGCTCCTGAGCACGCTGGTCTCGGACTTGGCCCCTTTCCGTCACAAGCTGGACAAAGAGACCTTCGTACGTAAGCCAGGATCACGTTCGATTGACGGGGATGTGAACGTAACCACTACGTGCTCCTGCGTAATGGCGTTGGTGCTGTCCAACAACTTTCGCAAATTCTACGACGTCGAAAAGGATATCCCGAACGCGAAAGCAAAGGCCCATTCGATTTTTTCACGCCTTGTTGCCGCACCTTGGATGAGTTCGGGATTAACGGCCGACAATCCCTTCTCCACCACTCTTGTCCTTCGTACCTACGGATTCCTGAAGCAAGACGACCTGTTAGACGCGTCAGCTGTTCCACCTAAGCCGTGGGAATTGAATCTAGGAATCACCGATACTGATGGTCTAATCGCCTACCTTAGATCGGGCGCCGACGATCTCGCGAGGGTCCTTTACTCATCGCTCTCCGATGAGACCCGTCGCCTCTTGAGTGAAGTGAATCCGAGCGCTACAACAACAGTCTCTGAAAAGAAGAAGAGCGCGTTAACAAGAAAGATAGGACTGGATTTTCGGCGATATATTCAATCAGGTTGGATTTACTCAGAAGCACTTTTTGACAAAGTCTCGGATTCTACAAAATCGCAGCTGGCCAGCTGGCCGACAGGGTACGATTTGGCACGAGCTAACCGGGGGCTGCTCGTTGAGCAACTGCAGCCTTTCTTCGCCGGTTCCTCGGCAAAAACCTTGAGTCAGATCGCTGTAGAGATCGCTGAACATCCAGGGAATTTCGGGATTAATGAGTATTCGACTAGCGCGACCGTGCTCTACTGGTTTGTAGACGCTCTCGAACGTGGAGAAATCTCCTTGGAGCCACGATCTTGGGAGGGTTTATGCGCCTGGGCTGCGAAGGAGTTCAACCACGAACGGTCTCTTGTTCTGGCGAACCACGATGCGATGATGGATCCAGTGGCCATGGCGATGGCTGCCTGTCTTTGCGCCAAGCTTCGCAGCATTGCTGCGCGAGCGGAGTTAGGAACGGAAAAGGCCCATCGTGACATGCTCCCGTCGATGGTCGAACTGGAACACTCGATTCTTGAATTGTTCAAGCGCCAAGCACCGAGCGGTATATGGCCAAAGTACTTTCCGCTCTTTCACTACCAGGACGCCGGGTCGAACTTCTGTTTCACTTTTGAGATGCTGGAGGCCGTGCTGGCAGAATTTGGCCGCACGGAGAGCAGCCTTCTCGATCAAGAGACCATTCTTAAAGGTATCGAAGATGCGGTAGCTTGGTGCGAAAAGAATTCCCTTAAGTGCTCTGAGGACGGTTTGCCATACACTGGCTGGAATTCCGGAGGCGACATCGAGTTGCTCGAAAGGGAGCACCCCGAATCCTGGGCAACCGCCGTAGTGCACATGTTCCTATGGGAATTGAGTAGTGTTCTCTCTCGGCGAATCCAGAAGCGGGTTTTGAAGAAATACGGGGCTCGTTCGCCGAAGATGCCCGTCGCAGAATTCGTCGAGGAGATCCGGAAGGATGTCGACTGGAGGAAGAAAAACTTCGGGAGAGCGCTAAGTGCATTGCAGGATATTGATATCTTTATTGATGGGGGCCACAAGGGACTTATTTCGATACTAACCGAGGACTTCATCCCACAGCACTACCCAAAGACCGAGTCCGATATCCGTCGCAATCCTACGAAAACACCGCTCTCGGCCCTTCTATTTGGACCTCCGGGAACGTCGAAAACACAGATCACAAAGGCCGTTGCGCAGGATCTGGGTTGGCCTATCGTGGAGATCAATCCTTCAGAGTTTGTCAAAGGTAGTTTTCAAAATGTCTATTTGCAGGCCGAAGAAATATTCACTGATCTGATGGATCTGGCCGCAGTTGTTGTGCTCTTTGATGAAATGGATGCACTCACGCAGAGGCGAGGTCCTACTGGGAAGGATTCAGGCACTAGCCATCTCGACACGGCGACACAGTTCTTGACCACATCCATGCTGCCGAAGCTAGCTGCCCTGCATGATAAGGGCGGGGTGGTTTTTTTCATGGCTACGAATTTCCAGGAGAACTTCGATGGAGCAATCAAGCGGGCCGGTCGGTTCGACTTTCTTCTCTGCATGGGCCCGCCGGTATCTCATGAGAAGATTCGGAAGCTTCAGTGCTTTTTTGATCCGCGGCCCAACCCGGGGCAGCAAGCTAAGGCTGAGGCGGCGCTTGAAAGACTGCTGAAGGGATCCAAAAAGCATCAAATTATTTTCGACTTGCTGACGTATGGAGACTGCAAGTCGCTATTTAAGCGCATTGGCAGCGAGAAAGACATCGGCGACAACCTGGAGAATATGACAGCGGCCGTGTTTCGGAAACTGCTTAACGAATACAGCGAGCACGTTTCGCTCAAATACAGCCACGTGGCGGCGCTACGCAGAGGACCCATCTCTTTAAGATCGATCGACGCGATACCCGATCGTCAGCTGAGAGATCTACTGGAGCGGAAATCACTGCGCGGTACTGACTTCGCCCAGTATATACGGGACCGGCGTGCTTCCAAGCGCCAGTTCTAGGACGCTCTATGCGTCTCTACCCGGATCGCCGCGAATAAAGAGTTGTCAACCGACCATCGAAGATCCTCCAGCGACCCGGAATTTGAAATAATCTGGTTAGCTTGGAGCCGAATCTCCGGAGCGGTTCTGTCGACCGGGGTCGGGTTGGAAATGCGCTTTTCGCCCAGTTTCCTAGTCTCGATGAGGCGATTTCGAATAATCGCGTCGGGGCAATCTACGAACCAAATGAGCATCGGCCGGTCTCCAAGGGCCCCGCGTTCTACGTCCATCGGGTCACGGATGGAATCCACCACCACTGGAGCGTGGCAGTTTCTTACGGTTTTGAGGACCTGTTTGCGCAATGGCTCCTGTTTATATTTGTTCAGGATGACCGCCCCAAAATCCCTCAGATCAGCTTCCGTGAGAGTCGAAGGCTCTACTGTACGATCCCACAGTCGCTTCGTCGGCTCGGTCATTGCATCTTCGAGCAGGAGATCCCGAATTACATCGCGTGTACGCACCCAGGTGAACCCGTAGAACACGCTTAGATATCGGGCTGCTACGGACTTTCCCGCTCCTGTCTTTCCCGCCAGACAGATGACCGGGTCATGTTCAAAGGCCAGAGGGCCGACTTTAGGTACGATCAACTGAGCTTCGCTTGGGATCCCCATCGGCTCGAACAGTCTGGCCTCGTGGTATCGTCCCACGATGGCTGAGGTGATCGCATCCATCTCGTCGTGCGATTTGGTGTCAAGGCCGGCACCTTCGAGGCCTAGTCGGCGAAGGCCTTCCCGGAGGAGCGCGAGGCTCTTTTGTTTGCGGGGTATGCAGAGAATGTCTTGTGCAGCACCGGGATAAGATTCGATTACTAGCGGGGGCTTAGGAAAAGCCTCGATGGCCCGCCGCAAGCCAATTCCCCGTAGGGTCAGCTTCTCCATGGAATCGATGAGTGCAGGGTATGATGGAATGCCGATGCTGGCGAGATCATGTTCCGCCACCCGAACGATACCGGCGTTGCGATCAATCGTCTGGCCTCCCCCAGGCAGCCCTAGTGGCGAATCAATGCTGACGATCATTGGTCGGTGCCGGCGGACGAAACTCAGGATGTCCTCGTCGGTGGAGAGGGAGCAGGTTTCTACTCGGAGCTCGTTCAAGAGCGCGACTCCGGTCGGCTTGTCCCCGGCCGTGAGGTCGATGCCAACCACCCGTGATCCGGTGGGGATCGAACGTGGGGGTTGGATCCGGGCTGAAATCGGGGGTGTGCTCTGTTTCGTTTCGGCGTCGAAGCGAAACTCGGCTTGGTCGAAGAAGGCCGTCGACTTGGTCAGTCCGTTTCGACGGAGCCGCGCGGCCCGAATCCATGACCGGAGGCCGTCCAACGGCAGCCGGTTGAGGACCACTGGCGCATCGAGTTGCCTTAGTGCCGCCTCCCCAAAGCGCAGGTTCTGAAGGTGGGAACGCGCGTGGGCATCGGAACCAATCGAGATCGCGCAACCTGCTGCAATGGCTTTTCGAAGTAACTGGGGCGACAAGTCGAGCCTGGATGGGAAGCAGTTCATCTCCAAGGCCACGTGCCAACGCGCGCACCAAGCGAACACGGTATCCCAATCCACATTGGCTGGTTCACGCAGGTAGTCGGGCACGCCCGGCTTGCCGATAACTGCCGAAGTTGGATGGGCAAGGATGTCCACGCAACCAGTCTCAATTGCCCTGAGGAGTCGTTGGGTGTTCTCGTGAATGCTGGTGGTCCAGCTCGAATGCACTGAGGCCACCACCAGATCCGCTGCCGCCAGAAGCGAATGCGGCAGATCCAAGGAACCATCCTTGAGGATGTCGACCTCGATGCCGTGCAGCACTGGACAGATCGGGGCTGCCAAGCTCAGCGCGTTGGCCTGCCGCAACCAGAGGACCGGCGTCAGCCCGCCCTGGAGTTTGCTGGACCTGCTATGGTCGGTGACGGCAAAGAATTTGAGTCCATTAGCCACGATCGCTTGAGCCATCGCGTTCACCGACGCGCTGCCATCTGACCACGCGGTATGAAGGTGGAGGTCCGAGAGCAGGTCGTTGTCGTTGCCTCCCGGATGGACAAACGGATCGAGTTCCCGCGCCAGTTCGAGGATGGCGCAGCCGCGTTTGGGTGATTGATGGGCCTCGATGGTGAACGACCAACCGAGCTGATGGCGGATTCTCAGCCCTTGTGCGGGCTGCTTGGGGTGGCACCGGAAGAGCCGTTCACGCTTCAGAACCCCAGTGATAGCGGACTTCAGGACCATCGCTTCCAGACGGGCCTCGACTGTCACCGCCACGAGGACGGCCTTGAACGGATCCTCCAATCCCTCTATGTGCCAACTTACGGGCTGCCCGAGAACCCGTTCCGCGTGGTGCAAGAATCGGAGCAGCGGCGGCACGATGTGGGCGCTCTGCCACGGTCCGTCGATCTCGCCTTTGAAGAGTCCGAGCATCCGGTCGTACTGAGGTCCGGTCCCGACCTCTGCCTTGCGAAGCCATTCGTCCGACAGCGATTGCGCCCTTATGGTTTGGGCGATTTGGGCCGGCCCAAGTCCGCGCACGGAACGGAGACGTAAACAGCGGGAAAATCGCGCGCTCTGATATGGGCGTAGTTCGGGGTGGCTACCCGTTTTGCGGATTTGGCTTAGGTGTTGTCGGATTCGTGGCGATGGAACGTAATCCAGATCATCGTCCTTGGCGATCCCGTCCAGCCATCGATCAATCGTAGTTCCATAGCCATCCAAGCTGTAGGCTGCCTTCCACAATGAAAACGTTCGGTACTTTGGGACTTCGCTTTTGTTGGCCAAAGCGTTCACCTCCAGGAGGAACGCCAGATCATAGAGGGGCTGGACGTATTCGAAGTCGCGGACCCGAAAATAGTCGTCCGGCAGGCCGGCCAGTACGGGCGGACCACGGCGCAGGGACCGTGACGGTTTCCCCTGTGCTTTCGCTGATTCGGCCCTCACGGTGATTTCAGCGCTCCGTCGATCCTTATGGATAGCGCCTGAAAGAGGGTGGGATCCTTGACGAAGTCCCATTCTGCCATGGGAACTTGCAGCTTCCGACCTGGATAATGCGCGTAGAACTCCTCGTACCTGGCGTTCACCCGCGCGAAATAGTCGGTGTCAATTTCGAGCTCGAAATCACGCTTCCTTTGCCGAATGCGCTCAAGCACAAGTGCAGTAGGCGCCGACAAAAAGACCATCAAGGACTCGTGTGGAAGTTCCGCTAGCAGCAGCTCATAGAGTTGGTTGAAGAGCGTCCGAGCCCGTGGTTTCAGCAGATTGAGCTCGGCGTAAAGAAGGTCTTTGCCGAGATGGAAATCCGACACGACCTCAGAAGTTCGGGCGTGATGCGCGCAGTTCTTGAGCTGGTGATAGTGCATCAACAGGAACGAGAACTCCGTTTCGAGCGCGGTGCCGATCGGGTCCCTGTAGAAGGCGGTCAAGAACGGATTGGCTTCAAACGACTCCAACAGAGGCACGCTGCCGCGAAGCGACGCGAGTCCATTGGACACGGTCGTCTTGCCCACCCCGATACACCCTTCAACAACGATCAGCATTTGTTCCGAATCATTCCGCCCTCGTGGGGTCGAATGAGCCGCGACAACGTTGTCGAACTGGGCACCCCATTCCAAGGAGTCGTTTCGCCACGGGTCGCCGGGCGCGGCGAGGTGCCGGAGTATTAGGTGCACTCGGCCGCCGAAGGGCTGGGCGGAGGCTTGAGCCTGGCGGCCGGAGTTCATGATCCACCCGACTGCTCGGCCAAGTCGTTGGCGCCCAAGGCCGCAATACCGCTTCGACACCGAGCAGGGCTCAGAGCGGGTGGGAGGATCCGGCTCTCGTGGTTAATGGCGGCGCGGTCCGTGGCATCGCTCGTCACTCGGTTGGCCAACGTGTTCGGGAACGGCGGCCGGGAGAACGGGGCTACCTGATGCGAACTGCGCGACAGTGGAGCTCAAGACAGGAAAGGACGGCCCCGCCATCGTTGCGGTTTCGGCGCGGGCCGAGGTGGACGGGGACCCGTCAGGTCCTGAAGTCGATCCTCGCCGTCGCAGGGGCGTCCACCGGGATGCGTTCCTCCGTCTGGGGTCGCGATCCAAATCCTATCCGCACGATTTTGCGCCCCTGGGCTTTCGCTTCGAACTCTTCGAGGGATGGCAGGGTGACCTCGGCGTGGCGGGCGTAGGCGCGGTGGACGGCTTTGCTGTTGTGCCCGAGGGCTTCCTGGGCGAAGCGCTCGGGGTAGCCGGCCGTTTTGGCGCGTTCGGCCCAGGCGTAGCGGTAGCTGTGCAGGGTGACGCCCTCGATGCCAAGGCCGCGGCAGCGTTGCTTGAATTCCGTGGCCCGATCCGCGGCGCGGACGAGCCGGAGGTGCGGGAAGAGGGGACCCGAGGCGGGGAGTCGGCGGAGCACGGCGGCGACGTCGTCGCCGATCCGAATCAGGGCGACGGAGTGCGTCTTGCGGCGGAAGTACGAGATGAGGCCCCGGTCCCAGTCGATGTCCTCGGCGGTCAGGCTCGCGATGTCGCCCTGGGCGCCGCCGAGATGCCAGCAGAGCTCGTAGAAGGCGCGGCGCTCCGGGTTTGGTTCGCGGTCGAGGATGGCGAAGTGTTCGTCGAAGCGGATGGCGCGTTTCTCGCCATAGCGGACGGCGGGCCATTGGCGCTTCGGGATGATCGGCCAGGGGAGCCAGCCCATATCGAGGCAGTAGTTGTGGAGCTTCCGGAGGTTGACGTTGGTGCTGACCGTTCCGGCGTGGAGCACGGCGATGAGCGTTTCCGCGCGGGTCTCGGCGATGACGGCGCGGCGGATGGGGTCGAAGGCGCGGTCCTTGGCGGCGGTTGTCCACCGGTGGCCGGCCTCGTTGTTGTGGCCGGGTGCGGCTTGGGCGAAGCGTTCGGGGTAGCTGCAGAGCGTCGCGCGCTCGGCCCAGGCGTAGCGATAGGAATGCGGGGTGATCCCACGGATCCCCAGGAGGCAGCACCGGCGGTGGAAGAGCTTGGTTCGGTACCTATGCGAGGGAGAGTTCGCGTTGGAGGCGGCGGCGGGTCGAGATGGTTGGCGCGGCGGCTTCCGTTCGTCGTGGGAATTCGTCGTAGGTCCGGCCATCGAGTTCACGGCCGGTTGTGCTCTTTCGGACACCACCCCACTGCTTGAAGAAGAAGGGGACGCCGTTCGTAGCGCACTGGTCGCGAATGGAACGGACCCAGGCTGGGTCCATGGGCCGGGCGCCGGGGCCGCTCTCGCCGCCGACGATCACCCAGTCGATTCCCGAAAGGTCGAAGGAGCCGAGGGCTTCGAGCAGGGGTTCGATGGAAAGGAACCGAACCGCAGCGGGCGCCAGGCGGAGATGATCAATCCGGGGCAACCCGTGGCGGCGGGTATCCACGCTGACGCCCCACCAAACGTGGGGGAGGGAGGAGGCGAACCGCAACGGTCCGGAGAGCAAGCCCAGTAGGCGTTCGGATCGCTTGGTGAGGACTTGGAACGTGTGCCAACTCGCGGCGGCCATGATTCGGACCACGCGCTCGATGTAGTTGTCCGGAACGCTTTCGTGGAACAGGTCGCTCATCGAATTGACGAAGATCATGCGAGGCGAGGGCCAGCGAAGCGGGTCGCCGAGCTTGGCGGGCACCAACCGCGGGTCGAAACCGAACTCGAAGGGATGCCCTGAAACGCCGCGAAAGCGTTCGGCGAACGTCTCGGCATAACAATGGGCGCATCCCGGGCTGACCTTCGAGCAGCCTCGAACGGGGTTCCAGGTCGCGTCCGTCCACTCGATCTTGGAGTTGTCGCTCATGTTGATGGGTATTCCGTGCTGGTCAGGGGGGGGAGGGTGGCCGCGAATTGGCCATCCAAGCCGCCGAGTCCTGCCTGGGCAGTGGAGGGGGTCTCGTGAGGCGTGGTTCGTGGCGGCACCCCACACTTCTATCCGGAGGAGATCGGGTGAGGGTTTCGCGCTTTGTTGGGCCGGTCGGGCGCTCGCGTCGTGATCGACCGGGGGACCCCGGCAGCCCACCTCGACGACCTTCCGTTCGCGGCGAGGCGTTCGTAGTCGACGAGGGAGGGCAGGCAGGTCCCCGCGTGGCGGGGGGATACGCGCGGTGGACGGCCTTGCTGTTGTGGCCGAGGGCTTCCTGGGCGAAGCGCTCGGGGTAGCCGGCCGTCTTGGCGCGTTCGGCCCAGGCGTAGCGGTAGCTGTGCAAGGTGACGCGGTTCAGGAAGGCGAAGTGTTCGTCGAACCCTCGCCGAGGCTGGTGCGTTTGCCGGTGAGGGGATCGACCTAGTTTTCCTCCCTCTGCCTCCATCCCATTACGGGACGGTCACCCGTTCTGCGGGATTCGGGCAGGATGAACGCCTTCTGCATGACAAAATATGACAAAAAGTCTTCGGAAAGTTTCGGTTTTACGCCTGTAGTCCGGTTTTTCACGTCGAACCTGTAAAGTCGATTTCGGCCTGTATTGACGAGGGTTTGGTGCGTGTTTCCGAAACTTCGGTCTTGACAATTCTTGGATTCGATTCCCGTACGCGCTACCAACCTTCGGAACGTCTTCCTCCCCGGCGGCTTGCTGATCAGGCCTTCTCCGCGATTCGGCAGGTGAGGATATCCGCCCGCGAAATCGTCGGCCGAACGCGGCAATCCCATGGATTCACAGGGCGCCCGATTCGTCCCCGATGGTAACCGTGGTGGGAATTCCACCCCAAAATTCCCGCCTTGGGATTCCCCATCCCGGCTCGGCGGGAACTGAACTTGACTGGCGATGGCCGTACCGCGGCGTCTCCTCCCGAGCACCCGTTCGCGCCGATTCAGGGCACCGCCGCGCCCGATCCGCCGCGTCCACGAAACGGCAGACTTCCGGATCAGGCGAGCCCGGACCAGATTGCCTCCATGACGGTCGCCGAACGCCTGGAACGATGGCGCGCCTTGCCCGAGGAAGAACGACTCCGCCGCCGTTGGCAGAGCATCCCTCGCAACGTGGCCGAGTCCATGGCCTTCGAGGGCGAGCCTGTCGACCTGGCATGGCTGGAGGAACTCCACCGCCGCATGGGGCCACCCGTTTTGTCGAGACCGGGCTCCAAGACTTCAACGTCCGCGTGACGAGGATTTGGCTTCGGGTACTGATCCAGCGCTTGGAGCTGCCGGCGGCCCTTCGAGCGGATCGAAGTCACGCCCTCGCGTCGGGCCTTCGCCATTCGCCTGTGGCGGCGTTGCTCGATGCACCGGACTCCGCCGCCGACCAGGCGGATGCGGACAGGATGGCCGGGACCCTCCGCGGCCTCCGGTTGCACGCGGAGCGCCATCGTGCCCTCGGCCACGGCTTCGGGTTCACGGTGCTGACGGGCACCGAGACGAAGATCCCCGTCATCCCCAAGAGCCACGCCAAGATCAACCCGGGTCCCTTCGTGGAAACGCCCTTTGGGCCACGTGTCGGTGAAGCCAGGGTGGAAGGTTCGGCGTCAGCAGGCCCCACTGGCACTTTCCTCGGTCGCCTCAGCGCGACGAGGTGGGCTTTATCCGAGGCACCCTGATGACGATACCGGACCCATTGCATGTGCCGGTCTCGTGATTAGCCTGCCCGCACCTTCGCAACCGATGAATGCCGTTGGTTTTCAAAGCCAGAAGCTCCCAGGGGGCCACGATTTCCTGACTGGGCAACTGCCGCGCGAGTTGATCGAAAGGATCGCCTTCGAGCGGCTTTGGGGGCTCCATCCGCCGGAGTTCCCGGAGATCCAAATGCATGGGCGCAGGGTGAAGATTCCCCGGTGGCAACAGGCCTATGGCGTGAACTACCGGTTCAGCGGGCAGGTGAGCCAGGCGCTCCCCGTTCCTGGCATCCTCGAACCGGTTCTGGGCTGGTGTCGTTTGGCCATCGATCCTGCGCTCAACGGGCTTCTGCTCAACTGGTATGATGGCCAGTTGGGGCACTACATCGGCCGTCATCGCGATAGCACCCAAAACCTGGTGCCCAACTCCGCCATCGTGACGGTGTCGTTCGGCGAGGAACGGGTGTTCCGGCTGCGTCCATGGCCCCACGAACCCCGCGCCCCGGCGATCGACTTCCGGACCTGCGACGGCAGCGTGTTCATCCTGCCATGGGCGACCAACCGGGCCTTCACGCACGAAGTCACGGCTTCGAAGCGGCTCACCGGAAAGCGGATCTCGGTGACGATCCGGGCATTCGCAACCTCCGGGTGAGCAGGGACCCGCGACTTCTCGAGGAGTCCGCCGCACCACCCCTGTCGTCAGGCACCGACCGGGGCCCACACGGATTCCTGGAGCCATTCGACAGCTCAAAAATGGGCAGCGCCGCCGCCAGCCCACGTCGACTTCGCGGTGATTCGCGAATTGGGATCGGGAGAGAACCGCAAGGTTGACAAACCATTATCTCGTATATCATTTTGTTAACCTGATGAGCGACCCCACTCCGAGCCCTTTTCCCCGGCGCCTTCTCCAGGCGCGGCAGATGATGGGATGGTCGCTTCGAGAATTATCGGAGCAGATCGGCGGTGCCGTGACCTACGCCGCGCTCGCCAAGTACGAGCACGGGAAAATGGAGCCTTCGAGTGGCGTGCTCCTTGCGTTGGCGGAAGCCCTCAAGCAGAGCCCCGACTTCTTTTTCCGCCCGTTTCGACTTCAACTGACCGGGATCCGGTTCCGGAAGAAGTCCCGGCTCTCCGTCACCGCGGAGACCGCGTTTCGGGAGCAGGCGTCCGAGTATTTCGAGCGCTATCAGGAGATCGAGGAACTGGTCGGTGACGTCCGTACCTTCGACCCTCCGTTTCCCGGCGAGACCATCACCGAGCCGGAACAAGCGGAGGACTTTGCCCGGCGCCTGCGCAAGAAATGGAATCTCGGGGTGGACCCTCTCCCCAATGTCCAACAACTGCTCGAAGACAACGGCATCAAGGTCTTCGAGCTGGCCACCGAGGATCGGCAGTTCGACGGCTTGAAGGCCGGGACCGGCGCCGGCCCCGTGGTGGTGGTGGCCAGTTGGCTGAACTCCAATGTTCCTCGGAAACGGATGACCGAGGTGCACGAGCTCGCCCATATCGTGCTCCCCTTTGCCGATGGGACTGCGGACCGCGAGGAAGAACCGCCCGTGGCCCGGTTCGCGGGCGCCTTCCTTCTCCCCGAGGAATCGTTCAAGCCCGCGTTCGGCAGCCACCGCAACCACCTCGGGGTGGGCGAATTGATCCATCTGAAGGAGACCTTTGGAGTCTCCATCCGGGGGATCATGAAACGCGCCGAGCAGCTGGGACTGATCAGCCCTGCGGTCTTTAAGCGCTTCTGTATTTACGCCAACGACCAGGAGTGGAGGACCAAGGGCGAGCCCGGTGACGTCCTCTACCAGCGTCCCGAACATCATGGCCGATTCCGCCAACTGGTTCTCCGGGCGGTTGCCGAGGACATCATCAGCATCGCAAAGGGAGCGGAGCTGCTTGGCATCGACCTCGTAACCCTGCGCCGGGATTTGCAGGAGGTCCTCGGTTAACCCCGCCGATGAAGGTTGCCGTCAAGGACGCCAACGTCCTGATCGACTCATCGAGGCCGACGTCCTTGGGATTTGGTTCGAATGGACGATGAATGTCGCCGTTCTTTCCGAAGGGACTCCGCGGTCCTACAATGCCACGCCCGGCTGAGCTTCTCCAAATGTTGGGCGACGGCCTCGATGTCAGCATCGCTGATGGCGCGCTCGGCGTCCCGTAGCTCCTTCGCGAAGTATTCCGGATTCCGCACGGCCACGTTCGGGAAGTTGTTTCTCGGAACGAACCCGCATGGCACCACCACCACCGGCATCACCCTGGCAGATCATCGCCGGTCGGAAGGCCGAAGAATGCGAAGAGCGCGTTCGTGCGGGCCTCGATGGACTGGTCAAACATGCCGGCCCGCTCGCGGACACGGTTCATGTGGGTGAAGTCCCGCTTGAGGAGGTCGAGCAATTCGAGGGGATCGTACTCGATCTTCACGTTCGGATTCCCGTCCTCCGCGACGGCCGTGAAGGATCGCAGGCAGCACAGGACCATCGCCCGGAGGAGCCCGAGACATTCTCGACGCTGGGGTTGCCTTGCCGGACCCGCTCGCCGTGCCGAAGCCCTGCGAGGGCTCCGGACCGCCGCGGCTCGGTTCAACCCTCCCCGATCCGTGGCCAGGCGCCTTTCGCGGTGCCGAAGTGGCGTCGGAGGTGCAGGAAGTCCGGCGAGGTGGGGTGGGGACCGACCGGTCGACCTGCTGCATCCAGGTAGAGGCAGCCGACGTCGGGCAGGCTTTCGAGGGTGTCGTGGAAGACGTCCACATCCCGGCAGGTCCGGGGCGAAGCCGGGTCCCGATTCGGCAGAGTGGCTCCCGCCACATCGCTGTCGGGATTCCTGTTGGCCGCCAGAATGCCGAGCACCTCGCGTTCGAAGGCGCCTGGCGGCATCAGTCGGCGGCGACCCGATAACCGGCCAAATCTCCGTGTTCGCGCAGGCCACGGATCACGAAGGGCACCTTGGCCTCGGTGATCTCCGCATTCGCCCGACACGACCAGAAGCACTGGGCGTGAAAGTCCCGATAGGCTTTCCGCGCCAGGTCAAGCCGCCGCTGGCGAACGTGGGAGTCGTTCGTCGCCGCAGTCGGGGCCGTCTCATTCACGTCGAAAAACTACGCACGGGCGGGCGACCCCGTAAGACGGCGAATGGCTTGAACGGCCAATACACCTCATCCGCCTCCGCCGCGCCGAGCAGATGCGGTCGCTCGACGAATGGGTGCAAGGTCTCGCAATTTCAGCACCTCGTACCCGAGCGCCTCCAAGGGAAAGGCGGCGTCATGGGGAACGTCGTGATCCAGCAAGAACTTCACGGGATGGCGGGCGCCTTTTGGCGGGCGACCAGCAGATCAATCTCAGGTCGATGATCCTCGTAGTAGGCGAGGCATTCATAAACCTGCGAACGGCTCAAATTCGGAAAGCATCCGGCCACGAGCGTCTCCAGGGTCTCGCCGTTCTGGAGAAGGCCGACCACGTCATGCACCCCGACACGCGTGCCCTAGACGATCGGATTGCCCCCGCGTACGCCCGGAACACGGGCAATGTAGCGGTACCCGGTAGTGCTCGACGCGATGACGCTCATGGAGGGTGAGAATGGCAGAGGGGATCTCCCTTGGCGAGGCTCCGCGTGTCGGGCCACAGAGCGCATCCACCCGAGTCACGGTCGCCGACATCCACGTCATCGCAGTGGATCTCGTAGCCCCGCCGGCTAGACTCGCGCCGTGAATCCCACTCCGTTGACCCGACGCGGCTTTCTCCGTGGCGCCTGCCTCGCAGGGGTGAGTGCCGGAACCATGGCCAGCGGCCTTGCCTCCTCGGGCCCCCGATCCGGTCGGCGCGCTTCGGTGCCCATCCGTCTGGGTGGCCCGATATTCCAGAAATCCGATGATCCCGAGCAGTTGGCGATGGCCCACCGGAACCTCGGTTACGGCGCCGCCTACTGTCCCGCCATCGCTCTCAACGATTCGGACCGCATCCGTGCGACCGCCGCCGCCTTCGCAAAACACGACGTGGTGATCGCCGAAGTCGGGCGCTGGGTGAACCTCCTCGATGCCGATCCGGACCGTCGCACGGCGAACCTCAAGACCGTAACCGATGGACTCGCCCTCGCCGAGGCCATCGGCGCCCGGTGTTGCGTCGACATCGCCGGTTCCTTCAGCACCAAGGAATGGTACGGCCCCCATCCCGACAACCTGTCCCCCCGATTCTTCGATGCTGTCGTGGAAAACGCGCGGAAGATCCTCGATGCAGTGAAACCGACGCGGGCCAAATTCGCCTACGAAATGATGGGGTGGGCGCTCCCGGACAGCGCCGACAGCTGCCTGAAGATGATCCGTGCGGTCGACCGCAAGGCCTTTGCCGTCCACTTGGACCCGTGCAACCTTGTCAACTCGCCGAACCGTTTCTACGCCAACACGGCCCTGTTGAACGAGTGCTTCGACAAGCTCGGGAAATGGATCGTGAGCTGCCACGCCAAGGACCTCGTGTGGGATGTTGAAATGAACGTCCATTTCCGCGAGGTCCGTCCCGGCGCCGGATCGATGGACTATGCCACCTACCTGAGGCGCCTGAGTCGTCTGCCGCAGTCAGTACCACTCCTGCTGGAACATCTCCCCAACGCCGAGGAATACGACAAAGCCCGGCAACACATCCTGGAATTGGGCGGCAAACTCGGCACCCCATTTGCCTGAGCCGGAGCGATGCCGCTGTAGAACAGGAAACGGAGAGAACGGAGGGAAGCTGCGGTTGAATCTCGAATTCGCAGAACTCATTGGCCAGACCGTTTGGTACGGACCCTCCGTGGCTGGCGAAGGTCCATCCGCGCAGCGCCCGTGGTCGATGGCGGAATCAGCTTGGAGGGCTTCGGGGTGGACGCGTACGGCCACCCGCGTCCGCAAAGCTCTACCTGGGACGTGGGGGCATCGGAGTTCGTGACGGGGACACCGCCGGTGAAGTAGCCCCGGCAATCGCGTCCCCGAAGTCCCCTTCCGGATCGCGGAGTTCCTTGAACCCGGCATCGACAAGGAATCCATGGGTTTGATCAAGCTCCGGCATGCGCGGCACGTAAACGACGGTGGCATCGCGACCCCGAGTCAGGAGCACCCGGTAAGCGTTCTTCCGCAGCTGGAAGGGATCCTTAACATTGGAACCAAGTCGATAGCCTCGAGCAAGGTCGTTGGACCATCTTCCCGCGAGCCGCCGAAAATCCGTGCCCCAGGCCAGCAGCGACGCATCCAACTCCAGCCCCTGCGCACCGAATTCAGTGATGACATCCTGGAGGTGCCGACACGACGAGCGGCTCTCCTCCCCATCTCCATACCAGGGCCCGTACCGGATGCGCTTCGTGGCCTGGAACCCGTTGGGCACGCCGAATTGCTCAAGGTGCTTGTCCTTGGACGAGGCGATAGTGCCAAACCGCGCCTCCGGATTCGTCGCGTACCGCTCCCTCAAGTAAGCCCTTGCCATCTCCAGCGACCGACTGATCCGGAGGTGGTACCCTTGGCTCTCCAGCCTCTTGGCGAGGCCCCCGCATTCGCGTCCCGGGTCGCCCTCCAGCAACTGCCCCACGAATCGATGCAAGTCCGTCGCGAGATGGAAGCGGATCTCAGTCGTCAGACTAAGATCCCTTCGCGGCTCGAACGGGATGGCTGAGCCGGCAAAGAGGGACTGCACATCTGGTGGGCCATGAATCCGCCAGGCACCCGGCTCCAGTGCCTGTTCGACGGCCGTGCGCCATTGTCCCAGTCCGGCCTCCTCGCCGACATGGATCTCCTGCCCGGATCCGATCAATCCGATCACGACACACCACTGCGGGATGCGACCTGCGAACTCGATGAAGTGCGCCGGCTCCGACTGCCCGGGCTTGAACCCCGGCAGATCCCCATGGAGCTCCTGCACGCGTCCAGGGTCGAAGGCGCGCTGCGCCTCGTCGAAGACAAGGACGTGCTGGGGAGGCACCAGGCCAGGACGCGTCGAGTAGCGCTTCACGTAGTCTTTGACTCCACGGACGAACGTCTTCCCGTCGCCCCCCGCAAGCCGCAATTCGTATTGAAGCACGTCCACCAGGGGTCCATTCCCGGAAAGAAAGACCGCCGGCGCTGTCGGAGCACCGTCCGGACGCGCAATCGCCAGATCATCCAGGAAATGCGCATGCACCGTACGCAATCCCACCAGCGTCTTTCCCGCTCCCGGCACTCCCGTGACCAATACCAGGTGCCTGGTCTGCGTTGCCGCCGCCTCGTGGATGATCCGGGCAATGCTCTCGACTGCCGGATCCGTCGCTGCCCGAGCCCGGTGAATGGTGCGAAGGGTTCCGGAGTTGAAAAGCTCACGTGCGGCACGAACGAGGGACGGCAGCGGCCGATACGCGTCCGCCGATAAGAATCGCACCGCCTCCAGCGGGCTTGCCGCGACCTCTTGAGCCAGGTCGCAAACGAAGGCGTCGATTCGGTCTGGGCCAAGGATGTGGACCCCGTCCTCGCAGCCGAAATCCCCACGAGCCCGGGTGGGCACCACCACCGCATGGACCTTTCGGTCCGCGCACTCCCGATGGTAGCAGCGGAGGTCGCGTGCGTAGGCGGACGCCTGGTCCAGGTCGGCCTGCGAAGGTCGCGTTTTGCCCTTCAGTTCCAGCACCACGACCGCCCCGCCTGCGAGGACGACGACGTCCGGTCGCCGGGATTCCATGGGGAGCTCATACTCTAGAATCGCGGTGTACTCGGAGGCGCCGGCATCGCGGAGCAGCACCTCCCGAAACTCGGTTTGGAGCTTCGGTATGGAGTCGTCCCAGGCACGCACCTGCTCTGGTGAGGCATCCCGGATGAAGCCCTGCAGTGCCTGGCGGATCACTCGCGAGTCGCTGGCCTCGAACACAGGGAACCCCGACTCCCAGCCGTAGCGAGCGATGCTGGCCACCCCGCCATACCCGGAGGCTGGTCGGTCATTGAGTTCAAATGGGGAGGGGTCAGGCATGGGTACCGGGACGACCGCGAGAGTGCCCGTCCCTTGGACAACGCGCCAGGATCGGATTCGCAATCCGCAACAGCTGACGTCAACTCAATCCACTGCCCTCAGGCTCGAAGCAGGGCTTCCAGATGTCGCCCTGTTTCGTCATCCCGGACGTACAGGTAAATGCCTTTGATCGCGCGGGAGAGGGTGTTGCTTCGGCAAGCGTGCGTGAGGACAGGAATTTCCCGATTTCGGAGCGGTGGCGCCGTGATGCCCGGCGGGTTCACGGGTCGGCAAGGCGAGCGCTACGTGCGCGCCGGATATCGGAGGAGCTTCAACCGGGTGGAGGGCACCTCGCTCAACTCGTGTCGGCGGCGAGGGTGGTCCGGTAGGTCCAGGGGAGCCAGTCGTGCGGACGGTCGGCGACCTGACGGGGGGACGAGGGCCGATCCGGCCAGTGGGCCGAGGAGTCGGCCGACCGTCTCGCGGTGGAGGCCCAGTTCACGGGCGATGCGACGTCGGGACCAACAGCGCGTCCGGATCACGGCACGTTGGGGTTTCCGGGAGCACCTCCTCCAGTTCCTTCGCGCTGAACAGATGCGGACCTTCGTTTTCGCTCGATGAGGCCAGGCGCCTCCGCGCGCTGGAATTCATGCTCCGGAAGCCGTCCATCGCGCTCAGGAATCACCCCGCCAGCCTCCTGGATCGAGCGCTGGAGGAGTGCGCTCACGCGCGGGAAGGATAGGCGCCTGTTCTTTTCCCCGGCTCAAACGCGGGACATCAGGTGGTTCTCCCGCCACCGAAGGCTCTCCGGGGCTGGATAGAACTTCTTTTCCACCGGCGGGATGACGGGCTTGTCGGCCAGCGCCACCAGTTCCCTCTGACCGTCGATTCGCTGGTCCAAGCGGCGGGTGTTGACCTGCCAGACTCCCGCCTCGCGCGCCCGGTTCGGGCAGGGGGCAATCAGGTAGCGATCCATGGCCCAGTGATGGTTTGGGCATAGCGCCATGCCGTTCGTGGGCCGGTCGTTCCGGCTCACATCAAAGGGGATCAGGTGCGCTGCCTCCACCAACGAAACCTGGTGATCCACGATCACCCGCACCCCACAGGCCGCACATCGGTAGTCGTAGATTTCCAGCACCGTTTTGCGAAACGCCGCATCGCGGCGGACCGGGGGGTCCTCGCGCAGCACCTCGGCGGGGGCAACCTTCCGGCTCGTGGCCGTGAACGCGGCCAATCGATCCCGCTCCTCGGGAAAGTAGCGAGCGATCAGAGCTTCGCGCAGTTGGTGCCGGGAGAAGTCGTCCTCCAGCAACCGCCACAACCCGTCGTCGAACTGGCCATGATGCACCTCCTCACGCAGCCTCTGGACACCGGGAGCGCCGGAGGCTCGGCCCTCGCGATAAACGCATTCCTTTCCGGGCTGCGGCACGAGTTGCCAGAACTTGTCCCCCGAGAGAAAGAAAAACGGGTTTTGAATCGTCGGCTGGTCGTCGTGCTTTCGCACGATCGCGAAGATGCGTTGGAACGTGGCGATCAGCTCCGCTGACAGCGGCACGGAATTGCCGAACAACAAACCCCGGTCCAGAAGATCGATGATGCTGAGCAGCAGGACGGGCTTGTGCGGGCGCTCATGCAAGCCGCGCTTGTCGCGCCGGAGGTTGTACAGCCGCTCCAGCCAATGGTCCCAGTCAGGTTGCATCGTCGCGTTTCGGGACCCCGCCGTATGGACGGGCGTCGTCCGCAGCCAGGTGGGGTTACGCCAGAAGCGTGCCAGAAGCCACCCAGCGGTGAAGCCTCATCCGCCCTCCTTCCGGTCCCGATTCAGGATCGACTCGAGGGTCTCGAGGTTGCGCGAGGAGGTGCCTTCGCAGGCGAAGGCCTGCGTGGACCACGTCCGGTCCGGGCGCCCGAGGGTGTCCGGCGAATCCCAGCGGTTCAGGTGCCGGAACCCGACCCGCTCGAAGAGGAATCGGAACTGCTCGGGGGTGACGCCATTGAACAGGCGACCGTCGACGGCCCGACCCGTGCCCGGGTCCGTGGGGGGGCCGGCGAGGGGGGTTGAAAGCAGCAACCGTCCCCCGGGCCGGAGCACCCGTCGCAGGTGGAAGAGGGTGTCGATGAGCTCGTCCTTCGGCACGTGCATCAGGACGGCCCAGCACAGAACGCCGTCGCGACTGGCGTCGGCGACGGTCGAAAGCTCCGGAAGGCTGTCGCGTCGTACCCTGCGTTGGAGATGGGGACGGTGCCGGACGGCGTCGATCACGAACGCCTCGCAGGCATCGACGCCTTCCACGTCGAAACCGGCGTCCAAAAGGGCATGCAAGTCGCGCGCCGAGCCGAACCCCACCTCGAGCACTCTTCCGCCGGGCGGGAAGACCTCGCGGGCGTACCGCACCGCGGTGCTCTCCACGCCCTCGTACCGCGCCGCCAACTCCCGCGCGTGCTCGGCGTAATGCTGGATCGTTCGCGAATCCATCGTGCCGGGCGCAAGCGTAGGCGCTCGCGGCGTTCCCGGCTACCCTCGTGGAGCCTTGGCGCCCGGACGGAGGGTCGGATGCCGAGGGATCCCGCGGCTACGCCGTCGGTTCGAAGCGCTTCACGTCCGTGAACCGGTCCAGGTCCCGATCGAAGGAGACCACCTCCCGATGGGTTTCCGCGGCGGTGGCCGCCAGCCAGGCATCGGCGAAATCCACGGACGAGCGCTGAACCAGGAACCGCACCAGGACGTTCGCGTCCAGAATCAGTTCTCTCATGGGGTGGCTCCCGAGATGCGTTTATGTCGGGAGACCGATGCCTCGGCCCTAGCCGACTTCCCCTCCACCTTGACCGCGGAAGCGCCGTCCGGCGACCCGAGGCATCCGGCCAACGAGCTGAGGCGCGGCAGTCGTCGGGCGGTCAACACGCCATCCTTCACCTCCCAGGCGAGGCGTTCACCGACTTGGACCTCCAACGCCTTCCGAATCTCTCCGGGGATGGTCACCTGCCATTTCGACGTGATGGTTGAAACTCCGCTTCCCATATCCATATCGAATGCATCTTACCTCGATCCGAACCCCTTACACAACCGACCCTACCGGACGGTTGCAATTGCGCTAACCTATTTTATCTCCACGGGTTGCGCGTCATGGAATGCCGGCGCGAGCATGCTGTCAGGATAGCAAGTACAACTTCCCAGGAGCCACCCATGCAGATCACCCTCCAGATTCCCGACGAGCTGTCGCGGTTGGTGCCCGCCCGGGAGGCGCTCCCCCGGGAACTGCTCGAAGCCTACGCCGCCCATGCGTACCGGAACGAGCGCCTGACCCGACATCAGGGCCGGACGGACTCGTGGATCGGACGTTGCCAACCCGTGCCAAAGCGGCAGAGGACTGCCGCACTCCACGACCCTGTCGGGCGTGCCGGGCGACGACCGCCCTTGCACGTCCGAAACCGCGAAGCACCACGGCCCGTCCGTGGCTGCCGTCGTCCGACGGCGGGGCGAACGCCGTCCGCCGGACCCGTTTCACCTCCGA
>CAZSOV010000097.1:0-22626 GCA_964608505.1 uncultured Verrucomicrobiota bacterium
CCTCGTTACGGCGCTGCAGCGGGGGCGGGAGGAGTCGCCGGGCAAGTCGTTGGAGCTGTATCGGGTGTGGGTGTTCCGGGAGGGGGACGAACGGCGGGCTGGGATTGGGGAGGATGGTCGTCCGTTGCGGGGTTCGCTGTCGCGGGAGGCGGTGGTGGGGGTGTTGGAGGGGAATGGGAAGTTGCCGTTGGGCGAGTACCTGCGTTGTCGGGTGCGATACTTCACGGCGGGGGCGGCGTTCGGGAGTCGGGAGTACGTGGAGGCGATTTTCGGGGCGTACCGGGAACGGTTCGGGAAGCGGCGGAAGGACGGGGCGCGGCGGGTGCGGGGTTTGGAAGGGACGGAGGCGTACGTGTTGAGGGATTTGAAAAAGGCGGTGTTTGGGTAGGAACCACGGCTATCGCTTTGACAGACCGCCGTCGGAGGTCTGGAGTTCCCGCCACCGATTCCACCGATTCCAAACCAAACCACCCCGCGTCTCCTGCCATGAAGAACACCATTTCCAGCATCACTCTGGCCATTGCGGCCTGCCTGGCCGCCGCGTCGGCCCTGGCCCAGCCTCGGATTCCCGACGAGTACCGGGTCAACGGCTGGGCGATCGGTTGCCAAGCGTACACGTTCAATCGTTTCACCGCCTTCGAGGCCATCGAGAAGACGGCGTCCGCCGGCGGCAAGGTTATCGAGTTCTATCCCGGCCAGCGCCTCAGCAAGGAGGACCCCAGCCTGAAGGTGGATCACGCGTCGCCCCAGCTCGACGTCGTCATCGAGAAGCTCCAGGCCAAGCTGAAGCAGCACGGTCTCAAGGCCGTGAACTACGGCGTCGTCGGGGTTCCCAACGACGATGCGGGCGCCCGGAAGGTCTTCGAGTTCGCGAAAAAGATGGGACTGGTCGCCATCACGACCGAGTCCGCGAACGCCATCGCCTTGCTCGAGAAGATGGCCGTGGAGTTCGACATCCAGGTCGCCTTCCACAACCACGCCGGGACGATGGGTCGCCCCGATTACAAGGTCTGGAACCCGCTCTACATCGCCGGTCTGGTCGAGGGCCGCGACAAACGCCTCGGCGCCTGCGCGGACACGGGGCATTGGGTCCGTGCCGGAATCAAGCCCGTCGAGGCCCTGCGCATCCTCAAGGGCCGCATCGTCAGTTCCCACCTCAAGGACCTCAACGAATTCGGCAAGGTTGGCGCCCACGACCTGGTCTTCGGCACCGGCGTCTCCGGCATCAAGGAGATCCTCGATGAACTCAAGGCCCAGGGGTTCCAGGGCAACATTTCGATCGAGTACGAGTACAACTGGGATCACAGCCTCCCCGAGGTCACCCAGTGCATCGACTTCGTGAAGGCCTACGGCAAGTAACGCCTGCCCGCAGTGCAGTCTCAGCCGGCCGGGGCGGTGTTCCCGCCCCCCTTTCCCTCCAATCGATAGCGCACCACGTCGCGCGAGACCCCGAGCAGGCGGGCGGCCGCCGAGACATTGCCGCCCGTCTGCCGCACCGCGTGCTGCACCAACCGGTCGATGGCCGACTCCAGCGAGAATCCCTCGCCCGGAAACCGGAAACCGGGGTTGAACCAGTCGCCCTCGGCCAGGCCTGATGCTCCGGGCACTCCCGCACCGGAGACCGTCGACCCCGCCCCTCCGGCTTCGGCAAGGGGCGGAGCTGCTGAGCCCGGAAGGTGCGTGAAGGAGAGCGGTCCGTCCTCGAACACCAGGGCGCGTTCCAATTCGTGCGCGAGCTCCCGCACGTTGCCCGGCCAGGAATAGGCTTCCAGCCGGACGCGGCCTTCGTCCGAAATCCCCCGACCTTCCATTCGATGCCGCCGCGCCGCGCGCCGCATCAGCGTCTCCGCCAGCGGCAGGATGTCCGGTCGCCGCTCCCGCAACGGCGGCAACGTCAGCCGGAACAGGTCCAGTCGGTGATACAGATCCTCGCGAAACGCGCCCTTCCCCACCAGTTCCCTGAGGTCCCGGTTCGACGCCGCGATCACCCGCGCGTCGACCGAGATCGTCCGGTTTCCGCCCACCCGGCGGATGCGCCGATCCTCGATGGCGGTGAGGACCTTGGCCTGCAGCGACGGCGACAGACTCGCGAGTTCGTCGAGGAACAACGTCCCGCCGCTGGCCGCCTCGAACAGTCCGATCCGGGCCGAGCGCGCGTCGGTGAAGGCTCCCTTCTCGTGTCCGAACAGCTCGGATTCGGCCAGCGATTCGGGCAGCGCCGAACAGTTCACCTCCACCAGGGCCTGCGCCGCCCGCGGCCCGCGCGCGTGAATCCACCGGGCCACGCTGGTTTTTCCGGTACCGGTCTCCCCCTGCACCAGGACCGGCGCCAACCCCGTCTGCATGCGCGCGTCCGCGGACAGGATCCGGTCCAACTGGGCGCGCATCGGCGCGAGATGTGCCCCGAAGAAGAACTCGTCCTCGCGCGGAGCCTGCTCCTCCTGCCGGTGTTCCTCGAGCCGGCGGGTCCGGCGTCCGCGCCGGATGCGCTCGAACACCAGCGGCAGTTCCTCGAGTTCGAAGGGTTTCGTCAGGTAGTCCAGCGCCCCCAGTCGCATCGCCTCCACCGCCCCGTTCACGCCCCCCTCCGCCGTCATCACGACCACCCCCGTCGTCGCCGGGAACGTTCCGTCCTTCAGCAGGTCCGTTCCGCGTCCATCGGGCAGATGCACGTCCAGCAACGCCAGGTCAAAGGACAGCGAACCCAGCGCGTTCCGGGCCCCTGCCATGTCCCCCACACCGGTCACCTCCGCCCCGGCCCGCTCGAAAAACGCCACCAGGCGGCGACGCAGCAGCGCCTCGTCGTCCACGATCAAAATGCTGGCCTCGGCAAACGGCGTATCCGGCATGCGCGAATCTTCAACAACACCCCGCCCCTGGCGAAGCCGGAATTGCCCCCGCTCCACGGCATCCGGCGCACGGTGACATCCCCGTCACGGTCTCGTTCCGGATCACCGCATTCTTTGACCGCTTCGGCCAGACCGGTAGCATGCCCCCCATGCCGTCGCACCCCGGATCCCGCCGGACCGCCCTCGTTCCCGTCCTCCTCGCGCTGTGCACAGGGACCCTTGGCACGGGCCGCGGGTTTGCCGCCAATCCACCCGCCCCGTTCGCGCGCGCGCCCTACGTGCAAGGCGCCAGTCCCACGCTCATGCACGTCGTCTGGCGCACTGAGGGTCCCATCACGCCCGTCGTGCGGTTCGCGACGGATCCAGGCAACCTTGCCGAACGCACCCGCCCCCGGGACATCGTGGTTCGCGCCGCGCTCGGCACGAACGGCCAGGTCCTCCCCCCCCGCTGGGCCCACCTCCGCAACAAAGCCCACGACTCCCTGCCTCCGCTCCATTCCGCGCCCCTCGGCACCTTCCAATACGAGGCCCGCCTCGACGATCTGCGGCCGGAGACGACGTATTATTATGCCGTCTACGACGGGGACCGGCGCCTCACTCCCGAGGATGCGACGTACCGGTTCACCACCCATCCGCCGTCCGGTTCGGTCCGTCCGGTCCGCTTTTGGGTCATCGGCGACGGCGGCACCGGACGCGAACCCCAGGACGCCGTGCATCGCGCCATGCTCCGCACTATCGAACGCGAGCAGCGCCCCCTGGATTTCTGGCTGCACGTCGGGGACATGGCCTACAACACCGGGCGCGACATGGAATTCCAGAGCCGGTTCTTCGAATCCTACGACGCGACGCTCCGGAACAAGGTTTGCTGGCCCACCATGGGCAATCACGAGGGCCACACCTCGAGCGGACGCACGGGCATCGGCCCCTATTACGACGCCTACGTCGTCCCCACCCGCGCCGAGACCGGCGGCCTCGCCTCCGGCACCGAGGCCTATTACTCCTTCGACTACGCCAACATCCATTTCATCTGCCTCGATTCCCACGATCTCGACCGGCGCCCGGGCGAACCCATGGCCCGCTGGCTCCAGGCCGACCTCGAAAGAACGCGCGCCGACTGGCTCATCGCCTTCTGGCACCACCCCCCCTACACCAAGGGCAGCCACGACAGCGACAAGGAGAAGGACCTCACCGAGGTCCGGCAGCTCATCATGCCAATCATCGAGCAGGGCGGCGTCGACGTCGTGCTCACCGGCCACTCGCACACCTATGAACGCTCCATGCTCATGGATGGCGCCTATGCCACCAACACCGTCGCCGAAAAGGTGATTCTCGACGACGGCGACGGTGATCCCAACGGCGACGGCGCCTATCGCAAGAGCGCCGGAATCCACCCCCACGAGGGCACCGTCCAGGTCGTCACCGGCAACGCCGGACAGAATCTCGGACGCACCGGCACCCTGCCGGTCATGCGGAAGGTCTTCCTCGAACACGGCTCCGTCCTCGTCGACGTCCATGGGGACACGCTCGTCGCCCGGATGATCAACCGCGACGGCGAGGAGCGGGACCTCTTCAGCGTCGTCAAGCGCGGCAAGGTGGAGCCCATCCGCCTCGCCCTGCCCTGGCAGCCGCCCGCCTGGGTCAAACCCACCAACGAGGTCAGCACCCCCGCCACGCCCGCGCTCGACCACAAGATCCTGATACCCCGCGGAGCCTCCTGGCGCTTCGCGTACGACCCGGCCCCGCGGGGCCTCGACTGGACCCGGCCCGATTTCGACGACGGCGCCTGGCCCTCCGCCGAGGGCGGCTTCGGTTACGGCCCCGGCGAGCATCGCACCTCCCTCGAAGCCATGCAGGGCAGGCACACCCTGTTCTGCGCCCGCCGCGCCTTCGTCCTCGATCAGGCCGACCGCGTGACCGAACTCGGACTGCACATCGACTACGACGACGCGTTCATTGCCTACCTGAACGGACGCGAGGTCGCCCGGGTCGGCGTGGGCCGCAGCAGCGGGCGCAACGCCCAGAAGATCAAGAAACGCGAGAAGACCGGCAGCCAGTACGTCGTCCTCTCCGAACCCTGGAAACACCTGCGCGACGGCACCAACACCCTCGCCATCGAGGTGCACAATGCCGCGCCCGACAGCTCCGACCTCCGGTTCGACGCCGCCCTCCTCCTCGAAGACTGATGAGCCCGCACCGTGGGATCACCGCCCGGGACCGGACATGAACCGCCCACCGCCCACCCCGATTCCCGGCGAGGGCACGGGACCGTTGCGCGGACCCGGTCCGGGGTTTCGAGGCACGAGGCAGGCCCCGGGGTGGCTCCCCCGGATGGCCCTCGCCCTCGCCCTCGCCGTCCTGCTGGCCGTCGCGCCCCGTCCGATCTCCGCCCACGACGGTCCGGAGCACGAGATCGAGGAACTCACGGCCCGGATCGAGGCCTCCCCGGACTCCGCGGATCTGCACCTCCAACGGGCCATCGAATGGGCTGTGCTGGGTCGCGACACGGAGGCCCTCCGGGACCTTCATCGGGCGCTGCGGCTCGATCCCGGTTCCCTCCACGCCCAGCGCGAACTGGCGCGCCTCCAGTTCCGCGCCGGTCAAACGACCGAGGCCCTCGCCACCCTCCACAAGGCCCTGCGCCTCGACATCACGGACCCCGGCGACCGCGGCGGACTCCTTGTCCTGCGCGCGGAGATCCACCGCTCCCTGGACCGCCCCCGGGCGGCGCTCGAGGACTGCCAGGCCGCGCTGCGGCTGCACGGCCTCAACCCGGAATGGTACCTGCTCCGCAGCGACCTCCAGCGCCGCCTCGGCCAACATCGCCGCCGCGTCTCCGATCTCGAGCAGGGCATCGCCCGCACCGGCGCGGGCATCCTCACCGTCGAACGCGTCGAAGCCCAACTCGACGCGCGCCGGTTCAAGGCGGCCCTCGCCTCCATCGAACCCGAACTCGCCGCGTCCCGCGTCCAATGCCGCTGGCTCGTCCGACGCGGCCGTGCCCGTCTGGGGCTTGGACAACGCGCCGCCGGCGAGCAGGACCTGCGCGCCGCACTGGCCGAAATGGAGAACCTGGTGGACCGCACCCGTCCGGACCCGACGCTGCTCCTCGATCAGGCCACCGCCCAGATGCTCCTCGGGGATCGCGATGCGGCCCGGCGCACCGCCGCACTGGCCCGGGACAAGGGCGGCCATCCGGAACTCGCCTCCCGCATCGACGCCCTGGTCCGCGGACGCTGACCCGCCCCGCGACGAGGCCGTCGCGGGCCCCAAATCCCAGGCGGGCCCCAGGGCCGGTCCGCCTTCCGTGCGGGGCTGGCGACCGCCGAGCCGCCGGTTACGCTTCTCCCGTCCGCGTCCCGGGGTTCGACCAAGGTTTGCACCCGGCCCGTTCCTCGCACTAGCGTCCCGCCGTTCCCCAATTCGAACCTGACCGCCATGAACACACCCGTCTGCCCGCCCCGTCCGGAGGCGCCGCCCGCCGGAACCTCCCTCGACCGCCGCGCGTTCCTCTCGACCGCCGCCAAGGCCTCGGCCGTCGTGGCCTCGCTGGCCACGCCGTCGGCCCTCGCCGCGGATCGCGACTACTCGCGTCCGGTCCCCGTCCGGTACCCCGATCCGGACGTCCTCTCGCTCGATCCGAAGTTCGACCGTTACAAGCTCGGGAACACGTCGATCCAGCGCCTCTACCACAACCCCAACATGCTCTGGGCCGAGGGCACGGCCTGGAACGGCGTCGGCCGATACCTGCTCTGGAGCGACATCCCCAACAATCTTCAGTACCGCTGGATCGAGGACGACGGACGGGTCACCACGTTCCGCAAGCCCGCCGGCAACAGCAACGGGAACACCTTCGATTTCCAGGGCCGCCAGATCTCCTGCGAGCACGGCAACCGCCGCGTCGTCCGCTACGAGCACGGCGGGTCGGTCACCGTCCTCGCCGACCGCTGGGACGGCAAGCGGCTGAACGCCCCCAATGACGCGGTCGTGCATCCCGACGGCGGCATCTGGTTCACCGACCCCGGCTACGGCTCGATGATGAACTACGAGGGACACAAGGCTCCCCTCGAGATCAAGGAGGCCGTCTACCGCATCGATCCCAAGTCGGGAAAACTCGAGATCGTCACCACCGACATCGAGAAGCCCAACGGCCTCTGTTTCTCGCCCGACTACAAGCGGCTCTACGTCGCCGACACCGGCGCGGCCCGCAACCTCAAGGTCTGGGACGTCGCCGACGCCACCAAGCTCCAGAACGGTCGCGTCTTCGCGAAGATGGCGATGCCCGTCAGCGACATCGAGACGCGCCTGGGCCGCCGGCGCATCGGCGGCAATGGGGGGGCCGATGGCATCCGGACCGACGTCGACGGCAACCTCTGGGTCGCCGCCGGTTGGGCCGGCGATGGCTTCGACGGCGTGCACGTTTTCGCCCCCGATGGCACGCGCATCGGCCTGATCCTGCTGCCCGAAATCTGCGCGAACCTCTGCTTCGGCGGGGAGAAGCGGAACCGCCTCTTCATGGCCGCAAGCCAGAGCCTCTACGCCGTCTACGTCGAGACCCAGGGCTCGCACATCACCTGAGCCATCCATCCATCCTTCCGCACCCCCGCCCGGGCGGGATGCCACGCGTGCCCTTTCTCGCACCTCTCCCTCCAGCGCCCGGGCGGACGGAATCGCCGCCGCCGCCTGACCGTGACCGTGACCGTTTCCCGCGGTCATGGCTGGGGCGCGCGTTCGTGCTGGCCGGGTGGATGGCCGGCGCGGGTTGCGATCACCGGGCCCCCGTCGCCGACGCGGCCTCGGCCCCGCCCCGTCCGGCGTTGCCCGTCCCCGCCCCCGCCGTCCCCCGCCTGCTCGAGGACGTCACGGCCCGGCTCGGCCTGGCCTTCACCAACGACTCCGGCGCCGCCGGCCAGTACCTGATGTGGGAGCAGATGGCCTCCGGCGGCACCCTGTTCGACGCGGACCAGGACGGGCGTCTCGACCTCTACCTCGTCCAATGCGGTGGCACCAACTCCGCCTCCCCCAACCGCTTCTTCCACCAGCAACCCGACGGGCGGTTCCGCGACGCCTCGGCGGGGTCCGGCCTCGACGTCAAAGGCCTCGGCATGGGCGCCCTCGCCGGCGACGTCGACAACGACGGACTCCCCGAGCTCGTCGTGACCGAGTACGGCGCCACCCGGCTGTTCCGGAACGAGGGCCACCTGCGCTTCGCCGAAATCACCCGCGACGCCGGCCTCGACAACACGCGCTGGGCCACCGCCGCGTCCTTCCTCGACTACGACCGCGACGGCTGGCTCGACCTCGTCGTCGTCAACTACCTCGACTACGACCCGGGCCGCGCCTGCAAGGACCTCACCGGGCGTCCCGAGTACTGCGGTCCCCAGGACTTCCCGGGCACGGTGACCCGGCTCTTCCGCAACCTGGGTCGCGGTGCGACCTCTCCCGCCGGGTCCCCTGCCCCGCATCCCATCCGCTTCGAGGACGTCACGGTACGTTCCGGCATCGTGCGCGCCCTCGGCCCCGGCCTCGGCGTCCTCTGCGCCGATTTCGACGGTGACCGCTGGCCCGACATTTTCGTCGCCGACGACGGCCGCCCGAACCGGCTCTTCATGAACCGGCGGGACGGGACCTTCGTCGAGGAGGCCGCCCTGCGCGGTCTGGCCTACAACGCCATGGGCGCCACCGCCGGCAACATGGGGGTCGCGCCCGGCGACCTCGACGGCGACGGCCTGTTCGACCTCTTCGTCACCCACCTCACCCACGAGCAGCACGCCTTCTGGGTCCAAGGCCCCCGCGGCCTGTTCCGGGATCGCGTCGCGGAAGTCGGCCTCGTCAACCCGCGCTGGCGCGGCACCGGCTTCGGCGCCGTCCTCGCCGATCTCGACCTCGACGGCGCCCTCGACCTCGCCTTCGTCAACGGACGCGTCATCCGTGGCGACCCGCCCCCGGGACATCTGCCCGGCCTGGCACCCCACTGGGTGCCCTACGCCCAACGCAACCAGCTCTTCCTTGGCGATTCCGCCGGACGCTTCCGCGAAATCTCCGACGCCAATCCCGATTTCTGCTCCCCGTCCGCCGCCGGTGTCGGACGCGCCCTCATGCTTGGCGATCTCGACAACGACGGCGCCCCGGACCTCGTCGCCACCTGCACCGGCGGCCCCGCCCGTCTCCTCCGCAACATCGCCTCGCCCCGCGGCCATTGGCTCGCCCTGCGCCTCGTCGATCCCCAACTCGGCGGACGCGATGCCATCGGGGCGGAACTGCTCGCGAAAGCCGGGGACCGAACCTGGTGGCGCCTGGCCCAGCCGGGCACGAGCTTCCTTTCCGGCCACGACCCGCGCGTCCACCTCGGTCTTGGCGACCGCACGAACGTCGATTCCCTGCGCGTCCTGTGGCCCGATGGTTCCACCGAGGATTTTCCGGGCACCGCCGCCGACCGGCACCTCGTCCTCCGCAAGGGCGCCGGACGCGCCGTCACCGGCGCCGCGGCGCGAGACTGACCCGGCGGACCGCCGGTCGACATGGCCACCACGACCACCAGGACCACGTGAAACCGGGGCACCCCCAACGCCAGCGTCTTCCCGCGGAGAATCCCGCCCCGCCCCGCCCGAACCGGTGGAAGGTCGGCGTGGCGGTTTTCGGCATCGCCAGCCTGCTCGTCCTCGTGCTCGTCCTCGTCCCGTCCCGAATCCCGGGCCTCCGTCCGACGTCCGTTCCCGCCTTGCCCGCCATCGACCTGACCGGCGCCGCGCCCGCCGTGCAGCGGACGGTGGCGGCCCACGTCGCTGACGTCCAACAGCACCCTGCTTCCGCGACCGCCCGCGGCCAGCTCGGTGCCGTGCTCTTCGCCTACCGCCTGTTCGCCCCCGCGGTCCAGGTCTTGGACCAGGCCCGGACCCTGGATCCGACCAACCCCCGCTGGCCCCATCTTCAAGCCCTGGTGCTGGGTGCCGACTCCCCGTCCAACGCCCTCGAACTGCTCCGCCTCGCGAGCCGCCTCTCGCGCGACGAACCGCCCGCGTCGCGCCTCCGCCTCGTCCGGCTGCTCGCGGAACAGGCCCGTTGGCCCGAGGTCGATGCCGAACTCGCCCCCCTGCTCGCCCGATCCCCGGAGATTCCCCAGGCCCTGCTCCTCGCCGCCCAGACCGCCCTGAACCGGGGCGAGTCCGACACCGCGCGCCGTCTCGCCGAACGCGCCGCCACCCATCCCGCCGTCGCCCGCCCCGCCCTTCATCTCCTCGCCTCCCTGCACGCCCGCCAGGGCCGGTCCGAGGAGGCCGCCGAAACCGTCCGACGCGCCGCGACCGCCCCCGGCTCGGATTCCTTTCCCGATCCGCACGAGGCCGAAGCCCTGGCCCTGCGCGAGGATCCGGTCGCGTTCAACGAGCAGGTGCACCCCCTCCTCGCCCGGGGGCGGCTGGCTGAAGCCGGTCTCGTCGTCGACCGCATGACCCGCGATCACGCCGACTTCCCCGACACCTGGCTCGCCGCCGGGCGCCTCGCCTACCTCCGGAAGGACGCGCCCCTCGCCGAACGGCATCTCCGGCATCACCTCCAACTCGAGGCACGCTCCGTGCAAGGCTGGTTTCAACTCGGCATGGCCCTGCTCCAGCAGAAAAAGGACCTCGACGCCGCGGAAGCCTTCGGGCGCGCCGTCGCACTCAAGCCCGACCTCAGCCCCGCCTGGCACAACCGCGGCCTCGCCCTCGGACGCCAGGGCCGCCGCGACGAGGCGATGGATGCCTTCCGTCAGGTGCTCCGCCACAGCCCTGAACACGTCGATGCCTACGTGCTCTTCGCCGATCTTCAACTCCAGGCCGGGAATCCCTCCGCCGCCCTCGACCTGATCGCCCAGGCCGAACTGCTGCGCCCCGACGATCCCCGGCTCGCCCTGCTCCGTCGCAAAGCCAATCGCTGACCGCGCCGCGGGAAATCGCCATGTTTTGGCTCGCTACCGTCCACCGGTCGCCGCCACGCTCGGTCCGGATGGCGGCCCGCAACACCCACGCACAGACCCAGACTCCTCGCCTCGTCGAGCGCGAAGTCACCGTCGTCAACCGGTTGGGAATTCATGCCCGGCCGGCCGCCCTGTTTGTCCGCACCGCCGCCAAGTTCCAGAGCGAGATCGCCATCGAGAAGGACGGCGAACGCATCAACGGCAAGAGCATCATGGGCCTCATGATGCTCGCCGCCGGCGTCGGCACCAAACTCCGCCTCCAGGTCACCGGCGACGACGCCGAAGCCGCCTTCGCCGCCCTCGACGAACTCATCTCCGTCCGCAAGTTCGACGAGGAATAGCCGGGCCTGCACGGCTCCGGACGAGTTCAAAGGACGTCGTCCCGCAGCCGGGCTTCGGTGCCGGTGCCGGGGGCTGGAGCGATGGGGTCCCGGAGGGACCTCGGAAGGTAGCCGGCGGCGGCGCCCACGCGGCGTGGGCGCCGCCACCGGTTCCCACCCAGCTCATGCCAGCGGCGCCCCGGCAGGGGCGCGGGAACCGTGACCCGGGTCCGGCGATCCACGCAGACTCGTCGCGGCAAGGCAGGAGAAGTCGTTTCCCCCGCCCCCTCCGGGGCGGACTTCGTATTGCCGACTGGATCCGGTGCACCACCGACGGATTGCGCGCGCTGGAAAGCAGGAGGAGGCTCCGGGTCGATATGAGCAGCGAAGGCCGGCGGAAACGCGGGTCCTGGGTCCGGCGAGGATACGGTCTCGGCATGGGCGTCCTGTTCCTGGTTGGATCGGGCATGGGCGGGGCCCGGGCGGCAGGCAGCCCGGCGGTGTATTCGGTCGATTTTGAATCCCCGGTAGGCAGCGAATGGTCGGACGCGACTCGAGATCAGTCGTATCCCGCGGGATTCACCTCCTTTCTGGGACGGTTCACCGATGGCGGCCCGACACTCTCGCTGGCGAGCCTGACGCCGGGCACCGAATACACGCTGGTCTTCGATTTGTATGCCATCGACGCGTGGGCAGGGGGCACACTCACGAGCGGGAACCGGTTCCGGGTGTCGGTGGACGGGGTCATCCTGTTCCAGGAAGCCATCGCTCAGTACGGCAGTACTCAAACGATGACTGTGCCGCCGGATGTCCGCAGCGCGCTGGGGTTCGGTGCCGCGCTGGACGCGATCTTCCGTCGCATCGAACTGCGGTTCGTTCCCGCCGGCGGGGAAGCCCTGATTCGATTCGAGGGAGTCGGTCTGGGGCACATCGCGAATCGGTCATGGGGGATCGACAATCTCGGCGTCCACGCCAGCTCGGAGCGTCCCCCGACCCTTGTCACCGCGACTTCGCTGCCGGCGGCGGACACCGCGGCAGCGGCAGCAGTGGATCGGTTCGAACTCACCTTCCTGCGGGCCCTGGACCTGAAGGCGGCGATGCGTCCGGACTATTTTGAGATGCGGCACGCCGGGTCGGGCGGGGTTTTCGGGGATGCCGATGATGTCGTATACCCGCTGACGGTTTCCTACCTCGAAGGAACGAAGTCCGCGAATTTTGGCCTGCCCACCGCTCCGTTGCAGCCGGGGACGCTACGCTTCCGCACCCTCGCCGGGTTGACCGATGCCGCGGGGGTTCCGGTCCCGCCCTTCGAACGCACCTTCCGCATCGTCGATCCGGCGCTGGGACGGATCGAGAACGCCGACAACGGGATTCTTCCGTTCGCCACGCCCCTGCCCCTGTCGGAATCGCCGGAGGGATCGACCTTCCATACCGCGTTTGGCATCGGAACGCTCACGGTCGCGGGTGACCTCGACTATTGGAGTTTTCACGCCCAAGCCGGGGACCGGGTCACTCTCGTGCTCGAGGCCAGCGATCAGGCGGGCCTTTATCCCAGGCTCGAGCTGCGAAACGGAGCGGACGCGGTCCTGTCCTCGGCCTCGGGGGATTACGCGACCGGCGTGGCCCGCGTTCAGAACCACCTCGTGGCGGCGACCGGCACGCACTACCTGCGGGTGTCCCGGCAGGCCAACAACTCGACCTACGGGCTGCGGGTGGACTTGTCGCGCGGCATCGAGATGGAAGCCGAGCCCAACGGAACCCAGGCCACGGCCCGATCGCTGACCTTTGTCCGCCCCGATGGCCCCTCGACGGCGCGGGTCGCGGGGTCGCTCGAATTCGAGGCGGGAGACAGCGATGTCCATCGACTGGGTTGGCTGGCCGCGGGGACGACACTCGAGGTTTCATGGGCGGTTCCGCAGGGGAGCAGCCTGAACCCGAACGAAGTCTCGACCCGGCTGGAATTGGAGGGCCGATCCGAACCAGTGGGGGCAGGCGCTTCGACGAGACTGCGGCTGCCGGTTGTCACGGAAGGGGTCCATTACCTCCGCGTGACCGGGGTGGGAAGAGACCTGCGCCGGCAGTATCTCCTGACCGTGCACCTCCTGGATGCCGGGCAACCGTCGGTCCGGGGAGTGGATCTGCCCGCGGAGGGGGCGGGCACACCCGGTCTGATCGACCGGTTCACCGCCGGGTTCAGCGAGGAAATGGATCCGCGGACGGTGATGGATTCGACGAATTACGAACTGGTGGCGGCCGGGCCCGGGGGTGAGTTCGATGGCCCCGGGGCCGAGCCCTATTCCGTGGTGCCCGAGGCGTACACGACGGGTCTGACGGTGGCGTACCGGATTCCGGACGGGCCGCTGCAACCGGGCCGGTATCGGTTACGCATCGGAGCCGGGCTCGAGGACCCCTCCGGGAATTCGCTGGGAGTGGATTACGTCCGCACCTTCACGGTCCATGGCTTGGTTCCGTACCGGGGCGAGAACAGGGCGAACGGAACCCCCGGTTCGGGAACCCCCCTGGGTTTGGAGAGCGGGATCGGGGACGGGGAGGGGACTTTCCTTCTCTCGGAGAAGAAGGGAATGCCCAGCCGTTTCGGCCCCCACGACGTGGTGGCGGCGGATTTCGACGAGGACGGAAAGGTCGATCTGGCGACGGCCAGCTTCGGAGACGGGGCCGCCGTGGTCTTTCCGGGGCTGGGCAACGGTTCCTTCGGGGCGCCGCGGACGATCGCCACGGGGGCCGGGCCCACCGATGTTGCGGTCGCCGATGTGGATCTGGACGATCACCTCGATCTCGTCGTGGCGAACTCCGTGGGCAACACGATCAGCGTGCTCCGGGGGGATGGGAGGGGAGGCTTCACCGTGGAACTTCACCACCCGGTCGCCGAGGGGCCCCGGTGGATCCGGACGGCGGACCTCGACGGCGATGCGGTGCCCGAATTGCTGGTGACCTTCAGCAATCTGAATCGACTGACCGTTCTTCGTCGGGATGCGGGAGGAGCGTATTCGGCGACGGACTATTCCACTCCCGAAGGCGTCTTCGGGGTGGCCAGCGCGGACTTGACCGGGGACGGCAGGCTGGACGTCGTGGTCGGCACCTTCTGGGGTGGGGGCTGGGTCTTTCTAAACGACGGGCGCGGGGGGCTGATCCGAAGTGCCGCCTTTGAAATGGGTTCCCCCCCGGGTGCTTCTCCGGTGGATCTGGCGATGGGTGACTTGAATCGGGACGGCCTGATGGACCTGGTGGTGGCGGAAAGCCGGCAACCTTCCATCCGGATCTTCCGGGGGCGGGGGGATGGAACGTTCGATTCCGGCGTGACGTACGCGGGGCTGGCGGCCCCGGCCGCGCAAATCCTGATTCACGACCTGACGCGGGATGGCTGGCCCGATCTGACCCTCGCGGTTCCGGGCGGGGATTCCGTCGAGACCCTGGTCAATCGAGGCGACGGGACCTTCGAACCCTTCCGGCAACTGATGCGTACCGACCTCTACTCGCGCGCGGTCGCCCTTGCGGCGGGGGATTGGAACGGGGACGGACGGGACGACCTGGCCACGGCGAGCCTCTATGGCGGCAACGTGGCGGTCTGGATGGCGGATCGCGACGAACCGCTGACGGAGGTTCTTCCCGGGATCGTCCGCGGCGCCGGTCGCGGATTCCTGTCGGACTACCGGGACGAGGACTATTGGACCTTCACGGGTCGCGCCGGAGATCGCGCGAGCGTGGCGTTCGAAACGGAGGGCAATCTCTACGGCACGAGCCTGTGGTTCCGTGTGGATTCGCCCGACGGCCATCTGCTGTCGGAGTTTCCGGCCAATAGCGGCTATGGTTGGGGCCAGTTCGCTCCCCTGACCCTCCCGGAGACAGGACAGTACTCCATCCGGGTCTCGCGGAACTCGGAATACTACGGGGAATACCGGCTGCGGGTGAGCCTGGTTCGGGACGGGATCGACGTGGAGGAGGAATCGGCGGGCAATGGCACGCCGGACCAGGCCGACATTCCCTCGCTGACCGGGGCCGGGGGAGTGCGGGTCGCCACCGTGTACGGGTATCTGGGAACCGGGGATTCGGAGGGGGATTACTTCCGACTGGGCCAGCTCGTTTCGGGGGCGTCGGTGAGTCTGGCGCTGCAACTCCCAGCCGCGGGCGGGGCGGAGGTCGTTCTGGAACTGCATCGGAGGAAGGACGGCGTCGATTCGAAAGTCCTCGAAGGCGCGCCGGGCGTGACATCTCTCGGATACGTCGTCCCGGCAGGCGAGGCGGCGGTCTACTTCGCCCGCGTGCGCGCGGCGACGAAGGCCGGGCTGCTGGCGGAGTACGTCCTGAACCTCGAGACGCGGGATTCGCGGCCACCCGCGGTGACCGGGGTCGGTTTGCCGGCGGAAGGGACCGTCTCGCAGGAGATCATCGACGGGGTGCGAATCACGTTCGACAAGGAACTCCTGCCGTCCTCGGCCACCGATGCCGCCCTGTTCGAACTCCGGTCGTCGGACAACGCCGGTTTCGGGGATGCGGACGACGTGGTTTACGCCCTGGCGAGCACCGGGTACACGAACGGGTTGGAGGTGGGATTCCTCGTGCGCGAGGGCCCGCTCCAACCGGGGCATTATCGGTTCATCGTCCGGACGGGGTTGACGGACGTCCATGGGAACCGCCTCGCGACACCGTATGTCCGGCAATTCACGCTGGCGGGGGTGTCGGGATACACCCTGGAGTCCCGGCAAAACGACGACCCGGCAGATCCGACACCCCTGGGCCGAGGGACGGGACAGGATGGTTCCTTCCGGCTCCACTCCGCGTTCGGCGTCGGCCAGCAGGCCACCCGGGGAATCCCCCAGCATCTCGCCGGGGGCGATTTCGACGGGGACGGACGGCTCGATCTGGCGGTGGCGAATTCGTCCGACAACTGCGTGAGCGTGCTGCTCGGGAAGGGCAACGGCACGTTCGGGTTGCCGTCGAGCCACGAGGCGCAGGCCTGGCCCATTTCGGTGGAGGTGGGCGATTTGGACGGCAACGGGACGAGGGACATCGCCGTGGCGAACCATTACGCGCAGAGCGTCAGCGTGCTCGCCGGGAGGGGTGACGGAACCTTCGAACCTGCCGTCCACACCCAGGTGGGACTGTTGCCCCGCCGTCTGCGGCTGGCGGACTTGGACGGCGACGGTCGTCCGGAGATCCTGGTGACCAGCGAGTCGACCGGCGTTCTGTCCGTATTGAAGCGGGCCTCGGGCGGGGCCTATGCGCGGGTGGATTACGCGGCGGGCGCGCATGCCACGGGACTGGTCGCCGGGGACTTCAACGGGGATGGCCGACCCGATATCGCAACGGCGGACTCGACCGGCGACACCCTCGTCCTGTTCCTCAACCGGAGCGATGGGTCCGGTGCCCTGGCGAGGAGCGGGACGACTCTTTCCGTGGAGGCCGGGCCGGTGGATCTCGATTCGGGGGACGTGGATGGAGACGGCCGGATGGACCTGGTGGTGCTCAGCGCCACCGCCCAGAGCCTCAGTGTCCTGCGCGGGCGCGGAGATGGCACGTTCAGGCCGGCAGAGGTCTATCGGGGTCTGGGCTACCAACCCGCCTCCGTGCGGTTGGCCGATCTCGATTCGGATGGCCGGTTGGATCTGGCCGTGGCGGCCGGCGGAGCGGGAACCCTGGAGGTGAGATTGAACCGGGGCGACGGAACCTTCGGTCCGGAACAACGCTACCACCAGGGAGGCGAGGTCAAGGGGGTGGCCGCGGGCGACTGGAACGGGGATGGACTGGTGGATCTCGCCACCGCCAACCCCGCGCTGTTCCGGTGTTCGATCTGGATCGGAAATCCCGCCACCGGTCTCGTCGAGGAGCCTCCGGGCGTTTTGACCGGATTGGGCCGGGGACGACTCTCGGACTCGCAGGATGTGGATTATTGGAGCGTGAGCGGGAAGACGGGGGATCGGCTGAGCGTGGCGGTGGAGATCCCCGGGAACCCGCCGGACAGCCAACTCCGGTTCCGGGTGAAACGTCCCGATGGTGGGCTGCTCACCGAGTTCGTGCCGGCCAGCCCCTCGGGTTGGGGACAATCCCAGGACGTGGTGCTGCCGATGGACGGGACCTACACCTTGGGCGTGCACCCGCAGTCCGCCTTCCGCGCGGAATATCGGTTTCGCGTGACCCTGGTCCGGGGAGGCGTGCAGATGGAGAACGAGAACGGGGACAACGACTCGGCCGCGAGTTCGGATCTCCCGGATCTTGCCCTGGACGCGGGTCAACTGAAGGCCACCGTCCATGGCTACCTGGGGGTCGGGGATGTCGCGGGCGACTATTTCGGCCTCGGCTGGCGCAGTCCCGGCACCGTCATCGCGCTGGGTCTGCGGTGGCCCGCGAGCAGCCCGGCGGAACCGGTGCTCGAGCTTTGGCGCGGGGAAGGCAGCGCCTCGGTCAGGATCGGGGAGAGTTCCGGCGCGGCGCCAAGTCTGACCCGGACCGTGGCCGACGGAGAGGGCGGGCATTACTACGCCAGGGTCCACGCGGTTTCGGGACTTGGTTTGAGATCCCAGTACCTCCTGGACATTGCGCTGACCGACCTCGAGGGCCCGACGGTCGTGTCCCTGAGCCTTCCCGCCGAGGGCGCCTCGACTTCGGCGGTCATCGACCGGTTTTCCGGACGGTTCAGCGAGGAGATGTCCGGCGCCTCGGTGGCGAAACCGGCGGGCTACGAACTGCGTTGGTCCGGCAACGCGGTGTTCGGCGACTCGGACGACGTGGTCCGCTCGTTGGCGTGCGCGAGCGATGCCTCGCGCCTGGGCGTGGACTGTCGGATCCTGGACGGCCCGCTCCAGCCCGGGACCTGTCGCCTGACCCTGCGAACCAGCCTGCTGGACTCCGCCGGGCATCCCCTGACCTCGGAGTACGTCCGGACATTTTCGGTCCAGGCCGTGGATGGGTTCGTGCTGGAAAGCCCGAACAACGATTCGGCGGCCTCCGCCACGCCGGTGGGGGGATGGGCCGCGCCGGGCGAGTACGGAGCACGTGCCTTCGCCGGGTCACGGACGGTGGGCGCGGCGCCCCGGGAGTTGGTCACGGCGGATTTCAACGGCGACGGCTTCCCCGATCTGGCGGTGGCCAGCGAACAGGCAGCGACGGTCAGCGTGTTGTTGGGCGAGGGCGACGGCACCTTCGCGAAGGCCCTGGCGGTTCCGACCGGTCCCGCGATGGCGTTGGTGGCGGGGGACGTCGACGCGGACGGAAATACCGACCTGGTGGTGGGGAGCGGCACGCCCCGGATCCTGCTGGGTCTGGGCAACGGGACGTTTCGGCCGGGAACCGACGTGGATCCCGGGGCGACCGGGGTCGTGGATGTCGCGTTGACGGATCTGGACGGGAACGGGGTCCCGGAGATCGTCGCGTCGTACGGACGCCTCGGGCGGATCCGGATCTACCGGAGGCAGGCCGACGGAGGGTATTCGGCGGCGGAACTGTCGTTGGAGGGCAGCGCGGACGGCCTGGCAGACGGGGATGTCAACGGGGACGGCTTCCGGGATGTGGTGGTCGCCAGTTCGGACACGGACACGGTGGTCGTCCTGTGGGGCGACGGCGCCGGCGTTCTGGAGGCGGGGAGATCCAGTCGAATTCCGGTGGGTGACTCGCCGCGGGCGGTGGCCGCGGGAGACCTGAATCGGGATGGCTGGCTGGATCTGGCGGTGCTCGACGCCGGAAGTCGCGACGTGGCGGTGCTGCGTGGGATGGGCGGTGGTGCCTTTGGGGCGGCGGAGTTCCATGGCGGCCTCGAGGGGAACCCCGCCGCCCTCACGCTGGCGGATCTGCAGCGCGACGGCGTGCCGGATGTCGTCGTCGCGTCGACCGGGTCCGGTCGGCTGGCGATTCTGTTGAACACGGGCAGCGGAACGCTGAAAGCGCCGGAATCGTTCGAGTTCGGGTCCGCGTCCGGAGTGGTCGCGGGGGACTGGAACGGGGATGGGACCCGGGATTTGGCGACCTCCATGCCGGAGTTGGGTCAGGTCGCGATCTGGCTCGGGAGTGCGACCAAGCCCCTGCGGGAGGTTGCTCCGGGAATGCTCGTCGGCCGGGGACGGGGGAACCTGTCGTCGTGGGGGGACACGGACTTGTGGAGTTTCAGCGGCCGGGCCGGCGATGTCGTGTCGGTGGCCGTGCAAACGCTCGAGGCGCCGTCCGCCAACGCCGCGCCGTGGTTTTGGGTCTCGTCGGCAGGAGGGGGGAGTCGGACGGAGGCCGTGCGAGATGGTTGGTACGAGACGAAACCGTTCACCTTGGCCTCCGACGGCGACTGCACGATCCATCTCGCCCCGCAGTTCTGGCAGGCCATCCACTCCGGGGAATACCGGTTCAGAGTCTTGGTGCTGCGGGGAGGAATCCAGGCCGAGGTCGAGCGGAATGACACTTTGGCTCAGGCCAACGCGCTCACCTACCAGTACGGGCCGGGCTCTGCCCGGGGCAGCGTCGCGGGCCTGTTCAGTCCCACGGACCTATCTTCCGGTGATTGGTATTCCCTCGGCAACGCCTCGGAGGGCACCACCCTACGTGTGGACTGGCGACCGATGCCGGACAGTCGGTCCGTCCCCCGCCTGGCGATCTACGACGCGACAGGGAACCCCGTGCCGCCCGGTGCCCCATCGGGGGAATCGGGGGTGACCTATACGGTGCCGTCCGGGAAGGGGGGAGCCTTTTACCTGCTTGTTCGACCCACGTTCCCCTCCTGGGACGGAGGTTCCGGCAGCCGGCTCGCCGCGTTCCGCGGCACCTGGGATTCCATCGAGGTTCCCTTCGCCATCCCGGAGGATGGCGCGACGGTGGCCTTCTGGTTCTTCTCGGCGTTTCCGAATGCGGGTCTCTTCCAGGTGAGTGCCGGTCCCAGGGGCGCGCAGGGTCATGACCGGCATCTCTACCTTCAGGGCGGCAACCTGCGCGCCGTGATGCACGATCGCGAGGAGATCGCCTCGACAGGGCTCAACCTGGCCGACGGTCGATGGCATCACGTTGCCTATGCGTACGGGAGTGCCATCGGGGGCGAGCGCCTCTACGCAGACGGCATCCCGTGCGCCTCGGGCTCCAAGGCGGCGTCCGACTTCGACTGGGATGATCGCCTCGAGTTCGGGCGCACGACCGGAATCCCCTTTCTGTGGGGCACGCTCGTCGAAGCCGCCGTCTGGAACCGAACGCTCTCGCAGGCCGAGATCCAATCGCTGCCCGCGCGTTCTCCCGGCGCCATACCGGAGGGGTTGGCCGGGTATTGGCCCCTGATGGATGGATCGGGATCGACCGCCCGCGATGCGAGCGGTTTGGGGCGTCACGGCACGCTGGGCTCGGGGCTCGTTTGGGAGAACCTCGCCCCTCACGACGCCCAGGTGCTCGGTGTCGCCGCCAGCTACCTGCTGGACGTGACCCTCACCGACACGGTTCCCCCGCTCGTGACCGTGCTCGACCTTCCCGCGGCGGGCTCCGTCGTGGACGCGGTGATCGACCGGTGGAGGCTCGGATTCAGCGAGGATATGGAGCCGTCGTCGGTCCTGGACCCGGCGGCGTTGGATTTGATCTCGGCGGGGGCGGACGGAAGTTTCGGCGGGCCCGACGACGTTCCGCACCGGATCATCTGCCAGGGTTACACCACGGGGCTGGAGGCACTGTACGTGCTCGCGGACGGTCCGCTGCCACCGGGGACCTATCGGCTCACGGTCTCGACCCGCCTGGCCGACCGTACGGGCCTCGGCCTCGAGGCGCCGGTCGTGCACCCGTTCCGCGTCGCCGTCCGGCCCGGCTTCGTGATGGAAGCCCCCGGCAATGACACCTTCCGGGGCGGGACCTCGCTGAGTTCGGCTCCGTCGGAGGCGTTCAGTGGATCGTTCGTGCCTGGCGCGACGTTCCAGGTCGGCACCGCCCCGCATATGATCCGGTCCGGGGATCTCGACGGTGACGGAAGACCCGATCTGGTGACGGCGAACTATTACGGCGGGGATCTGAGCGTCCTGAAGGGCAACGGCGACGGGACCTTCGGCGGCCTGACCAGCTACCCCATGGGTTCCCTGCCGAACGACCTCCTCCTCGTGGACCTCGACCTCGATGGCTCGCTCGACGCGGTCACCGCCAATTTCGACGGAAACGTCGCCCTCCGGTTGGGGCGCCGGGACGGGTCCTTTGCCGATCTGCTCGGGCTCGAGGCCGGGCACCAGCCGAACGGACTGGCGTCCGGCGATTTCGATCGGGACGGGTTCGTGGACCTTGCCGTCGGCAACCGTGGGAGCGGTGACGTCAGCATTCTGCTTGGGAAGGGAGGCGGGAGCTTCTCAGGGCCGCGACATTATCCGAGCGGCAGCGGGGCCTCGCGGCTGGCGGCGGTGGACCTGGATCAGGACGGCGTGCTGGATCTCGCGGTGGCCAATCTGCTCGAGGGCACCCTCGCCGTGCTGATCGGTGACGGCACCGGGGGGTTCGGGGACCCGACAACCCATCCCGCCGGCAATGGTCCCTACTGGGTTGCCGTGGCGGATTTCGACGGGGATCGGTTTCCGGACCTCCTGCTGCCGAGGATCAACGAGATCGGTCTGGCCCGGTTCCTCGGCACCGGCGGCAGGACGATCACCCGCGGCCCCGACTCGCTCACTTCCGGAATGGCGGGTTATCATGTCGAAACTGCCGATCTGAACGGGGACGGATCCCGGGATTTTCTCTTCTCCAGCGTCCTCGGTCGGTCGGTCGTTGGCGTCTTCATGAACCGGGGCGACGGGACATTTCGCGACGCCCAAGCCTACGCCGTCGCGGGCAACGTGGTGGCCAGCGTCGTCGGGGATTGGAACCTCGATGGACGTCCGGACGTCGCAACCGCGAATTTCGAAGCCAGCAGCGTTTCGGTCCTTCTCGGAACCGGTTCGCTCCCGCCGTCCCCGGAGCCGGGTGGGCGGGGCATCCGCGTCGTTTCGGGTTACGGGAATCTCACCAGTCGCAGCGACGTCGATCACTTCCAATTCGGAGCCCGGGCGGGGGACCGCGTGGTTCTCTACGCGGACGTGCCGGCGCGGAGTGCCGAGAAACTCCTCTACTACGAGATCATCGCCGCGAACGAGCAGGTGCTCGCGAAATCCCTCGCGGATTCCCTGGGCTCCGGCCGGTCGCTCCCCGTCGAACTTCCCTGGGACGGAATCTACGCCATCCGGGTGTCCGCGTGGTTCGGATACTTCGGCGAGTACCGAGTCCGAGCCATCCTCGGTCCCCCGGGTAGCGCGCCGGAGATGGACGACCGCCGAGCGGCACCCATTTTCGCTCCGCTGGAGTTCACGCCATCCGGGGCGGTGCGACACGCGCTGGGACTGGGGATCATCGCCTTCGCCGGGGACATCGACCACTTCGATCTGGGGACGATCGAGGCCGGCGAGACGGTGGTCGTCCGTGCGCGGTCCTTCGCCGACGCGAGCTTCACCCCGACGGTCACGGTGCGGGATGCGTCCGGAGCCTACGTGCCGGAAACGCCGCTGGATCGTCCGTACGATCG
>CAZSOV010000097.1:22726-23878 GCA_964608505.1 uncultured Verrucomicrobiota bacterium
ATTCTCCATCAGCGGCGATGTGCTCCAAACCGCGACGGAAATCCCGGCGACGGACGCGTCGGCGCGCACAGTCCGCATTCGGGCGACGGACCAGGGTGGGCTCTCGATCGAGAAGTCCCTGGCGGTGATTCCCTCTCTCGAGGTCCGGTCCCGGGTCGTCGGCCGGCATGTGTTCTACCGATTGTCGTCCTGGAGCGCCGCAGGCGACGATCAGGCCATCGCACCCGACAAGGAGGCGTTGCTGCCCGGCTCGAAGGCGGGACTCGCCCACTACACGAGTTACTCGCGCGGAATCAATGGCATCATGGTCGACATCCAGGATTTGCCGGGGCAGCCGACACTGGAGGACTTCGAGTTTCGCGCGGGCAACGGTGGCGACGTCTGCCACTGGCCTCCGGGCCCCGCTCCCGCGTCCGTGACGGTCCGTCCCGGAGCCGGGGTGGAGCGAAGCGACCGACTGACGTTGGTCTGGGGCGACAACGCGGTCAGGAAGAAGTGGCTGCAGGTGCGGGTGCGGGCCTCGTCCGCAACCGGATTGCCCGAGGACGACGTGTTCTACTTCGGCAACGCGATCGGGGAATCGGGAGATCAAGGTGGGGTCAGCGCCGTGGTGAACGCGACCGACGAGCTCCTGGCCCGGCTGAATCAGAGGAGCGCTCTCAACCCGGCGCCGATCACGAGTCGGCATGATTTCAATCGGGATCAGCGGGTGAATGCCACGGATCAGCTGATCGCCAGGCTGAACACGACTGGCGCGTTCACGGCCCTGGTTTTGATGACCCCGCCGACCTGTTCGTCGGGGACCGGCGCCACGATGGGGCCCCAACCGCTCCCGGAACCCGGCACCGAGATACGGGCCTGGGAAGCGCCTGGCGCGGAATATGGGCCCGGGCGGGGTGCCCCCCGCCCCGCAGCCATCCGCCTCAGCGTGACAAGGCTCGCCGACGGACGGCTTCGCTTCCGATCCGAAAATGCCAACTGCTCGGAGGTGCGCCTGGAGCTGAGCTCGACCGGAACCGCGTGGAGGGAAGCAACAGTCGAACCCGAGTGTGGTGACGGGATCGGGACGACCTGGACGTTGCCTCCGGACACCGGCGTCGGACACATGTTCTTCCGGGTCGTCGAAGATCGCCCGGAGAGCGGGCGGCACCA
>CAZSOV010000098.1:0-11367 GCA_964608505.1 uncultured Verrucomicrobiota bacterium
TCGGCGCCACCCCCTTCGACCCACGGATCGCCGCGCAGCGGCTTAGTTCAACCATGGGCTGCTGCCAACCCCGGGTAGCGCCCCCGTTTCAGGCTTGGCCGCAGGGTCCCGGGGTGGCAGAGCCTAGTCGTTAGGTCGCTATGGACCACGAAGGATACTTCGGCATGGCTACCCGGATTACCGCCGCCGCAATATTTCTTGCGTCGGCGGTTCTTTCCATCGTTTTTCTCCTGCGCCACAGGGCAGACCCACGACGCTGGTTACCTTGCCTTACCCTCATCGCTCTTCCTTTCTTAGAGTTGATTCCCGAGTCCGGGTGGTCAGATGTACGCTCACAATGGCATCGGGCTCTGGGGGCGTTGGCGTGGAGCGTATGGACACTCTTTCTGGTGGCAGCGATTATGAGGCGTAGCGAGGGGCGAGTTTGTGTGTGCTTGCGTGCTACTCTTGGAGTCGTGGGTGGCATTTGCCTCGGAAGCAGCGCTTTGAGCCTCATAGAAAGCTGGGTATTCTTTCATCCCGCATGAACCGACCTAACCATCTACTGCTGCCAACGCCGGGTATGCCCGGATTTCCAAGTTGCGCCAGGAGGCCCGGCGTGGCAGAGCATGGGCGTTGGGCGTGAGCAGCGCTCTGAGATTATGAAACTAAGCGATTTTGTGGCCACCACGATTACGGAGATTGTGCGTGGAGTCCAACAGGCCCAGGCGGAGATTGGGGACTCAGACGCGGAAGTCCATCCGCCGGTTAAGCAATTCTTTCTGAGGGATGGCCAGAGCCAGTCGTCAGCCGTTGGCTATGCGCATGGAGGCGGACTGATTACTATGGTTCACTTCGACGTCGGTATCACTGTCCTAGATGGCAAGGGCAGTAAGGCTGGCATAGATATCGCGGCGGGAATTCTGAGCGTTGGGGCTGGGGGTAAGAGTGACCATAGCAAGCAGGAGGTCTCAAGAATACAATTCGACGTCCCTCTTAGACTCCCGCGCAAGCAGAGGAGTGCGGCCCAACAATAAAGGGTGTATTGCTGCGGAGCGAAGCGGAGCCAGAAACTACACCCTTGCTTGAACAAGCCCGGACGGGGTAATCAGACCCGGATGGCGCGCGCTAATGGCGCTTGTGTTTCACCACCACACCGGGGAACGCGTAGCGAGGCGGATTCTTTGCGATTTTCGCCCCCCCGTCGCCGAGGAAGTTCTCGCTTCGGTCCCGGTTTTTGGGGTCCACGGACCGCGAGGGTCGAAACACCTGGCCCCAGGAACGTGGCCGCAGGCCGAATTCAGGCCGTTACGACCCAGTCGGGACAAGGGAGGCCCCTGACGCACGCGCGGAAAGTTTGCGAGGGCGTCGTTCATGACACAGGAGAATGTGAAGGGACCGGCGGACTCGTCGACGGCGGCCCGCGCTCGCGCCAGGGGGCCGAGACGAGTTCGACCAGGCGCATCGGACGTCGACAGCACGGACAGAGTGGGACCGGCGCCGGCGGCGGGAGTACGGGAGTCTGGGCGCCAAGTTGGACGGGGCCGCCGGCGTGACACTGGACACGCAACCGCTTCGCCTTGGCCGTCGGGTGACAGAAGCCGTAGTCGCGCAGCCGGGCTTCGGTGCTGGGAGCTGGATCGATTGGGTCCCGGAGGGACCTTGGAAGGTAGCCGGCGGCAAGCCCACGCGGCGTGGGCGAGGCCGCCGGTTCGCCCAGCCCACGGCCGAGGCGCCCCGGTATGGGCGCGGGATCCGTGATCCGTGGTCCGGCGATCCACGCAGGACTGGTCGCGGCATGGGTGCAAGGGTCGTTTCCCCCGCCCCCTCGGGGGCGGGTTCTGTATGGCGGGCTGGTTCCGGTGGCAGCGCCCGCGCGGCGCGGGCGCTGCCACCGGCTACCGTCCGCCGTCCCTCCGGGACGGATGACGGGCGGAGGCGCAGGACGACGGCCCCCGAGCACGTGGTATGCGATCCATTGAAAGAGCCGAGGAACCGCGCCTTGGCGAACCGGCCCATGGACTCGCAGGGGTGCCGGTCATCGACCGGATGGACGAAGTCGCGGGGCGTCGTCCGGAACCTGGCGGCGGAGGACTCCGGTCCGGTCCGGGGCGTCGGAGCCGGACTTGTCGTTGCAGCCCCAGGCTTGGGACGTCGCAGGGCGTTGGCGTTGCGGAGGTGCTTGGGATGGATGGGATGGATGGGATGCGGATTGGCACTTTTCATGCGCCGCCGAGCCTATACCCTCCCCCCATGCGGTCACCCGACCGATGCCAATACCCGGCATGGCTTTCCGTGTCACCCGCCGCGTCGCCGCGCAGCGGCCTAGTTCAACCATGAGCCGCAGCCAAGGGAGGCCCGGCCAGCACCTTGACGAGTGCCGTCGCCACTGGAGGGCCTCCGTGGGTGAGCTCGGACGTTGGGCATACAAAGCACCTCCATGAAATGGTCGAAGCCTTTCAGTCTCCTGGTTGCCGCTTTCGGGATTGGATTGTTGTGCTGTTGCGGACCGAACACGTTCGGCAGTGGGCTTCGGGATATTCACAATGGGATGAATTCTTGGCCTTACATCAGTTTCCTTATTCTCGACACGTTTGCGGTTTTGCTATTGGTCCTGAGCTACTTTCTCTATCGCGGTCGGAACTGGGCTCGTGTCGTGCTTATGGCTGGCTGCATCGGCTACAGCCTTCTGGTACTGGTCGGAGCGATACTATTGGCAGTGGACGACAAAAACGTTGCTGATACGGTCTTCATTGGTGGAATCTTGATTTGGGTCGTTGCCGGTCCGCTCCTGCTCTTTTGCTTACTGCGGCGGCCAGAAGTCCGGAATGAGTTCATGTCACTGCATGCCCAGCAAACCAGATGCAGTGAACCCGGCGATGGCGCGCTGGTTGGCAATCGAGGATCAGTGGCGCCGGATCAGTGATCCGGGACGTTGGGCGGTGCCCTGCTGAGCCGTCACGACCGGCTGGAGGACATTCGCCACCATAAAGGGGCAAGACTATGGTTTGACGGCTATTTCGGACCACGCTTCCCGCGCCCCTGCCGGGGCGCCTTTGCCACGGGACCGAAGAACCGGCGGCTGCGCCCACGCCGCGTGGGCTTGCCGCCGGCTACCCTCCCCTGTCCCTCCGGCCTTGAGGAGGCAACCCGCGCGGTCCTCGATCAGTTGGACCCCTGCACGGCACTTGGGCGCAGCTCAATTCCGAGACCTCGAGACTGACCACTGCACGTTGAGTTTCGCGTGCTGAGATTGCCCCGCGTCCGATACTCACCGTGCCGGGGCCGCGGCCGGGGCCGGGGCCGACGCGACGCAGTAGAGGAACTTGTCGGAGCGGATCAACAGGCGGTCGCCGTCGACGGTCGGGCTGGCGTCGAACGAACTGCGGTCGCGGAGGTCGTGTCGACCGAGCGCCTCGAAGCGCGGGGAGGCGGCAACGACGTGGGTGCGGCCTTCCCGGGTGACGGCGAAGAGCCGCCCGCCGGCGAGCACGGGGGAGGCATAGAAGGGCCCGGCGTTGGGCAGGCGTTCCTCGAAGACCAACCTGCCGGTGGCGGCCTCGGCGCAGTAGGCGATGCCGAGGTTCTCGTGGAACCAGTACAGGTGCCCCTCGTGCAGGATAGGGGACGGCACGTTGGAGCCCTTGTTCAACGTCCAGAGCCGGTGCGTCGCCGTGACGTCGCCGCGTCCGCCGGCCCGGACCGCCAGCGAACCGCCGGTGCGCCCGCCGATGCAGTACACGACGCCCCGGTCGTGGACGAGGCTCGGGACCATGTACCAGGCGATGCCGGTGGCGCATTTCCACAGGGCCGCGCCGGTGTCGGGATCGAAGCCCAGCACGTGCCCCGCGATGGCCACCACGAGTTCCTGACGTCCGCCGTCGACGGGGACGAGGATGGGCGTGTTCCAGGATTCCTTCATGCCGGGCGCGCGCCAGACCTCCTTGCCGGTTGCGCGGTCGAGGGCGACGAGGGAGCCGGATTCGACGGCGGCATTGACGATGACGAGCTGGCGATGGAGGACGGGCGAGGAGGCGGAGCCCCAGCCGTGGGTGGCCGAGCCGACGTCGGCCTTCCAGAGCGGGGCGCCGTCGTGGGTGAAGGCGTGAACGCCGGACTTGCCGAGGAACGTGTAGAGCCGCTCGGCGTCGGCGGCCGGGGTGCTGGAGGCGTAGCCGTGGTCGCGCACCTTGGGTTCCTCGGGTTGCGCGGCGGGCACGTCCTTTTGCCAGAGGATGTTTCCGGCGGCGCGGTCGAGGGCGAGCACGTGGCGACGGAGGGCCGGAAGGTCGCCGGGAGGCTGGCCGGGCACGGCGTACCCGGAGTAGGAGGTGAGGAAGATCCGTTTGCCGATCGTGATCGGGCTGGATCCGCCGGGTCCGGGAAGGGGCGTCCTCCAGAGCAGGTTCTGGTCCGGTCCCCAGGCCGTCGGCGGGCCGGGGGCGGGGCTGATGGAGTCGGCCTTGGGTCCGCGAAAGCGGGGCCAGTCCTCGCCGAGGGCCGCATGGGCTTGGGGCAGGGAGCGGGCGAGGAACCCGACGGCGAGGGCGCACAACAACGCCGGGAACGCGGAACGGAGGGACGCGGCGGGGGACATGATGGACGGGGGTCTAGCGAGCGTTACGCCCCGGGGCAAGCGCGCCGTTCGGGAAACCGTGCGTGCCGGCAGGGCGATCGAGGGCGGCGGACGAGGACGCGGGGCTGGCGACTCGGCAGTCGCCAGCCCCGCGCCGGAGGGCGGACGGCGGTGGGAGCCGGGAAAGGGGGTGGCACGGTACGCCCGAGCGGCGGACCAGACGCAGCAAGGCGCAGCGATATGGGGCCCGCGACTGCCGAGTCGCGGGGCGATCGAGGAAGGCGAAACCAGAGGGGAAACCGGCGACTAGGCAGTCGCCGGCCCCACGACACGGTTGGGTACCGGACTTTGTCAATCGCCCTGGGTGGAACCGTGGGGACGGAGTCTTCGGAATCGACAGCAGGTTGGGTTGCCACACGCTGGGGGCGGACGGTGGCGGGAACGCCCGACGGGCACGCCCCCCGGATGAAGCGATGACGACCAGGACCGGAGCCGGAACGGAAAGGAACGAGCCGTGGTCGTTGCGGTTGGCCCGGGACGCGGACGCACCCGCGCTGGAGGCATTGATCGCGGTTTCGGTGCGTGGCTTGCAGGCGGCGTACTATACGGCGGCCCAGATGGAGTCGGCCCTGGGGACGGTGTTCGGGGTGGACCGACAGTTGATCCGGGACGGCACCTATTTCGTCGCCGAGGAGGCGGGGAGGATCGTGGGCTGCGGCGGGTGGAGCCGGCGGCGATCCCTGCACGGGGGTGATCACGGGCGTCCGACCGAGGACGAGCCGCTCGATCCCGTCCGGGACGCGGCAAGGATTCGTGCGTTTTTCGTGCATCCGGACCGGGCGCGGCGGGGGATCGGGCGCGCGATCCTGGCGGCAAGCGAGGACGCGATTCGGCGGGCGGGGTTTCGGCGGGTCGAGCTGGTGGCGACCCTGGCGGGCGAGCCGCTCTACGCCTCGCGCGGGTACGCGGCGGTCGAGCGTTACGGCATTCCCCTGGCCGGGGGCCTGCAGCTGCCGGTCGTGCGGATGACCCGGTCATGGATTGCGGATTCCGGGACGGGCCCGATACGGTCGGGGGCATGACGATTCCCCGGCGGCAGGCGGTGCACGGCAAACCCGCGCGTGGGTCCCGGGCTTGGGCGGCGGTGTTGTTGGGGGTGGTGGCGGTCGGGTGGTTCGGGGTGGCCCGGGTGGAGGCGGACGACGGGGCGAAGCCGATCCGGGTCGGGATGATCGGCTTGGATGCGCACGCCGTTCCTTGGACGCGAATCCTGCATGCACCGGACGTGAAGGGGCCGCTGGCGACGATGCGTGTGGTGGCGGCGGTGGCGGCGCCGAGTCCGGACATTCCGTTCAGCCGGGACCACATCGCGACCAACACGGCGATCCTGCGCAGCCTGGGGGCGGAGATCTGCGGAACCGTGGAGGAATTGGTGGGGAAGGTGGACGCGGTGATGGTGCTGAGCATCGACGGGCGGCCGCACCGGGAGCAGGTCCGCCCGGTGTTCCGGGCGCGGAAGCCGGTGTTCATCGACAAGCCGGTGGCGTCGTCTCTGGCGGAGATCGTGGCGATCTATCGGGAGGCGGAGGAGAGCGGGACGCCCTGCTTTTCGAATTCCGCGCTGCGTTACGGGCCGGAGACGGTGGCGGTGGTGAAGGAAGCCAAGCTGGGGCGGGTGCTGGGCGCGGACACCCATTGCAATGCCCGGTCCATCCTCCCGGGACATCCGGACCTGTTCTATTACGGGATCCACGGGGTGGATCTGTTGTTCACGCTGATGGGGCCGGGGTGCCGGACCGTGCGGCGGGTGTCCTCGCCGACGGCGGAGATGGTGACGGGTGAATGGACCGGGGGCCGGCTGGGGACCTACCGCGGGATCATGGAGGCCACGGTCGGGTTCGGGGCGACGGCGTTTTGCGAGAAGGGCATCGCGAACGTGGGGCGATTCGAGGGGTACGAGCCGTTGCTGGCGGAGATCGCGCGGTTTTTCGCGACGGGCCGGGCGCCGGTCACGGTGGACCAGACGCTCGAGATTTACGCCTTCCTGGAGGGGGCGGACGAAAGCGCGCGGAAGGGCGGGGCGCCCGTGGAGTTGGCGGCGGTGCTGGAGCGGGCGCGGAAGGTGGCGGCGGAGATGACGCGGGACCGGTGAGGTCGAGGCGTGGTCCGCGCCGGGGATCGTCTCCGGCACCGCCGATCGAACGTCGCTCCGCGACGGGATAAAACAGGAGGACAAACCGGGGCCTGAAGGCCCCGGCAACAATCGGTCGTCGCTCCGCGACTCTGGTCACCGAAGGCGGTCATCGGACTCCATTGCTGACCGCGCTGACCGCGCCGCCTTCCAGCGAAAAGTCGAGAAGCCCTACGGATTCCTCGAGGATTTCGGGAATCACCGGTCACCCGGCACCTGGCTCCGGCGCTGGAGGCAGGGCGATTGACAAAGTCCTGCGTGGAACTGCGAGGTGGGGCCGGCGACTGCCGAGTCGCAGGCTTCGCCTCTCGATTCGCCTGCTTTGATCGCCCCGCGACCCGGCCCGCCGTCGCGCAGACGCTAGGGCGGGAAGCCGGTCGCGGGCCCCAATCGACTTGGTCAATCGCCCTGGCGCTGGAGGCGGGTGACGACGACGGTGCCGAGGGCGGCGGCGAGGATGATGAGGGTGGAGAGGGCGTTGACGTCGGGGGTGATGCCGCGTTTGACGGAGGCGTAAATGAGGACGGGCAGGGTGGTGGACCCCGGGCCGCCGGTGAAGAAGCTGACGACGAAGTCGTCGATGCTGAGGGTGAAGGCGAGCGCGGCGCCGGCGAGGATGCCGGGGGTCGCGAGCGGCAGGGTGACGTGCCGGAACTTCTGCCAGACGTCGGCGCCGAGGTCATGGGCCGCCTCGTCGAGGGCGGGGTCGAGTCCGGCGAGACGCGAGCGCACGACGATGGCGACGAAGGGGATCTGGAAGGTGACATGGGCGGCGACGAGGGTGCCGAGGCCGAGGTCGAACAGCCCGAGGGCGTCGCGGACGAGCGAGTAGAAGACGAGCAGCGCGATGGCCATGACGACGTCGGGAATGACGACGGGCAGGTACAGGAGCCAGGAGAAGAGGCGCCGTCCGGGGAAGTCGTAGCGGTCGAGTCCGAACCCGAGGAGGGTGCCGAGAACGGTGGAGACGGCGGTGCTGGCGGTGGCGACGACGAGGGTGTTGCGCAGGGCGGCGAGTTTGTCGGGGCTGTCGAGGAGGCGGGCGTACCATTCGGTGGTGAACCCGGCCCAGGGCCCGCCGTATTTGGCGGCGTTGAAGGAGAAGACGACGACGGCGGCGATGGGGATGTAGAGGAAGAGGTAGACCAGCGCGGCGGCGAGCGGCAGGCGAAGGCGCATGGGAAGGGCGAGGAGAGGGGCTGGGCGGAGCGGGGGGCGCGGTTCAGCGGGTAGGGGCGGGATGGATGGCGCGGGCGTAGGGGCGCAGGCAGAGCATGACGAGGATCAGGGAGAGGGTCGCGATGGCCGCCCCGAACGGCCAGTCGCGGCTCGCCCCGAACTGCTGCTGGATGGCATTGCCCAGCAGGACCGTCCGGGCGCCGCCGAGGAGGTCGGGGATGACGAACTGCCCGGTGGCCGCAACGAAGACGAGGATGGCGCCGGCGACGAGGCCGGGTCGGATCTGGGGCAGGAGGGCGTGGCGAAAGACATGAGGCGGCGAGGCGCCGAGATCGCGCGCGGCCTCGGCGAGGGTCCAGTCGATCTTCTCGACGGAGGCATAGAGGGGGAGCGCGAGGAACGGCAGGAAATCGCAGGTGAGGCCGATGAAGACGGCGAGGGTGCCGGGATAGAGCGCCTCGCCCGGGGAGAGGAGACCGAGGGTCGCGGCGAGCCGGGCCGGCCAGGCGTCGGCGGACAGGACGATCTGCCACGCGTAGGTGCGGACGAGCAGGTTGGTCCAGAAGGGGATGACGAGGAGCATCAGCGCGAGTTGACGGCGGCGCGGGGGAAGGCCGGCGATGAAGAAGGCAAGGGGCAGGGCGGCGAGGGTGCAGAGCAGCGTGGTTCCCGCCGCCATGCCGAGGCTGCGGAGGACGATCACGGGATAGAGCGGGTCGAACCCGAAATCGCCGAAGCCGGCGAAGCGCCTGAAGTTGTCGAGGGTGAACGTCCATTGGATGTCGCCGTAGTCGCCGCGGGTGGCGAAGGCGACGGCGACCACGCCGAGGAGGGGCAGGAGGAGCAGGGCGGTGAGCCAAGTGATGCCGGGGCCGCTGGTGACGGCGGCGCGGGCGAGTTCCTGTCGGCGGGTCAGGAGTTCGCCGTCGTGAACGCGGGTGCGGTTGGGGAGGGGCTCAGTCATCGAGGACGACGAGGGATGGGGGCGGAAGCCGGGGAAACCCCGTATTTCAATTCAGACTGCTCACGGACCATGAACGCGGGCTGCCCGTGCGCCGCGTGGGGGCACGCGGCCTACAGCGTTCAGGCCCGGTGCCCGCACCGGGCGGGGCGGTTCGCGGTGATCGGTTCATGGGAGGGGTTTCAGTCATCGAGGACGACGAGGGATGGGGGCGGGAGCTCGACGAGGAGGTCCTGTCCGGCCCTCGGGAGGAAGGCGCCAGGTCCGGTGTTCATGAGTTCGGCGCGCAACGGCACGGATGCGGCCTGGAGGAGGAAGTGGGATACGGCTCCGACGAAGGCGACCTGTTCGACGCGCGCACGGACACGGTTGGGGAGCGGGGCGGCGTCGGGCGGCAGGAGGAGAAGGCGTTCGGGTCGGATGGCGAGGGTGAACCGGGGCCGCGGGGGAAGGGGCGACGCGACGAGCAACGGGCCGACGGGGGTTTCGGCGAGGAATCCTTCCGGGGTCGGTCGGGCGGCGGCGACGTCGAGGAGGGAACAGGAGCCGAGGAACTGGCTGACGAAGCGGGTGCGGGGGCGTTCGTAGAGGGAGCGGGGGTCGCCGAGTTGTTCGATGCGCCCGGCGCGGAGGACGGCGAGGCGATCGCTGAGGACGAGGGCTTCCTCCTGGTCGTGGGTGACGTGGAGGAAGGTGATGCCGAGGTGGCGCTGGAGTCGGCGGAGTTCGACCTGAAGCTGCTGGCGGAGCTGGAGATCGAGGGCGGCGAGCGGTTCGTCGAGGAGCAGGACCCGGGGTCGGTTGACGAGCGCCCGGGCGAGGGCGACGCGTTGCTTCTGGCCGCCGGACAACTGGTGGGGGCGACGTCGCGCGAGATCGCCGATCTCGACGAGGGCCATGGCTTCGTCGACGCGGCGGTCGAGTTCGGGACGGGGCACGCGCTTCATGCGCAACCCGAAGGCGAGGTTGTCGCGGACGTCGAGATGCGGGAAGAGGGCGTAGGATTGGAAGACGGTGTTGACGGGGCGCCGGTGGGCGGGGATGGGAAGGGCGTCGAGGCCGTCGAGCCGGAGTTGACCGGAGTCGGGGAGGTCGAGTCCGGCGACGAGGCGGAGGAGGGTGGTCTTGCCGCAGCCGGAGGGGCCGAGGAGGGAGAAGAACTCGCCGGGGGCGATGGAGAGGCTGACGTCGTCGAGGGCGGTGACGGAGCCGAAGCGGCGGGTCAGGTGGCAGGCCTGGACGGCGGGGGCGGGGGCAGGAGGCGATGAGGCGGGGAGGGGCGTCATGCGCGGCCCGACGGGCTAGCACGACTAGTCTTCGAGGTGCCAGAAGGAATGGGTGACGGACGACTTGGAATCGACGGCCCAGAGTTTTTGGAAGGGGACGCGTTCGACGTGACCGTCGAGGAGCGTGTTGTTGGAACCGTTGCTGTGGACCGTGGGTCGACCGGAGTTGAACGGGGTGTCGGGATAGTGGGCCATGGTGTCCTTCTGGCCGTCGCCGTTCATGTCGAGCGTGAAGCGGTAGTTCGGGTCGACGGGGGAATAGACGTAATGGGTGATGGTGTCGGTGAGCATCATGGCGTCGGCGGGGCGGAGGATGCGGGTGACCTTGAGGGGCCGGACGCGGTCGCCGTAGTAGAACGGGCCGGAGAGGGGGTCGCCGTAGGCGCCGAAGTTGGCGCCGATCCAGCAGTTCCAGACGTTGCGGGGGCCGTTGCTGGCGGGGGGTTTGGAGAAGGGCACGGGGCCGAGGCTGCCGCCGGCGCAGGAGCGGATGGAGTTCGTGAAGATGTCGGTGAGGTTGAAGACGACGTTGGTCTGGGTGGCCTTGAGGACGTAGGGGGCGAGCTTGGCGTGCCAGAATTCGAGGGCGTAGTTGGCGGAGTTGTCGCCGAAGAGGGGGAGATTGTCGTCGAACTCGCCGAGGTACATCGCGGTGGCGAGACTCCAGTTGCGCATGTTGGACATGCAATGGGTCTGCTTGGCCTTGGCTTTGGCCTTGCCGAGCGCGGGCAGGAGCATGCTGGCGAGGATCGCGATGATGGCGATGACCACCAGCAGTTCGATCAGGGTGAAGGCGGCGCGAAGGCGGCGGGGCGGGGCGTTCATGGGGAGCGGGGTTTTCCAAAATCGGGACACGCATTGCGGCCAGGTACCGCGGACCGCACGTCGCCGCGTGGGGGCACGCGGCCTGCACCCCGTTGGCACGGTGCCCTCACCGGGCGGCGCGGTGGCAGGGGGCGGTTCATGGGGAGGGCAGGTTCCGGGTGCGTGGACATGGACATGGAGAGGGCGCGGCGGGACGAATCGGGGCGGGACGGGTGGCTCCTTCTGCGTTCGAGTTTTTCATGGAGATGAGTAGCCGATGTCAAGCCGGGGCTTGCGGCGGGCCGGGGCTTGCGGCGGGAGGTGCACCTCGAAGCGCCACGCCGCCGGATGGGGCCCGCGACCGCCGGGTCGCGGGGCGGACGAAGGAAGC
>CAZSOV010000098.1:11467-15294 GCA_964608505.1 uncultured Verrucomicrobiota bacterium
GGACGAAGCGGTGAAGCCCGCGACTTGGCAGTCGCCGGCCCCAAATCGAAGGCGGACTTTGCAGTGTGCCGCCGTCGGACGACGGCGGCGACGAGGGGGAGCCCATCGAGGGAATCCGGGGGTGGGGGTGGTGGTCAGCGAGGCGGGGAGGTGGAGGGGGTAAGGCAAGGCGCCGCCGGATGGGGCCCGCGACCGCCGGGTCGCGGGGCGGACGAAGGAAGCGGACGAAGCGGTGAAGCCCGCGACTTGGCAGTCGCCGGCCCCAAATCGAAGGCGGGCTTTGCAGTGCCCCGCCGTCTCAGGACGACGGCAGCGACGAGGGGGGTGGGGATTGGGCATTGGCTCGGGGGGCGGGAGTTGGGCAGGTTGGGCGTCGAGGATGAGCGAGCGATAGCCATGGTGTTACCGGTCATCGAGCGGGAGCTCCGGATGCGTGCCAGGTCCGGGATGCTCGCGTACACGCGGATGGGAGCCGCGGCGGTGTTCATCGTGGTGGGGGGGCCGATGGTGTTGATGATGACCTCGATGGGGGCCCGGGCGGGGACGATGCTGTTCGAGTCGATGGGCTGGTTGTTGATGTTGTTCGCACTGTTCGAGGGAGCCCGGATATCAGCGGGGACGATCAGCGAGGAGCGGCGGGAGGGGACGCTGGGGTTGTTGTTCCTGACGGACCTCTCGGCGTTGGACGTGTTGTTGGGGAAGCTGGCGGGGGCGGCGTTGACGGCGGTCTTCGCCCTGCTGGCGATGGTGCCGGTGCTGTCGGTGGCGGTGCTGATGGGCGGGGTGACGGCGGGGGAGGTGGTGCGGGGGGCGGCGACGCTCGGGACGTCCCTGGTTTTGTCGTTGGCGGCGGGTTTGTGGGCCTCGGCGCGGTGTCGGGAGTGGCTGGTGTCGATCCTGGTGGCGTTGGGGACGGTGGTGGCGATGACGATGGGGCCGTTGGTAGTGGAGTTGGTGATCCGCCTGATCCTGTCGGAGACGGTGACGGGGGACGAGGCGACGGCGGGGTTGCTGAGTCCGGTGGTAACGCTGGCCATGGTGCCGGACGGGGTGTATGCGGCGGTCCGGGGTCGGTTCTGGGCGGGATTGGGGTTGCAGGTGGGGATGGCGCTGGTGCTGGTGTGGGCGGCGGCGGCGCGTTTGCGCGGGGCGTGGCGGGAGGAATTGTCGCCTGCCACCGGGCGGAAGGAAGGGAAGGAGATCCGGGAGCGGGCGGCGGCGGCAGGGGTCGTGGAGGGCGGGGAGGCGGCGGGGTCGGCGGCGAAGCGGAGGCGGTGGTTGGACGGGGAGCTTTGGCCGTGGGGAGCGTCCGCGGAGGCGGTGGTGCGGGGGGCATTGGCGCGGCGGCTGAGGTTGCGGTTTTGGACGCGGGTACTGGTGGGGATGGCGGTACTGGGGCATTTGCCGGAGATCATGGCGCCGTGGTGGAACGAGGTCGGCGGAGGGGGGACCCGGTTCGCGATGTCGGTGCTGATGGGGTTGGTGATGCTGCCGGCCATGGTGTGCGGGTTTGGGGTGGCCCTGGGGTTGGTTTATCTGGCGGTGCGGGCGATGGGGGAGGCGAGACAGGCGGGGGAATTGGAGCTGTTGCTGACGACGCCGCTGGGTCCCGCGGAGTTTCTCGGGCACGCCTGGCACGGTTTGCGGCGGGTGGCGATGCTGCTGACGGCGGTCAACGCGGGGACGACGTGCGTGGGGTTGCTCGCCGCGCTGGCGGTGACTCCGGCGATGGGGATGGGGGGCGGCGGCCCCGGATTCGGTTCGTGGGCGAGCCACGTGTTGCACGGCTCGGTCGGCATTGCGGGGAACTGGCTGACCTATGGGGCGTTGATCTGGACGGGGTTCTGGTTTTCGCTGCGGTTCCGGCGACTGCCGGTGGCGGTGGGGCTGACGTTCGGGTTGGTGGGATTCCTGACTCCGGCGGTGGTTTCGGGGATTTCGATGCTGCTCCTGGCGGGGTATCAACCCGGGTTGGGGGGCGACACGGGGGTGCGCGAGGTGGTGGGAGCCCTGGCGGTGTTGATGGCCCCGGCGTGGTGGTGGCGCTGGGCCCGGCGGCGGTTGGAGCACTCGTTTCGGGAGGTGGTGGCGGGGGTGTAGGGGCCCGAGGGCGCGGGGGCCGTCCGGAAAAATCCCGGGGGGACGGCCCCTCGGGGCTTGGCGTGGCCATTGGCGGGCGCACACTGCGATGACTTACGTCGCAGCACCCCATGAGATCCAACGATAGAAAAGTCCGCCCCGCGGTGCAGGCGGGACGCTTCTATCCCGCCTCCCCTTCGGCCCTGCTGGAGCAGGTGCAGGAGTTTCTGGGGCAGGGGCGGTCGGGGACGTTGAAGCGGGTGAAGGCGGTGGTGGCGCCGCATGCGGGTTATCGGTACTCCGGGGCGGTGGCGGGGTCGGCGTTCGCGGCGTGGCGTGGCCTGGGGGCGGAGGTGCGGCGGGTGGTGGTGATGGGGCCCTCGCACTGGCTGGATTTTCATGGTCTGGCGCTGCCCGGGGCGGAGGCGTTGGCGACGCCGCTGGGCGAGGTGAGACTGGACGGTGCGGCGATCCAGCGGTTGTTGGGGCTGCCGGATGTCTGCGTGTTGGACGAGGCGCACACGCCGGAGCACAGCATCGAGGTGGAGCTGCCGTTCCTGCAGGCGTTGTTCCCGAGCTTCGAGATCGTGCCCTTGATCGTGGGGCGGGAGACCGACCAGCGGATCGAGCCGGTGATCGAGGAGTTGTGGGGCGGGGACGAGACCCGGTTCGTGATCAGCTCCGATCTCAGCCACTATCTCGGTTACGAGGAGGCGCGCGCGCTGGACAAGGGGACGTCCGGTTTGATCGGGGAGTTCGCCGCGACCAAGATCTCGGCACGGCGCGCCTGCGGGTACCGTCCGTTACGGGGATTCCTGCGTTGCGCGCGTCGGCACGGGTTGGCGGTGGAGGCGGTGGATCTGCGGAATTCGGGGGATGCCTCGGCGCCGCGGGATTCGGTGGTGGGTTACGGGGCGTTCCATTTCGGCGAGAAGACCGGGGTCAGTGCGTCGGGCGCGTGACGCGCGGGGGGCGACTCACGCCTCGCCGCCCTTGTCGAGGGCCTGGAGTCGTTCGGCGGCGCGTTCCCAGTCGGCGTGCAGGACGGGCAGGCGTTCCTGGATGTGGAGCACCTCCCGGTTGATGGCGACCGGGCGTCCGGGAGTGTTGTAGGTCTCGGCGTCCTCGAGCTCGGCCACGAGTTCCTTTTCGCGGGCTTCGAGCTGTCCGATCTCCTTTTCGAGGGCGTTCACGTTCTGTTGGAGCTCGCGGCGTTGCCGGGCCCGGGCCTGGCGCGTTTCGGCGTCGAGACGCTTCTGTTCCTTGCGGGATTGCGCGTCGGCGGCGGGGGCGGGCGCGGGGGTGGACTTGGGGCCGGGGCCGGGGCCTGATCCCCATCCGGAGCCTGAGCTGGAGCCAGGGCCGGAGCCGGCGCCGGGGCCGGAGCTGGAGCCGCGGGCCGTGCCGCGACCATCGGGGCCGAGGGTGGCGGTCAGGCCGTCGCGGGCGGCCTGGCGGGTTTTTTCGAGGTAGTAATCGTAGCCGCCCGAGTAGTGGGAGAGTTGTCCGGAGCGGACATGGACGACGTGGGTGGCGAGGGCGCGGATGAAGTAGACGTCGTGGGAGATGAAGATGAGGGTGCCCTCAAACTGCTGGAGGGCCTCGACCAGGGCGTCGACGCTGGCCATGTCGAGGTGGGTGGTGGGCTCGTCCATGAGGAGGAGGTTGGGGGGATCGAGCAGGAGCTTGACGAGGGCGAGGCGGCTTTTTTCGCCGCCGGACAGGACGGAGACCTTCTTGAAGACGTC
>CAZSOV010000098.1:15304-23677 GCA_964608505.1 uncultured Verrucomicrobiota bacterium
GCAGAGGAAGCTGCCGAGGACGGTGCGGACGAAGGTTTCGGTGACGCGTTGGGGGGTGTCGTAGGCCTCCTCGAGGACGCTGCGCTGGGGTTGGAGGGTGTCGAGGCGGTACTGGGCGAAGTAGCCGGCGCGGACGTTGTGGCCCAGGGTGCACTCGCCGGAGTTGGGTTTGAGGACGCCGGCGAGGAGTTTGAGCAGGGTGGATTTGCCGGCGCCGTTGGGGCCGACGAGGACGACGCGTTGTCCGCGTTCGGACTCGAATTCGAGGTTCCGGTAGACGGGCACCTCGCCATAGGCGAAGGCGACCTTCTGGAGTCGGATGACGCGCTGGCCGGAGCGGGCGGGTTGGGGAAAGCGGAAATCGCCCATGGCGGCGTCGGCGCCGGAGACCTCGACCATTTCCTCGCGGAGGCGCTCGATGAGTTTGAGTTTGGACTGGGCCTGGGCGGCCTTGGTGTTCTTGGCGCGGAAGCGGTCGACGAATTCCTGGAGTTGTTCGAGGCGGCGCTGCTGGGACTTGGCGGTGGCGGCGAGGGCGGCCTCGGTGGCTTCGCGTTGTTCGAGGTAGCTCTCGTAATTGCCCGTGTATTTGTAGAGCCGGGACTGGCGGATCTCGAGGATGTGGGTGCAGAGCTGGTTGAGGAACTCGCGGTCGTGGGAGATGAGGAGGAGGGCGCCGGGATAGGATTTGAGGTAGTCCTGGACCCAGAGCAGGACCTCGAGGTCGAGGTGGTTGGTGGGCTCGTCGAGCATGAGCAGGTCGGGTTGGCTGACGAGCAGGCGGGCCAGATGCGCGCGCATGACCCAGCCGCCGCTCAATTGGCGGGCCGGGCGGTCGTAGTCGGTCTCGCGGAAGGCGAGTCCGGCGAGGATGCGTTTGGCGCGGGCGATGGTTTCGCCGTCGACGTGGGGAAGATGATCATGGTCATGGTCCTGTTCCCCGGGCTGGCCCGGGGCATTCGGTCCGGGGGCGGCGGCTGGACCGTGACCGAGCGCGAGGTCGAGGACGGTCTCGTTGCCGGCGGGGGCGCTTTCCTGGGGGAGGAAGCCGATGCGCATGCCGCGGAAGAAGGAGACGGTGCCTTCGTCGGCGGTTTCCTCGCCGAGGAGGATGCGGAAGAGGGTGGATTTGCCGGCGCCATTGGGGCCGACGAGGCCGACCCGATCGCCGGCGACGAGGGCCAGGGCGGCCTCGGAGAAGAGGGTGCGGCCGCCGTAGGATTTGGAGAGTCCGCTGAACGTCAGCATTGGGGGGGGAGGATTGCCGGTTCGGGAGTCGGGTTCAATGGCCGCGGGCAGGGCGCCTGACAAAGTCCGGTGCGGAACCGTCGGGTGGGGCCGGCGACGGCCAGGTTCCCGGTTTTCCTTGTCGTTTCGCCTGCTTCGATCGTCCCGCGACCCCGCGCTCGCGGGCCCCAATCGACCTGTCGATCGCCCTGCGGCGGGCATCGGGAGGCTTGGCTTTGGCCTCGCCACGGATGCGACATCACGCAACATCCGCGGCGATGTCTAACGCGCAGTTTCGAGTGTTTGGCTTGGACCGGCAGGTATACGGCCCGGTCCCGGTGGCGACGATCCAGGAGTGGGCCAGGGACGGGCGGATCCAGCGGGACACCTGGCTTCACGTGGAGGCCCTGGACTCGTGGCGGCGGGCGGAAACGGTGCATGAATTGCACGAGGCCTTTCCGGCGGAGACGGGACGGGGCGAGGGGGGCCCGGAAAGCGTGCCGGCGAGTTCGCGGTCGGGCGTGCCGGCGAAGGTGTTGCAGCGGTTGAAGCTGTTTTCCGATTTCAGCGCGGAGGAGTTGGAGCCGTTCGCGCGGGAGATGGTGGAGCAGGCGTTCCGTCCGTTCAGTTTCGTGGTGCAGCAGGGGACGCAGGGGGACGCGATGTATTTCATCATCCAGGGCCGGGTGGGCGTGAGTGCCAAGGGCCAGGTCACGGATGCGTTCCTGGTCGGACTCAACATCGGGGACACGTTCGGCGAGATGTCGATCTTCGATCCGGCGCCGCGGTCGGCGGACGTGCGGGCGGAGAACGACGTGGTCGTGTTGAAGTTGTCGGCGGAATCCGTGCGACGGATTTGTGCCGAGGCGCCGACGGCGGGGACGAAGTTCGTGTGGAACGTGTCGCGGCTGCTTTCGGCCCGGATCCGGGCAATGGATCGGCGGGCGGCATCGGCGAAGGACATGGACGCGCTCGCGAAGTGAGCGAGCGGAGGGGCAAGGGGGGAACGAGCCGTGCCCGGAGCGGGGCGGCTCCATGGAACGCGGCGGTTCGGTGCCGCTAGCCGCCCTGGTCGTTCCTCGGGGAAAGCGGGATGGGGCGGAGGGAATCCGGCAGGGCCTCGAGTTCCCGACGGAGCAGGCCCAGGGGCAGACCGATGACGTTGGTGAGGGAGCCTTGGATGGCCTCGATGAGGCGGTCTCCGTGCTCCTGGACGGCATAGGCGCCGGCCTTGTCGAGGGGTTGGATGCGCTGGAGGTAGTCGGCGATCCGCGCGTCGGTCAGGGGCTGGAAGGTGACGAGCGTGACCTCGGTCGAAAGTCGCTCGAAGTCGGGGTCGGCACGGCGAAGACAGAGGCCGGTGATCACCTCGTGGGTGCGTCCGGCGAGGCGGCGGAGGAATTCGGCGGCTTCCCGGAGGTCCGCGGGCTTCCCGAAGACGCATCCGTCGAGGGCGACCTCGGTGTCGGCGCCCAGGACGAGGGCGTGCGGATGCAGTCGGGCGACGGCTCCGGCCTTCGCGCGGGCGTTGCGGAGGCAGAGATCCCGGGGGGCCAGGGCCGGGTCGGGCGGCTCGGGAATGTCGGAAACCACGACGGCGTAGTCCGCGAGCACGCGGGAGAGAAGTTCGCGTCGACGGGGGGAGGCGGAGGCAAGGATGAAAAGGGGCGGCGGCGGCGGAGGCATCAGGGTTTCGGATCGGGGACGGGGGGGCGCAGGCGGGCGAGTTCCTCGGACCAACGTCGGGCCTCTCGTTCCTCGCCGAGGGATCGCGCGAGGGCGGCGAGGCGTTCGAAGAAGGCGGCGGGGTCCTCGGTGGGGTGGGTTTCGGAGGCGAGCCGTTTCCAGGCCGAGTAGGCGTCGCGTTTCTGGTCGGCGGCGAGGAAGTTGCGGCCGGCGTGCCAGAGGAGGCGGCGTTTCTGCATGGGGGTGGCCTGCCACGGGACGGCGGCGAGGAAGCGTTTGGCGGCCTCGGCGGGGCTGCCGGCTTCCTCGTGGAATTCGGCGAGTTTTTCCTGGAGGACGGCGGAGAAGCGGAGTCGGGGTTCCTTCTCGAGATCGCGGATGGCTTCCTGGAGGTCCCCGGAGGCGAGGCGCCGCCGGTTGTACAGCGTTACGGACGCCCAGTCGGCTCGAGGTCCGAGGCCGCGGGTCGCGAGGTCCTTGGCGCGGGCGAGGGCATTGACGGCGAAGGGGCGGTAGAGAGGGTCGCCGAGGACGGTGAGCTGCCAGGAGAGGTACTTCTGGCTGGCGATGGCGGCCTCTCCCCAGGTCAGGCCGTGGAAGAGCAGGCGGGCGAAGCAGAGGCCGATGTCGGGGGTGCCGTCGAGGTAGGGTTCGGCGACGGTGCCGAGGGTGGCGGTGGCGCCCTGGGCGATCAGTGGGCCAACCCAGTGCTCGGTGGAGGTGCGGACCTTGGCGGCGCTGAAGGAGTGGAGATGATAAGCGATGGCGCCGGGCATGAACTCGGCGTCGTTGTCGGCCATGGCCCCGGTGATCCGGCCTTCGTACCAACCCGCATAGAGGGCCAGGTGACTCAACGGAAAGCCCGTCGGGAGGACGGCGGGGGCGCGGTCGAGGTGCGTTTCGTAACCGTAGCTGGTCGCGGCCGCCCAGGCGTTGGAGATCCAACGGTCGCCGGTGACGTAGCTGGTGTTGGTCAGGCCGCGGATGTCGAAGTAGCCGCGTCCCAGGAGGCCGTTCTTCTCGGCCTCGAGGGCGAGATCCACGAGGCGCTTCGCCAGGTCGGGCGTGGGGCCGTCGAGGCGTCCGACGACGAAGACGCCGCCGAGGGGGCCGAGGGCGAGTCCGTTGTTGACGCCGAGCCAGGGATTCACCAGGGGCCCGGTGATGGGTTTGCCCGAGAGCAGGAAAGGCAGGGCGGTGAGTTCGGCGTCGACGGCAGCCTCGTTGCGGCGCAGGCCGGCGGCGAACTGGGCGGTTTCCCGTTCCACGCGGGTGGGGTCCTCCGCGATTCGGACGGGCACGCCGTAGCAGACCACCAGGGCGCGGATGCGGGTCTCGATGGGGACCTGGACGATGCGCCCGGGACGGTTCTCCTCGGCCGGCTGGATTTCGTCCCGGAGTTTCCAGAGGTCCCGGGAGAGCAGCTCGGCGACCAGGGGCTTGACGAGGCGCGTGTCAAAATCCTCGCGGGACATGGACTCGGAGGTCGGCAGGGCGAAGCCGATGATCTGCGATTCGGGGACGCCCCGGCGCGAGGCGTAGTGACGGGCGATGGAAAGGGACTCGGGCATGGCCGAGTTGTACAGGACGACGGCGGCGGCGCCGGAACGACCGAGCGCGGCCTGTTCCTGGGCCGGGTCGGGTTCGGGCTCGGCCGCGTGGGCACGCCGGGGAACGGGGAGGAGGACTGCGGCGAGGAGCAGGCAGAGGGGGAGCAGGCGGCGGCGGAGGGCCCACCGCGCCGGGGTTTGGTAAAACGGGGTCATGGGGAGTCGGAGACGATCTTCAGCCCATCATAGGCGAAAAAGACCGCGGGCGGTAATTCCGCCTGGTCCCGATCGTGATCGTAGTCCTGGGCGAGGTGGGTGAGGTAGGTGCGCTCCGCCGCGATGCGCCGGGCGGCGGTGAGCGCCTCGTCGAGGCACATGTGCGTGGGATGGGGGGTCCGACGCAGGGCGTCGAGCACCGCGACTTCCACGCCGCGGACCTGATCGACGACGGGCGGAGGGATTTCGGCGCAATCGCTGAGATAGGCGAGGCGACGTCGGCCCGCCTGCTCGAAGAGCAGCCCGGAGGTTTCGACGCGTCCGTGAGGGAGCGCGAGCGGGGTGATGCGGAGGTCGCCGATCTCGAACGGACCGTTGAACTCGCGCGGGTCGGGATCGAAGTAGCCCTTGGGAACCGGCCCCTGGAACGCGTAGGCGAAGATCTGGCGCAGCGCGGCCATGGTGGCGGGGGAGGCGTGGATGGGGATCTTGCCTCGCCGCAGGTCGCAGAAGCGTCGGAGGTCGTCCATGCCCATGATGTGATCCGCGTGGGGATGGGTGATGATGACGGCATCGAGCCAGCGGACGTTCTCGCGCAGCATCTGGAGGCGGAACTCGGGGCCGGTGTCGACGACCACCTGGGTGGACGCGGTGGCGACGAGGATCGACGAGCGCATCCGGTGGTTGCGGGGGTTGGCGAGGAATTCCGGCGGCTTGTCGTGCGCGATGATGGGCACGCCGACGGAGGTGCCGGAGCCCAGAAACGTGAACGCGAACGACATCCCGCGAGTGTGGCAGGCGGGGCGGGGGAAGGGGAGCAAAGATCCAAGGTCCATGATCCAAGCTCAAAGCTCCAACCTTCTGGATGCGGGGAGCGAGGAGGCCGAACTCAGTTATGGGCTTTTCTCCCCACGGAGTGCCCGGGATGATCCGCCGGCCTGGCATGTTGACGCACTTGCGCATCCGGAATCTGGCGTTGGTCGCGGATCTCACCCTGGAGTTCCGGGGCGGGTTCAACGCGATCACGGGGGAGACGGGCGCGGGCAAGTCGATCCTGATCGGTGCCTTGAATCTCCTGCTCGGCCAGCGGGCGGATCGGACGCTGATCCGGGCGGGCAGCGACGGTTGCACGGTGGAAGGCGTGCTCGAACTGGGGGATCTGCGGGAGGAGGTGGGGAGGTTCCTGGAGTCCAGCGGCCTGGAGTCGGGGGACGGCGGGGAACTGGTGTTGAAGCGGACGTTCACCGCGGCGGGGGCGAACCGGCAGTTCGTGAACGGATCGCCGACGACGCTGCAGGTGCTGGCGGAACTGGGGGATCGGTTGGTGGACATTCACGGGCCGCACGATCACCAGTCGTTGTTCCAGGGCGCGCGGCAGCTGGAACTGCTGGACGCGTTCGCGGGACTGGACGCGGCCCGGCAGGCGTTCGAGGCGCTGTACGACCGGCGGCAGGAGATCGAGGCGGCCAAGGCCGCGCTGGTGGTGGACGACGCGACCTACGCGCGGCAGGTGGATTTGTTGCGGCACCAGGTGCACGAGATCGACGCGGCGCGGTTGACGGCAGGCGAGGACGAGACGCTCGCGGCGGAGCATGGCCGGGCCCGGAACGCGGCGCGGTTGCTCGAGCTTTCCCAGGAGGCGGCGGCGGCGTTGTCCGGGAACGACGAGGATTCCCTGCTGCTCCGGGCGGGCCAGTTGGGGCGTTCGCTCCAGGAACTGGCGCGGCTGGATCCGGGGGCCGGCGGGTTGGAGGAGTTGCACGGGCAGGCGATGGAGGCCTGGCGCGAATTACAGGGGGGATTGTCGCACTACGCGGACCGGGTGGACATCGATCCGGCCCGGTTCCAGGAGCTGGAGGAACGCATGGACTTGTTGCACGCGCTGCGCCGGAAGTACGGGGGCAACGCGGAGGCGATCCTGGCGTTCGGGGAACGCGCGCGGTCCGAACTGGCACAACTCGAGGGACGGGACGTGGAGCTGGCGCGGTGGAACGGGGAACTGGAGGCGCTGGAGGCCCGGATGAACGCGGCGGCGGAGGAACTCCGTTCCCGGCGTCGGGCGGCGATTCCCAAGCTGGCGCGCGCGGTGGCGGGGCAACTGCGGGACCTGGGTTTCAAGCAGAGCGAGTTCGGCATCCGCCTGCGTCCGGTGGAGGGACGGCAACGCAGTGGCTCGGATGCGGTGGAGTTCGAGTTCGCGCCGAACCCGGGGGAGCCGGCGCGCGCGCTGCGGGCCATCGCGTCGTCGGGCGAGATGGCCCGGGTGATGCTCGCGCTGAAGACGGTGCTGGCGGCGCAGGACCGGATTCCGGTGCTCGTGTTCGACGAGGTGGACGCGAACGTCGGCGGGGAGACGGCGCGCGCCGTGGGGGCCAAGATGCGCCAGATCGGGCGACGACGGCAGGTGCTCTGCATCACCCATCTGGCGCCGGTGGCGGCGGCGGGGGATTCGCACCGGGTGGTGACGAAGGAGGTTCAGGGCGGTCGGACGGAGACGCGGATCGCGACCGTGGAAGGCGAGGCGCGCGTGGCGGAACTGGCCCGGATGCTGGGGGGCGGCGCGGCTGCGCGGGCGCACGCGGAGTCGCTCCTGCAGGAGGAAGCAGGACGGTGACGACGGGGTTTCGGCTGGTCCGGTTGCGGTCGGGCGAATGGGGGATCCGCTCGGAGGCCTACGACGAGATTTGCCACCCGGGCGTCGGACCGCGCGCGGAGGCGGAGGCGCTGTACGTGCGTGGCCTGAGGGTGGTGGAACGGATGACGGCGCTGCCCCGGGAGGAGGAGTTCGTGGTGTGGGACGTGGGATTGGGCGGCGCGGCGAACGCGGCGGCGGTCATCGGGGCGGTTGGGGACGTCGCGGGACGACTGCGGATCGTGAGTTTCGATCACCAACTGGAACAGTTGGGGTTCGCGACACGGCACGCCGCGGAGTTGGGCTACTTCGGGATCGCGCTTGAGGCGGCGACGGTGGTGGCGCGGGAGGGGAGCGTGGCGTTTTCCCATGGCCAGGCGCGGGTGAACTGGAGCGTCTGCCTGGGCGACTTCCCGCCGCTCCTGCGCGAGGCCCCCTCGCGCGCGTGGCCGGCGCCGCATGCGATCCTGTGGGATCCCCATTCGCCGGCGGCGAACCCGGAGATGTGGACGCTGCCCCTGTTCCGCGCGGTGTTCGAGCGGTTGGACCCGGGGCGTCCCTGCGCCCTGGCCACGTACTCGCGGAGCACGGCGGTGCGGACGGCACTGTTGCTCGCGGGATTCCGGGTGGGCGCGGGCGGGGCGACGTCGACGAAGGAGGATTCCACGGTGGCGTCGAACGAGTCCTCGCTGCTCGAGGCGCCGCTGGGGCGGCGCTGGCTGGAGCGGGCGAGCCGGTCGCACGCGGCGGAGCCGTGGACGGAACCGCCGTACGGGGGGCGCCCGTTGCAGGAGGACACGCGCCGCCAGCTCGAGGCGCACCCGCAGTTCGCGGACGTCTGAGGCACGCCGCGACGCGACGGCGCGACGGATGCGACGGATGCGACGAGGGGAAGGGGTGGGGGTGGACGGGGGTCGGTTCGCGGGCCAGGCGTGGAAAGCGGCAGGGGACTGCCGCACTCCAAGACGCTTCGCGCCTCCCGCGTCCGGGGGTGTCGTGATCCGTGGGGGCGGTCGTGGCTCGGTCGGCCCGCCAGGGTCCTGGAGTGCGGCAGTCCTCTGC
>CAZSOV010000099.1:0-23632 GCA_964608505.1 uncultured Verrucomicrobiota bacterium
GGGGTTCGCTGTCGCGGGAGGCGGTGGTGGGGGTGTTGGAGGGGAATGGGAAGTTGCCGTTGGGCGAGTACCTGCGGTGTCGGGTGCGGTACTTCACGGCGGGCGCGGCGTTCGGGAGTCGGGAGTACGTGGAGGGAATCTTCGGAGCGTACCGGGAGCGGTTCGGGAAGAAGCGGAAGAATGGGGCGCGGCGGGTGCGTGGGTTGGAAGGGACGGAGGCGTACGTGCTGCGGGATTTGAAGAAGGCGGTTTTCGGGTAGGCGCACGCCGGGAGTGGAGATGCGGGGACGCCTGGCATGCACCCCAGGTTCTCGCGCACAAGCACCGCTCCCTCCTCGCCAACCACGAGGCCACCTTCCCCTGCGCGGGCCGAAATCGTGAACAAGAGGCGAGCGCACCCTTCATCGCCCTGCACCGGAAACACCGCTGCGACGTGCCCGTCCACCCCAGCCCACGGTCCGTGGTCCGCGGTCTTACACCACCGCCCGGCCCCGTCCGGGCAGGGGGATTTCGTAACGGCCATCCGGTCCGGGGCGGATCGGGGCGGGACTGGACAGGTCCTGGAGTTGCTCCAGGCCGGGCGAGAGTTCGACCTTGGAGTTCAAGGCGTCGTCGAGGCTGACGGGCTGGCCGGATTCCGCGGCCATGCGGCCCATGATGGAGACGAGGCAGGCCTTGGCGCCGCGCTCGGCCTCGTTGTACGGACGATCCTCGCGGATCGCGGCGAAGAGGGCGTCATGTTCGAGCTGGTACGGATCGGGGTTGGGGCCGGACCAACGCCAGGTCTCGTGTTCGGGCGTCTGAACCTGGCCCCGGTAGAGTCTGGGCTTGGGCGCGGCCAGGCTCTCCATCAGAAGCGCCGATCCGCGCGTGCCGTGCACGCGGTCGGTGAAGACATCCCAGGTCCGGTTGATGTGGCGTCCCTGGGCAAAGAGCTTGGCGCCGTCCTCGAAGGTGTATTCCACGACGTAATCGTCGAGCATCTCGTCGTTTTCCGTGCGGGCGACGCGGGCGCCGTGTCCCTGGGCGAGGACGGGCCAGGCGTTTTTGGCCCAGCAACAGACGTCGATGTTGTGGATGAGCCAGTCGACGAAAAACGAGGCGTTGAGCCAGTTGAAGCAGCTGTAATTCCGGATCTGATGGGACAGGTCGCTTTCGCCGGGCTGCCGTGGCTGGAAGCCGACGGCCCCGTGCATGCGGTAGGTGCGGAGCAGGACCAGGTCGCCGATGGCGCCGTCGTGGATGCGCCGGACGGCCTCCTGGCGGGCGGGGTCATGGCGCCACATCAGGCCGGTGGCGACCTTGAGGTTCTTGCGGGACGCCTCCTCCCCGGCGCGCAGGATCCGGCGGATTCCCGGGCCGTCGGTGGCGAACGATTTCTCCATGAAGACGTGGACGCCGCGCGCCACGGCGTACTCGAAGTGCAGCGGGCGAAAACCCGCGGGAGTGGCGAGGATCACGACGCCGCCGCGCGGCAGACGGTCGATGGCGCGGCGATAGGCGTCGAAACCGAGGAATCGGTCGTCCGGCGCGACCTGAACGCGTTCGGGCTGCTGGCGCTTGAGGGCGTCGAGGCTGCCGTCGAGCCGGTTCGGAAAGACGTCGGCCATGGCGACCAGTCGGACGGGCCCCTTCGTCGCGAGAGCGTTGGCGGCGGCGCCGGTCCCGCGCCCGCCGCAGCCGACGAGGGCGACGTCCACGGTTCCGTCCTCGGCGGCGTAGGCGTTGACCTCGATGCGACGCAGCGCCGCCGCGCCGAGGGCGACGCCCGCCGTGGCGCCGGCCGACTTCTCAAGGAAGGCGCGTCGGGAGTTCTGCTTGGGCGAGGACCCGCCGCGGGGCGGGGCGGAGGGAGCAGAGGCGGGGTTCTTCATGGGCTTCCTCCAGCCGTGAGCGTCGGGGCGCGCTTTGTCAACGGGACGGGGACGAGGTCGGAAAGCCGGGGCCTGCGCGGCGGCACGGACGCCTGCTCAGTTGGGATCCGCGTCGGGATCCACCGTCCACAGGATCGTTCGCTGGGGCACGAACGATTTTCCCTCCGTCGGCGATCCGGAGCGCGTGTCGATCACCTGCACGCCCCGGACCGAACCGGAATGGCCGTCGGCGAAGACCAGGTTGCCGGAGCCGCGGTGGCGGGCGGAGAACCGGTTGGCGTAGACCGCCGGTTGGCCGGTGTACGGGGACTGCCGGGCATGGAACCGTTCCTCGCCCGGCAGTCCGGCCTCGACGAACACCGCGGTCTCGGTGGTGCGCTGGATCGCGGTGATGCGGACTCGAGCGCCCGCCTGGATCAGCTTGGAGTTCATCCCCACGGAGAAGTGCGGGTAGTTCAGCAGGGTGTCCTTGGGAGGACGGGCCGCGGGGCACGTGAACAGCGAGGCGCGCGCGTAGAACTCCGCCTTGTTGTTGGTGGCGAACTGGCTCACGGGCCGCAGCCGGATGGCCGTCGGAAGCGCGTTGGCCCACAGGTCGGCGTTCCCGGGATCGATGGCCCCCCGCCAGCCGAGGACATCCTGTCCCGTGTAATCCTTCTCCCGGGGCAGGTAGCCGTCCTGATCGTCCGTGTAGAGCGTCAACGCCAGGCCCCATTGCCGGGCCTGGTTCAGGCAGGAGATCGAATGCGCCTTGGCCTTCGCCTGGGCGAGCGCGGGCAGGAGCATGCTCGCCAGGATGGCGATGATCGCGATGACCACCAGCAACTCGATCAGGGTGAACCCGGTCCTGGAACGTGCCGAGCGGTCCGACCGCCCATGCCGCTTCGGGGCCCGGCCACGCCACCCTTCGCCGTCGCTTCCTTCGCTTCCACCGCTTTCGTCGCTGCGTCTCATCTTGGGATCCTCCCTGCGCCGCTCCAGCATCCGGTTCCGTCTCTCTTCGGGCCGCCGGGTCAGGGGACCCGGCCTACAATCCGTTCGTGCCGCAGCCGTAGGCCGCGTGCCCTCACGCGGCGCAACGCCTTCGCCACCCGCCGCCGGGTCGGGGGACCCGGCCTACAATCCGCTCGTGCCGCCGCTGTAGGCCGCGTGCCCTCACGCGGCGCAACGCCTTCGCCACCCGCCGCCGGGTCAGAGGACCCGGCCTACAATCCGCTCGTGCCGCGGACGTCCGCGTTCATGAAGGGGCGGCTAGCGAACCGCAACGCGGAAGAACCGGTGCCCGGAGGCCTCGACGACGAGCTTGAACTCGCCCGTTCCCGCCGCGACCGGGGTCAACGGCGGGCCCGACACCGTCCAGGCACCCGCGGCCGCCTCGCCGCGCGTCTGCAACTCGTAGGTGCGCCCGGCGAGGGTCGGAAACGCGAGTCGCAGCGAACCGTCCGCGGCCCGTTCCAGAACGAGGGTCGGGGCGGGAGGACGAACCTCGCCGGCCCGGATGCGCCCGGGCGACCCGAGGTTCTTGAACGTCTGGTTGAGCTCGGCGTCGATGCTGCCGGGTGCCTGGTAGACTCCGTTCACTCCCAGCACGCTCGGCTTGCCGAACTCCAGGGTGTCGGGATCGAAATTGAAGGACACGCCGGGATCGCCGGCGGGGAAATCGACGGACATCACGGTGTCGGCATCGGTCGTGGTGGTGGCATCCCAGAGGCGCAAACCGTCGCCGCCCGAGGAGAGGCCGAGGCCGCTGCCGGTGTAGGTGATCATCTGGAGGCCGACCGGGAGCTCGTTGGTGCCCCACCAGGCACGGAATTGGTCGGGGGTGAGTCGTTCCATGAAGAGGACCGATTCCCCGGGCTGGATGACGACGTCGTTGGTGATCGTGTAGGCATTGGCAATGAGGCCGCTGTTGTCATCCAGACGCCAGCCGAGCAGGCGCACGGGAACGGACTCGAACGAGGTCACCTCCCACCAGTCCTGCTGGGCGAACGACAGCGCCTGGATCCGATCCGGCTCCGGCGTGGCGCAATCGCATTCGGTCCGCGCCAGGTTCAGGCCGAGACGACGGGCGAAATCCGGATCGGTGGTTTCGGTGGAGGCGCTGTGGACCTCGGTGATGCGCAGGTTCGGCTTGCCGCGCACGGTCAACGTCGCGCGGGAGGAGACGGTGCCCGAGGCATTGCGCGCGGAGACCTCGTACTCCCCGGCCTCGGCGTCGCCGACGTTCGTCACCACCAGGGTGGCCGTGGTGACGCCGGGAATGGGCACGCCGCGGAACGTCCACGCGTACTCGGGCTGGGGCACGCCTGACGCGACCGCGACGAACGTGGCCGTCCCCCCCTTCAGCACGATGAGGTTACTGAGGGTGATCGTGAACACGGGAGCCACCGGCTGCTGCCGGATCGACAACGTCGCGACGCGGCTCGTGGCCCGCTGCATGCCGTTGTCCAGAATGGCCAGATACCCGCCGGCGACGGCGGCGGAGGCATTGGTCACCCGCAGGCTGGCCGAGGTCGCCCCCGGAAGATCGGTCCCCGCGAATTGCCACCGGAACCGGGGTCGCGGCATTCCGTTCGCCACGACCTCGAACGTCGCGACGTCCCCGGGGTTGACGACCTGGTCGGACGGTTCCCCGGCAATCAGCAACGGAATCGCTCCCGAGGTCCGCCCCGGAGAGGCCACGTCCGCCCCCTCTTCCGCCACCAGGATTCCCGGGCCCGAAGTCGGGCTCGGCGTGCCGAAGATCCCGGTGACGGGATCGTAGGTGAAGGAGGTGCCCACGGTCGCCGCGCCGAAATCCACCCGGGCCACGAAGTCGCTCTCGCCGCCGGCGTCGGGAGCCCAGAGCGCCAGGCTGTCGCCGCCCGAACCCAGCCCGATGCTGTTGGTCGCGTAGGTCAGCACCCGCAGTCCGGCGGGCAATCCCGCGCCCCACCAGCGGCGGTAATCGTCCGTGGAGGGCAGCGACGTGGCGGCGGATTGTTCGAGGAAGACGACCGACTCGCCCGGGGCCAGCACGAGGGATTCGAGGGTCACGGCGCTGGCGGTAAGCCCCCCGGTCGCGTCATTGAACCGGAAGCCGGCGAGATCGACCGGTTCCGTTCCGAAGTTGGTCAATTCCCACCAATCGGCCTTCAGGGCGACGGTGCCGTTGGTGGATTGGGCCGAATGCACCTCCGTGATCGCGAGGGGCAGGCTGGCCCCGTTCACCAGACTCGGATCGACGCCCGCCAGAGTGAGGCCGAGGAGGACCGAGGAAACGAGGTTTGAATCACGCATTCAGACTGACACTGGCGGCGGGACGGGAGGCCCTCCAGTTACGTTTCCGTGTCTCCGTCACCCTTACGTAACAATCCAGCGCAGGTACCGGGCAGGGACCTCGATGCGCGGACCGCGGCTCGCGACCACGAACTGCGGACGGCACGTCGCCTAGCGACGCCCGGAACCTCCGCCATCCGAGACCCTCCCGGGCGCCCAGGCACCCACGTCGAACGTCGCTCCGCGACGGGGCAAGGAAGGGAAGGCGAAACCGGGGCCTGAAGAAGGCCCCGGCAACCCTCGGGCGTGGCTCCGCGACGTCGCGGCAAGGACCGGCCCTGCGCCTGGGAGCGCCGGCATTCTGCCGGCCTGGAGAAAGTCGACGGCTGCAAGCCAGCGCTCCCGGTGAATCCCGGTCAGGTTCATGGCGAAGCTCGCCAGCGAACCGGGCCCCGTCACGCATCACGTTCCCGCGCCAGCAGGGCCGCACCGATCAGGCAGGCCTCGTCGCCGAGGGTCGACGGGTGGACGATAACCCGGTCCAGGGCACCGTCGGGTGCCTGTTTTCTCGCGGCTTCGAGAACGGAGGGCAGCAAATCCTCGCCCAGGTGCGCGATCAGGCTGCCCCCGAGCGCCACCACGTCGGGCTGCAGGGTCTGAATCAGGCTCCCCAGGGCGACGCCCATCCAGTTGGCGGCCGATTCCACGGCCTCCCTCACCACCGCATCCCCGCGCCGAAACGCCCGGCGCAGATCCTTGCCGCGCAGCCGATCCGCCTCCTCCAACCCCCGACTCAGAACGGTTCGCCGACCTTCCCGAACCGCCCCCTGGATGCGTTCCAGAACGGCGGCGCGGCTGGCGAAGCTTTCGAAACACCCGCGGTTCCCGCACCGGCAGGGGGGACCCTGGGGCTGGAGAACGAGGTGCCCGAGGTCCCCGGTGGCCTCTCCGAATCCCGCGCAGGTTCGACCATTCACCACCCAGCCGCCGCCGATGCGCTCGCCGATGAAGATCGCCAGCAGCCGGGCGGGGCGCCCCTCCAGTTCCCTCGCGTGAACCGCGAGCGCCGCCAATTGTCCGTCGTGTTCCACGAAGACCGGAACTCCCAGCCCCGCGCGCAGCCGCTCGCCCAGCGGGAATCCGGTCCAACCCAGCCTCGGCGCCCCGCGCACGACTCCGGTCGAAGCCTCCACCGAGCCAGGCACCCCGATGCCCACGGATCGAACCCGGTCCAGGGTCAGGTCCGCCTCGTCCAACACGTCGCGAACACAACGCTCGATCCGGGAGACCACCTCGTCCGGACCTCGCCCAGACTTCGTGCTGCGCTTGGCCACCTCCTCCAGGCGGAGGCCCTCGTCGAAGAGTCCGACCAGAATGCGGTTGCCGCCCAGATCCACGCCGACCCGGTGTGTCGGGGGCGATCCCGCGGGTGTGGGTTTTTCCATGCGAAACCAGGCCACGGTGCCGGCTCGGGTTCGCACCCGCCAAGACGCGGTCAGTGACGATCCCGTGCCATCCCGGTGACGGCACGCGCCCAGGGCCGTTGACAAAGTCCTGCGTGGAACTGCGATGCGGGGCCGGCGACTGCCGAGTCGCAGGCTTCGCCTCTCGATTCGCCTGCTTCGATCGCCCCGCGACCCGGCCCGCCGTCGCGTGGACGCTATGGCGGGGAGCCGGTCGCGGGCCCCCATCGACTTTGTCCATCGCCCTGGGCACGCGCCCCCGCACCCCAAAAAACCGCTTTCGCCCGGACCCCGTCTTCGGGCTGAATCCGGCTCCCGAAAACGAACCATGCCCGCGCCCGCCCAATTCCCGAACGTCACCGCCGTCGCCAAGGCCAACGTCTACTTCGACGGCAAGGTGGTCAGCCACTCCCTCCTCTTCGCCGATGGCAGCAAGAAGACCCTCGGCCTCATCTACCCCGGCAAGTACCACTTCGGCACCGACAAGGCCGAGTTGATGGAGATCGTCGATGGCCGGTGTCAGGTGATCCTCGACGGCCAGTCCGCGCAGGCCACCTACGGGGCGGGACAGGACTTCCACGTCCCGGCCAAGAGCGGGTTCACCATCGAGGTCGCGACCGGGATCTGCCAGTACGTCTGCTCGTTTCTGGACTAGGCCGGGATCGGGATCACCTCGTCCACCCGGACCGCCAGGCCCGGCAATCCCTCGCAGGCCAGAACCTCCGACGCCGTCATCGTGGTGCGGTGGGCATAACCCTGGGCGGTGGGGCCGCGGAGGACGTCCACCCGACGCTCCTGCGGTCGCACGATCCAGTACTCCGGGATCCCCGCCTCGGCGTAGATGTCCGCCTTGGCCTCGTCGCGTTCCTCGCTCGCGATGGCGATTTCGACGACCAGGACCGCGGACGAAGGATGGGACTTGGTGAACTCGGCCCACCAACACCCCCTCCGGCATCGACGCCTCGATTCCGCCGGCCTAGCGTCGGTCCATGGTACGCCTCCTCGTTCTCTATGGTCAGCCCAAGGACCCGGCCGCGTTCGACAAGTACTACGCCGAGACCCACATCCCCATCGCGAAGAAGATGCAGGGACTGAAGAAATGGACCATCGGCAAGGTCCTGCCGCCGGACGACGGATCGCCTGCGCCGTACTATTACATCGCCGACCTGTACCTGGAGAGCCGCGAGGCCTGCGAGGCCATGCTCGCCTCCCCCGAGGGCATCGCCGCCCGGGCCGACGTCCCCAACTACGCGACCGGCGGCGTCACCTTCCTCTACACGGAGATCGAGGAAATCCTCTGAACCCGGCAGACTGCCGTCCGTCACCCGGTTCCACGCCTCCATGAAATCCGTTTCCGCGCCAGCGCTCCGTTCCCATCCCGCCTTCCCGCGGAAAGTCCGGCGCAACCTCGCCCTCGCGATCCTCGGCTGCCTCGGGATCGCGCTGCCCGGTTCCGCCCGGGCCGCTGCCGGCGATGCCTCGGAGTCGTTCGCCGCTCTGGACCGCGAGTACGCCCGCGACGTCCGGCCCCTGCTCGAGCGGTACTGTCACGACTGCCATTCGGCCGAGAAACAGAAGGGCGATCTCGACCTGGTCCGGTTCCGCAACGTCCAGGACGCCCGGCGCGAGGCCAAGCCATGGGAGAAGTCGGTGGAGATGCTCTCGTTCGGCGAGATGCCGCCGAAGGGCAAGCCGCAGCCGACGCAGGCCGAACGCGACCTGCTGCTCCGCTGGTTGAAATCGTTCCTTGAGGCCGAGGCCCGCGAACGCGCCGGCGATCCCGGCCGCGTCGTCCTCCGCCGGCTCAACAACGTCGAGTACACCCTCACCGTCCGCGAGCTCACCGGCCAGCCGCTCGATCCGGCCCGGGAATTCCCCGTGGACGGCGCCGCCGGTGAAGGCTTCGTGAATTCCGGCGAGGCCCTCGCCATGTCGCCGTCGCTCCTCGACAAGTACCTGGCGGCCGCCAAGGACATCGCCAGCCATGCGGTGCTCCTCCCGGACGGTTTCCGATTCGCGCCCGGCACGCGCAAGGGCGACTGGATCGACGAACTGCTCGCCGACATCCGCCGCCTCTACGCGCGGCACGCGGATTCCTCCGGGGGCTCCACGATCAACCTCCAGGGCATCGTGTTCGACACCAACACGGGCGGACGACTGCCCGTCGAGAAGTACCTCCTCGCCACGCTGGCGGAGCGGGAATCGCTCGCGCGCGGCACCGCGACGCCCGCGGACGTCGCCCGCGCCCGCGGTCTCAATCCCCGTTACTTGGGCAGCCTGTGGCGCCTGCTCCAGGGAACCGAGCCGTCGCCGGTCCTCGACCCCCTCCGCGCCCGGTGGCGCGCCGCGTCCCCCGCCGAGGCCGAGGCGACCGCCAACGCCCTGGGCCGCGACATCGCGCAATGGCAGGCCGCGTTGAACCGCTTTCAAACCGTCGGCCACATGAAGCCCTGGCTGGTCAGTGCCTCCCCCCTCGTGGCCCGCCAGGAAGTCCGGGTCAAAGTGTCATCCCCCACGAACGCCCTCGTGCCGGATCCGACGCTGCGCCTCGTCGTCACCGACGCCGGGGACGGCGACGCGGGCGACGACGTGGTCTGGGAGAATCCCCGGTTCGTCGCGCCGGGCCGCCCCGAGCTTCTCCTGCGCGACCTGCGTGCCATCGGAGCCGATCTCGTCGCGCGCCGGGATCGGATCGCGCGTTCCGCCGCCCAATGTCTTCTGGCGGCAGGCGAGGCCCTGACGGCGCCGCACGACCGGCCGCTCGACCCGGCGGAACTGGCCCGCCGGCATGGGGTGGAGGCCTCGGATCTCGAGGCGTGGCTCGAGCATCTCGGGATCGGGGGTGGCGGCCCGCTGGTGCTTCATCATTTCACGAACCGCCTGGCAGGCATCGGCGGCCATGAGTTCGTGCGGGGCTGGGGCTCCCCGGAAACCCCGAATCTCGCCGCCAACGCCTCGACCCAGCACGTCCGCATTCCGGGCAATCTCAAGCCGCATGGGTTCGTCATCCATCCCTCCCCCAGCCTCGGCGCGGGCGTCGGCTGGCAAAGTCCCGTGCGCGGCGCGGTCCGCGTCGAGGCCCGCGTCACGCACGCCCATCCCGAGTGCGGCAACGGCGTCACCTGGGCCGTCGAACATCGTCGCGGCCAGAACCGACAGCGCCTCGCCAGCGGCGTTGCCCAGGGCGGCAAGACGGTCGTCGTGCCCCCTCTCGAATCGGTCGCGGTGCTCGCCGGGGACCTCGTGTCGCTCGTGATCGGGCCGCGCGACGGAAACCATGCCTGCGACCTGACCGATCTCGAGTTCGTCATCCAATCCCCCACCTCCGCGTCCGATCCCGGCGAGGCCTGCGAATGGAGCCTCACCCGGGACGTGACGTCCGACGTCACCGCGGTCAACCCGCACCCGGACCGGTTGGGTCATCCCGCCATCTGGCATTTCTACACGGAACCCGTCGCCGGCAGCTCCGACAGCCGTCCGGTGATCCCCGCCGGTTCGCTGCTCGCGCGCTGGCAGATCGCGACCACCGACGAGGAACGCCGCCGCCTCGCCGCCGAAGTGCAGCAACTGCTCCTCGCGCCCGGGTCCGACCCGGCCGGGCTCCCGGCCCCGGATGCGCAATCGAGGCGCCAACTGATGTCCCTCGGCGGTCCCCTGCTCGGCGCCGCCCGCGGCTGGAAGCCGCCCGTCGCCGGCTCCCTGATTGCTTCCGCGAGCTCCCCCACCCCGCGCTGGGGCCTCGATCCCGCGCTGTTCGGACGGCATCCCGACGGCTCCCGAATCGAACCGGGCCACCTCGCGGTCCATGCCCCGCGCACCCTGACGGCGACGCTTCCCGCCGAACTGCTGGCCGGCTACGAATTCGTCGCCACCGCGGCGCTGCATGCGACCTCCGGCAAGGACGGCAGCGCCCAGGTCGAGGCCGTCCTGTCACCGTCAACCGGGCCGGCCTCCGGTCCTGAACCCGACGCCGCGCCCGCGGTCGACCGGCGACTGCGTCCCGACCGCGCGATTCTGGCCGCCGCCGACGGACCGACCCGCCAGCGGTTCGAGGCCGGGTTCGCCGAATTCCGGAGCTGGTTCCCGGCCGCGCTCTGCTATCCCAAGATCGTGCCCGTCGACGAGGTCATCACCCTGACCGTGTTCCATCGCGAGGACGAGCCGCTGCGGCGGTTGATGCTGGACGACGCGGAGCGGGCCCACCTCGACCGGCTCTGGGAGCAGTTGCACTACGTGGGCCAGGATGCGCTGACCATTCCCGACGCCTACGCCCAGCTGATGGAATACGCGACGCAGGACAGCAACCCGAAACTCTTCGAACACCTGCGCCAGCCCATCCACGAACGTGCCGCGGTGTTCCGCCGCACGCTCGCGGACTCCGAATCCCGGCACCTGGAGGCGCTCGTCGAGTTCGCCGGACGCGCCTACCGCCGGCCCCTGAGCGACTCCGAGAAGGCAGAGCTACCGGCCCTTTACCGCCGGCTCCGTGCCCAGGACCTCCCCCACGACGAGGCCTTCCGACTCACGCTTGCCCGCGTTCTCGTCGCGCCGTCGTTTCTGTATCGAGCCGAGAAACCCGCGCCCGGCGAACAACCCGGACCCGTCGACGGCTGGGAACTGGCCAGTCGGCTGAGTTACTTCCTCTGGTCGTCCATGCCGGATGCCACGCTGCTGCGGGAGGCGGGGAACGGTCGACTCCAGGAGCCCGATGTTCTCGTGGCCCAGGCGCGCCGCCTGCTCGGCGACAGCCGCGTGCGCGCGCTCGCCACCGAGTTCGCGTGTCAGTGGCTGCATATCCGCGACTTCGATTCCCTCGACGAGAAGAGCGAACGGCACTTCCCCGGGTTCGGCGAGCTTCGCGACGACATGTACGAGGAATCGATCCGCTATTTCGTCGACCTCTTCCAGCGGGACGGTTCCCTGCTCGAACTGCTGGACTCCGACCATGCCTTCCTCAACGAGGCCCTCGCGCAGCACTACGGAATACCCGGTGTCCAGGGACCCGAATGGCGGCGCGTGGACGGCGTCCGGAAACACGGTCGCGGCGGCGTGCTGGGCATGGCCACGGTCCTCGCCAAACAATCGGGCGCCTCGCGCACGAGCCCCATCCTCCGCGGCAACTGGGTCGTCGAAACCCTCCTCGGCGACAAGCTCCCGAAGCCGCCCAAAGGCGTGCCGCCGCTCCCGGACAGCGAGGCGGACACCGGCGAACTGACCATGCGCCAGATCACCGAACGCCACGGCTCGAATCCCGAGTGCTACGTCTGCCATCAGCGCATCGATCCCCTCGGCTATGCCCTCGAACAATATGACGCCATCGGGCGCCTGCGGCAGAAGGACCTGGCCGGACGCGACCTGGACACGCGAACGCACTACAAATGGAAGGACGACGTGATCTTCGAGGGGCTGCCCGGCCTGCGTTCCTATCTGCTCGGCAAACGCCGCACCGAGTTCGTCCGGCAGTTCTGCCGGAAGCTGCTCGGCTATTCGCTCGGGCGCGGCATCCAGCTCTCGGACCTGCCGCTGCTCGAGGAGATGGAGAAGGCCTTGCAGGGCGGCGAATACCGGTTCTCGTCCGCGCTCGAGACCGTCGTGCGCAGTCCCCAGTTCCGCCGCCAACGCGGCCTCGAGGCCACCCGCGAAGAGACCGTCCCGTGAGCACCAGAATCACCTCGTAGTGATCAACACCGAAGACCATCGAGCCACAAAACACGCCGAAGACACGAGGAGGGACCGTCCTGCCACGATCCGGCATCCGCCAGGAGGCCGTGTTCTGACCGCCCCGCCTCCGCCTCTGCTTTCGTGTGCCCGGTGTCTTTCGTGGTCCCGAATCCGCTGCCAACGGACCGCGACGCGGGGAACAGGCATGCCCCTGACACGTTGACGATCCCGGGCCGAGGGACGACGTTGGCCCCCTGATTCCAGACCGGTTCCCAGGTCGAATTCCTGACCTGCGATCACCGGGTGGGATTCGCCCAGTCCCCCCCATGAACGCATCCCTCCCCCGGGCCATCCGCTGGTTGGCGTACGTCTGGCTCGGCCTGCTCGCGTCGGAACCGTTCCAGGTGGCGCGAGGCAGCTCGCCCGGTCTCCACCAGGCCGCGACCACCAACGTCGCGCTGGGCAAGCCGGTGACCCTGCTGAAGGTGTCGGGCGATCTGGATCCCTGGGAGGGCGCGCCTGGCGCCACGGTGACCGATGGGCGACTCGAGTCGCGCGGCACCACGAACTGGCAGGTGGCGGTGACGTGGCGCTTCGACGCACCCCCGATGAGCGCCATCGAGATCGATCTCCGCGGCACGTTCGAGATCGCGGAACTCTCCCTCCAAAGCTCCGGCGCCGATCAGTTCCAGATCTGGCACTTCGATCCCTCCGAGGCGGTCTGGAAGTCCCTGTGGTGGGTCAATCCCACGTCGCATTGGAACGGCGATCCCGGCTTCCAAACCTGGCCCGACCCCGCCCAGCCCGACGCGCGCCATCGGCTCGATTCCCCCGTCCTCGCCACCCACCTCTGGATCACCGGAGAAGCGTGGGGCCCCGACTTCCGGTACGCGGTCTCCGAAGTCCGGGCCTGGGGACGCGAGGTGCCCGGCCTGATTGGTCCCATCCAGTACTCGTCCCGACCCATCGCGATTCTCCCGTTCGCCGGCTCGGGCGGGGCGGGATTCGCCGACGGTCCGGGGGCGACGGCCTGGTTTCACTTTCCGAACGGCGGCCAGATCGACGCCGCGGGACGGATGTACATCGCGGACGGCCACAACCACCGGATCCGCGTCGTGTCACCGGATGGGCGGGTGAGCACGCTTGCCGGCCAGGGAACCCCGGGGCATCAGGATGGATCGGTCGCGGTCAGTCGGTTCCAGTTCCCGCAGGGGTTGTTCGTGGACCGGCTCGGAGCCGTGTACGTGGCGGACTTCGGCAACAACCGCGTCCGCGTGATCAAGCCGACGGGCACGGTGTCGACCGTGGCCGGCGAGGGCACGGCCGGGTACCGGGATGGACCCGCGGCCAGCGCCTGGTTCAACGCGCCCAACGACCTCGTCCAGGATGCCGCAGGCAACCTCTTTGTCACGGAGTACGACAATCACACCGTCCGCCGCATCGCGCCCAACGGCACGGTGAGCACCTGGGTCGGCAACGGCCGACCCGGATTCGCCGACGGACCGCGCACGAGCGCCCGCCTGCTCCAGCCCGGCGGCATTGCCATCGATGCCGTCGGCAACCTCTACGTCTCGGAGTTCGCCTCGGGCCGCATCCGCAAAGTCGCCACCAACGGCATCGTCAGCACCCTGGCCGGTGATGGCACCCCCGGCTTCCGCGACGGCGCCGCCCTCCAGGCGCGGTTCCGCGAACCCGACGGCCTGGCCGTCGATGCCGCGGGCCACGTCTACGTGGCCGATCACGGCAATTACGCCGTGCGCCGCATCCGCACCGACGGCTTCGTGGAAACCATCGCCGGCATGGGCATGCCCGGTCGCAACCTCGGCCTGGTCCCCGAGGCCCGTCTCAACGGTCCGACCGGCCTCGGCATCGGTACCAACGGGACCCTCTTCGTCGTCGACGGCGGCAACCACGCCGTCCGCCGGCTCCTCGTCGATCCCCGGTCGGTCGTGATCACCGCCGCCCCGACCGGAACCAACCTGTTCGTCGGCAACGCATTTCAACTGGTCGTCGAAGCCACCGGCACGCCGCCAATCTCCTACCAGTGGCGGCTCGACGGTATCGACCTCCCGGCAGCCACCTCGCCCCTCCTGCTTCGCCCCGCGGCCACCCCCTCGATGGCCGGCTTCTACGACGTCGTGGTGCGCAATGCGTTCAGTTCCGCCACCAGCGCCGTCGCCGCGGTGGTCGTGACCTCCCTGGCCAAACCCACGACCGACCTGGTGCTCGTCGACGTCTTCGCCGGCTCGGGCGTCTCCGGCTACCGCGAGGCCGTCGGCACCAACGCCCAGTTCCGCGCCCCCAACGGCGGTGGCTTCGATCCCTCCGGGCATCTCGTCCTCGTGGATCGCGGGAATCACCGCATCCGCCGGATTTCGCCGCGCGGCGAACTCTCCCTCCTGGCCGGCGCGTTCCGGGCCGACAGCGCCCCCGGGTTCCGCGACGGCCCCCCGCTGAACAGTCTGTTCAACGCCCCGCTCGGCGCCGCCGTGGATCGGCTCGGGAACATCTACGTCGCCGATTCCCTCAACCATCGCCTCCGCAGAATCGACGCCTCCAGCGGCCTCGTCTCCACGCTCGCCGGCAACGGAACCCCCGGCCTCCACGATGGCATCGGCCCCGCCGCCATCCTCAACCTCCCCAACGACGTCGTCGTCAACGCCGCCCTCAACGTTTATTTCACCGATTCCGGCAACCATGCCGTCCGTCGCGTCGCGCGCGACGGCACCGTCACCACCCTCGTCGGCAACGGCCAGCCCGGCTCCGCCGACGGCCCCTGGACCCTCGCCCAACTCAACCAACCCGGCGGCCTCGCCCTCGGACCCGATGGCTCCCTCTACGTCACCGAGTTCGCCGGCCACCGCCTCCGCCGCCTGAATCTCGACGGCACCGTCACCACCCTCGCCGGCGACGGCTCGCCCGGCTACATCGACGGCCCCGCCGCCAAGGCCCGCTTCCGGAATCCCGACGGCATCGTCGTCGATGCCCGCGGTCAGGTGTACATCGCGGACAATGGCAATCACGTGATCCGACGCCTTCGCCTCGACGGCGAGGTCGAAACCCTCGCCGGCACAGGCGACCTCGGACACGCCGTCGGAATCGGCACCGCCGCGCGGTTCTCGGAACCGTCCGGACTGGCTCTCGACAGCCGGGGAGCCCTGTACGTCTCCGATGCCCGGAACGAGCGGATCTACCGGCTGTCCCTCGACGCCGCGCACGCGGTCGAAATCGTGCACTCGCCGCAAAGCCTGCCGGCGAATGTCGGCCAGACCGTCGCCCTTTCCGTCCTTGCCCAGGGCCTCGAACCCCTCGGTTACGCCTGGTACCGAAATGGCACCCTCATCGAGGGGGCCACGGGCGCTTCCCTTCTGCTGGCCGAAGTGCGACCCACCGCCACCGGCGACTACTGGGCCGTGGTCACCAATGCCTATGGAGGCGCCACCAGCCAGGTGGCCACCCTGACCGTCTCCCAGCCGTTCACCGTCGTGCACGCCCCTTCCCAGGGCCACTGGTACGCCCGGCTCGAAGCCCCGGGCATCGCCTGGACCCAGGCCCGCACCGCTTCCGCCTCGCTGCAATACCTCGGTCTGCCCGGACACCTCGTCACCGTGAACTCCCGCGAGGAAGCGGATTTCCTCGCCGCCCATGCCCAACTCGGGGCCGGCGCCTCCGCCCGGCTGCGCCACTTCTGGATCGGTGCGTCCCAATCCGACGGCGCCGCCGAACCCGGTGGAGGCTGGTCCTGGCTCACTGGCGAACCCTTCGACTACCTGCGCTGGGCTCCCCAGGAACCCAATGATTCCCCGTCGGGCCCGGACCGCGCCCTGCTCGATCCCGGCTCGGGTACCGACCCCGTCGCGTGGAACGACGTCCCGGATGCCTTCCCCGGCGCCCTGGGCTACCTCGTGGAATTCGAGCCCGCCCCCGGCGACACGAACCCACCCACCCTGCTCCGACAGTCCAACGACCAGTACGTCCCCACCGGTCAACGCCTCGTCCTGTCCGTCGAGGTCCTGAGTTCCAAACCCCTCACCTACTCCTGGACCCGGGACGGCATCCCGGTCCCCGGCGCGACGGACGCCACCCTCGAGATCCCACAGGCGGGTCCCTCCGATTCCGGTCGCTACCAGGCCACCGTCGCCAACGTGTTCGGCGCCACCGTCAGCAAACCCATCCTCGTCAGCATCGCCGGGTCCGGCCCCGGGCTCGTGACCTTCACCACCCGCGTGGTCGGCATCGTCGACGCCCCGATCTCGGTGCAGGCCACCGAATCGTTCCTCGCCGATGGCCGCTTCGTCGCCCAACTCTTTGCCGGCCCTCCCGGCGGCACCCTGGAACCAACCGGATCCCCCGTGCCCATCGCCGAAATCCCGGTGGCCGCCCGCGGATACGTCCTCGGCGGTGGATCGGTCGTCGTCCCCGGCGTCGCCCCCGGCCAACCCGCCGATCTCAAGGTCGTCGCCTGGCTCCGTGGCTACGGCACCACCTACGACCAGGCCCGAAGCGGTGGCTGTTATTTCGGTGAGTCCCCCGTCTTCACCGTCGCCACCAGAGGCGGCCTCGTGCCGCCCGCCTTCCTCGCCGGCCTCCAACCCTTCGCCATCACCAGCCAGGCCGGTTGCTCGCCGCTCCCCGCTCACGCCGGTTCCGAACCGGTTCCCGGCCTCGTCGACGGCGTCTGGTACCGCCGCGTCGATGCGCCGTTGATCTCCTGGTCGACCGCCCGCTCCGTCGCCGAGGGAATGACCTATCGCGGACGCACCGGACATCTCGCCGTGATCACCTCGCCCGAGGAAAACCGTCTCCTCACCGATCATCCGCGCCTCGGCAACGGTGCCGCCGACGGCCTCCACGCCTATTGGATCGGTGGCCTCCGACCCGCCGAAGCCGGCCTGCCCGCCGACGCCTGGCGCTGGATCAACGCCGAACCCTTCGCCTTTGCAAACTGGCGCCCCAACCAGACCAACGAACCTCCCGGCTCCGAAAGCCACGCCCTGTTCCTCCATGGCTTCGGCCCCGACGGCAAACAATGGGGGCTCGGCACCGAGCTCGGTCCCAACGCCGTCGTTCAGGGCTTCGTCGTCGAGTTCGAAGGAGGCGACCCCGCGATCGTACTCACCCAGCCCCTCGACCAATCCCGTCTCGTCGGCGATACCGTGACGTTCGAGGTCAGCGCCGCCGGCACCCCGCCGCTCGCCTATCGCTGGCTCGCCGAGGCCGGCTTCCCCGCGGGTGTCGACACCGCCGGCCCCTCCCTTGTCCTCACCAACGTCGCCCTCTGGCAGGCCGGCGGTTACTCCGTGGAGATCGGCAATCCCCTCAACGTCGTCACCAGCCGTGTCGCCACCCTTTCCCTCGCGCTCCCCATCCAGTCGCTCACCAACATCCTCGTTGCCGCCCTCGCCGGCAGCGGCGCCCCGGGCTACCGCGATGCCATCGGACGCGAGGCGGCCTTCCGTTTCCCCGTCGTCGGCCCCGTCGATCCCTCCGATCAGATCCTCGTCGCCGACGCCTTCAATCACGTCATCCGGCGCGTCACCTACGACGGTCGCGTCTCCACCCTCGCCGGCACCTCCGCCCGCGGACATCTCGACGGACCGTTCGCCACGGCCCGCTTCGACACCCCGCGCGGCCTCGCCCTCGATCCCCACGGCAACCTCTTCGTCGCCGATTCCGAAAACGCCGTCGTCCGCCGCCTCGGCACCAACCAACTCGTCTCCACCTTCGCCGGCAACGCCGGCACCCCCGGCTTTCAGGACGGCCCGGCCCACGTCGCCCGGTTCAACGGCCTCTCCTTCCTCGCCCTCGATCGCGACGGCCACCTCTTCGTCTCCGACACCGGCAACCATGCCATCCGTCGCATCGACCCCGACGGCACCGTCTCCACGTGGTCCGGCAACGGCCAGGCCGGCTACCAGGACGGCCCCCCCCCACAAGCCCGCTTTACCCGGCCCGCCGGACTGGTCGTCGATCCCTCCGGCGCCGTCTTCGTCGTCGAAGGCCCCGACGGCAACCGCCTCCGCCGGATCGGTCCCGATGGCCAGGTCACCACCCTCGCCGGCCACGCCACCCCCGGCTTCCGCGACGGCCCCGGAACCGACGCCCGCTTCCGCGACCCCGCCGGCCTCGGCCTCGACGCCCTCGGCAACCTCTACGTCGCCGACACCGGCAACCATGCCATCCGGCGCGTCGACCCTTCCGGACGCGTCGTCACCGTCGCCGGCACCGGCGCGCCCGGCACCGAGAACGGCCCTTGGAACTTCGCCCGCCTCTTCGGCCCCGCCTCCGTCGTCATCGACGATTCCGGCGTCCTCCTCATCGGCGAACCGGGCCTGTTCGACGTGCGCCGGATCGAGATCGGCGAACCCCCGAAACTCCCGCCCTCCCTGACCCGCGACCTCGCCGACGTCGTCGCCGTCGAAAACGGCGTCCTCCGCCTCGACATCGCCGCCACCGGTCCCGCTCCGAAAACCTTCGAGTGGTGGTGGAACGACGTACCCCTCCTCGCGGCGCCCTCGCTACCCTATTTCCAGAAACCCAACGCCGGCGTCCTCGATGCCGGTTCCTACTGGGTCCGCGTCTCCAATCCCTTCGGCGCCGTCACCAGCCGCGTCGCCACCGTGTCCGTCGTCCTGCCGTCCTCACCCACGCTCGTCAACGGCGACTTCGAGCAACCCCGCTGGACTCCCGGCACCCCCGACGGCGCGCTCTTCCCCCAGGCCGACGTCCCCGGCTGGTCCACCACCTCGCCCGAACGCACCCTGAAGCTCTGGTCCGACGCCGGAAACGGCCCCTCCCATTCCGGCGAGCAACACCTCGAACTCAATGTCTTCAACGGCGAGGTCGTCTATCAGGACATCTCCGGCCTCCTCCCCGGCGCCCCCATCGGCTTCGAATTCGCTCACCGCGGCGCCGCCCGTCCCGAGACCCTCGAACTCTCCCTGGTCGACCTCGGCCCCGACTCCCGCCCCGGCGACGTCGGCGACGTCGTTCTCTTCTCGCGCCAATTCACCGCCGGCCCCGACGGCTGGGTGGTCCATGACTCCCGCGCCGAACCGCCCATCGTCGCCCTCGGTAACAACCTCCGCGTCGCCTTCCGCTCCCTCTCCTTCAACGGTCAGGGCAATCTCCTCGATGCGGTCCGGTTCGGCCCCGGCGTCGGCGGTGCCCTGCCCTCCAATGCGCCTCCCGTCCTCCTCGCCCAACCCGAGGACCTCGAACTTGCTGCCGGCGAAACCGCCACCCTCTCCGTCCGCGTCACCGGCGGTACCCCCCTCTCCTACCGCTGGACCCGCCTCGACGGCGGTCTCCTCCCGCCCGGCCCGGCCCACCTCGACCGCCTGTTCATCCCCAACGCCCAACCCGCCCTCTCCGGCTCCTATCAGGTCGTCGCCACCAACGCCTTCGGCAGCGTCACCAGCCGCGTCGCCCAACTCCTCGTCTCCCCCCGGCCTCGCCCCTCCGTCGTCCGCGCCTTCTCCACGGCCAACCCCACCCGGGTCCGGATCGTGTTCTCCGAACCTGTCGACCCCGACTCCGCCACGCAGGCCGCGAACTACCGGGTCCTCGACGGCTCCGCCGTCCGAAACGCCGCCCTCCTCGCGCCGGATATCGTCGAACTCGCCGTCGACCTCCCCCGGATCGGATGGTACCAGCTCGCCGTCAGCCGCGTCCGATCCCTCGGCGTCGGCGGCCTGCCCGTGAGGTCCGACAGCCGTCTCTCCTTCGCGCTCACCGACGGCCACGTGCAATGGGACCTCTACGAGCGCGTGCCTGCCACCGATGCCGGCTTCTTCCTGCGGGACGTGAAATACATCCGCAACGGGTTCGACCAACGCGGGTTCACGGACCGCTTCGAATCCCCCACCCACGACAACGGTTCCCGCATCGCCGGACGGCTCCAGGCCTTTGTCTACCCACCGGTCACGGGGAACTATCGCTTTTGGTTCTGGGCCGACGACAACGGCGTCCTCCTGCTCAGCACGAATGACCTCCCCGCCCGGAAGACGATCATCGCCTACTCCTTCGGAAGCCCGGGATTCCGCAACTACAACATGGGCTCCCTCGAGTTCCGCCTCGAACACGGCCGTCGGTACTATCTCGAAGCCGTCTACACCTCCCAGCACGGCCGCGATGGCATGGGCGTCGCCTGGCAATTGCCCGACGCCCCGCCTCCTTCCCCCGGCGATCCCCCCATCCCCGCCGAGTTCCTCTCCTCCCTCCAATCCCCGGGCGAACCCGTCCTCCATCGGAACCCAACCCAACCCAGTCTCGTCGCCGGGGATTCCTTCGACATCCCGATCCAACTGGCCGACCTCGGCGGCTCCCCGCCCTACGCCTTCCAGTGGCTCCGCAACGGCACCCCCCTCCCCGGCGCCACCAACGCCACGCTTCAACTCCCCTGGGTCGCCCCCGAGGATCACGGCGCCGATCTCGCCGTCCGCATCGCCAATCCCTACGGCCTCCGGACCTTCCCCCTCGCCACCCTCGACGTCGCCCCCGCCGCCGGACCGCTCCTCGTCGAATGGGTCGAAGGCAACGCCCTCGGAACCGCCGTCCGCGTCCGCTTCTCCGACGTCGTCGATGCCGCCTCCGCCGCCCGCGTCCAAAACTACGCCCTCAATGGGGCCCTCCAAATTCACTCCGCCACCCGCCTCCCCGACGGGCGCACCGTCCAGCTCGCCACCTCCCCCCACACCTTCGGCGCCCGGTACGAACTCGACATCGACGCCGTGCAGGACCTGTCCGGTCATCCCATCGCCCCCGTCCGCGTCGCGTTCCCCGCCTTCGTCGAAAAGACCGGACTCGCCCGTCGCGACGTCTGGTGGGATTCCCGATTCGGCTATTCCGTCGATCTGTTCCGCCAATCGCGGCGCTACCTCGACACTCCCCCCAACGCCGTCGAGTTCGTACCCCGCCTCGCCACCCCCGAGGGCCCCATGGTCCATTACGGACAACGCCTCGCCGGCTGGCTCGCCCCTCCCGTCACCGACGACTACCGCTTCTTCACCGCCGCCAACGAGGCCAGTCAGTTCTTCCTCGGCACCGACGAATCGCCCGACGGCCTCCGGCTTCTCTCCGCCAACCCTCGAGCCACCCCCGAACGCGGCTGGTCCGAATTCCCCGGGCAAGCCTCCGATCCCGTCCGACTCGAGGCCGGCAGGCTGTACTACTTCGAGGCGCTCATGACCGAGGAAATCGGCGCCGACCATCTCTCCGTCGCCTGGCAACGATCCGGTGACCCGACCCCCGAAATCATCGGCCCCGATCACCTGCGCCTCCGCCACGATCCGCGGGCACTGGCACCCACCCTCGTCCGCCAGCCCTCACCCCAAACCGCCTACCGCCATGCCGGCGCCCGCTTCGATGTCCAAGCCTTCGGCGGTGCCTACGTCGCCGGACCGCTCCGGTTCCAATGGCAACTCGACGGCTCCGACCTGCCCGGCGCCACCAACGACGTCCTCGTCCTCCCCCCGCCCCTCGACCCCGCCCTCTCCGGTTCCCGGTACCGTTGCCTTGTCACCGATGCCGCCGGCACCCGCGCCACCTCCGACGAGGCCATGCTCACCGTCCTCGACCAGGCCGAGCCCGCCCGTCTCGTGCTGCGCCCCCAGGGCGAACGCCTCGCCCTCCTCTGGCCCGGCGGCCCCGGCATCCGCCTCCAGCAGGCCACCCGATTGCGCAAACCCGATTGGACCGATGTCCCCGGTTCCGAGGGCGCCTCCAACGCGGAAATCACCCCTGGCTTCGGCACCTCCTTCTTTCGCCTCACCAAAACCCCACCATGAATACTCGACGTTGCACCTTCGGCATCCTCCTCCTCGTCGTCACCAGCCTTGCCCTCGCCCTCCCCCACGGCGGGATCGCCGCTCCGTCCACCCCGCCCGCCGGTCCCGGGTTCCCCGTCCGCGGCCTCGCCATCGCGGCACCCCAACCCCGCCAACTCGACCGCTTCCTCCGCTTCCTCGAACAGGACTTCGCTCCGCGCGGCGGCAACACCCTCATCCTCCGCGTCGATCACCAGTTCCAGTTCGAATCCCATCCCGATCTCCGCGACGACCCCGCCTTGTCCCGTGACGATGTCCGGCGTCTGGTCGAAACCGGACGGCGCCTCGGCATCCGCCTCATCCCCCAAATCAACCTGCTCGGACACCAGTCCTGGCAAGGCAGCCTCGGACGACTCCTCCGCGTCCACCCCGAGTTCGACGAAACCCCGGGCGTCAGGCTCCCCGAGAAATACGTCTGGCCCAACCCCGACGGACTGTACTGCAAAAGCTATTGCCCCCTCCACCCCGAGGTCCACCGCGTCGTATTTGCCCTCGTCGACGAACTCTGCAACGCCTTTTCCGCCGACGCCTTCCATGCCGGCATGGACGAGGTGTTCTACCTCGCCTCCGACCAATGCCCCCGCTGCAAGGGCAGGAACAAGGCCGAACTCTTCGCCGGCGAAGTCACCCGCATCCGCGATCACCTCGCGTCGCGTCAACGCGAACTCTGGATCTGGGGCGACCGCCTCCTCGACGGACGCACCACCGGTATCGGCGAGTGGGAAGCCAGCTTCAACGACACCCACCCCGCCCTGCAGCTCATTCCACGCGACGTCGTGATCTGCGACTGGCATTACGAACGCCCCGACCCCACCGCCATCCTGTTCGCCCTCCATGGCCTCCGCGTCGTCACCTGTCCCTGGCGCAAACCCGACGTCGCCGTCCAACAGGTCCAGGACCTCGCCCGCTGGCGCGCGATCTCCACCGTCCCCGTCCGCGACCGACTCCTCGGAATCGTCCAGACCGTCTGGTCCGGCGCCGAGGCGTTCCTCCGCGAACTCGACGCCCTCAAGTCGGGCACCACCCCCCACACCAACGCCACCTCCGTCGCCGCCTGCTATCTCCGCACCTTCGCGGAACTCCAACCGCCCACCGCCAGCTCCCGGCCCTGACGGCACCCAGGATCCCGTTCGCACCCACGACGAAGGGTCTACCTCAACACCGATCCAACTCGACCCTGGGTGCTCGTCGTTCCCTGCGGCCTCCCGTCGACCTGAAGGGTGCACGACGACCCGGTGCGCCGCGCTTCACATATCGCGTATCTCGCGGTGCAGCGTGCACGCACGCACGACGCCCTCGCCCCCGCCCGCCAACCTGCCCCGAATCACGGAACCGTCCGTGCTGCGGTCCACGATCTCCGCCGCGCCCTTCACCCGAACACCCGCTTCCGGAAATCGCGCACCGTGCACAGCCCGGCGTCCGCCAGGCCCCGCATCGTTCGCGCCCCGTTCTGTCGCCTCCGCCCAAATCGCTCCCGGTGCCGCTCGAACACCTCCTCCACGAACTCCTTTCCCCCGAACACCGCTCCATCGCTGAAGTACCGCACCCG
>CAZSOV010000100.1:0-23628 GCA_964608505.1 uncultured Verrucomicrobiota bacterium
CGTAGAGTTCGAGCGTCCGGGCGGATTCGCCCTGGATATCCATGAGGGCCGGGACGCTGGCCTGCATCTGGAAGGCCATCTCGTACTGGCTGATGCGCGTGGCGATTTCGGGATCGGCGACGAGCGACTGGTGTTGCTGGTTCAGGGCGTTGATGGCGGAGATGTCGCGGCCCTGGCGGGGGCGGTCGATGCCGGAGGGGCTGTTCAGGTAGAGGACGGGATCGCCCTTGGACCGGAGCTGGACGCCCTGGTAGCGGCTGGGCAGGAAGCCGCTGCTCCACTGGCGCGCGGCGATGGGCTGGTTCTGGCCGCCCTTGCCGAGGGAGGTCAGGACCACGAAGCCGGGCAGGTCCTCGGCCTCGGAACCGAGGCCGTAGGTGACCCAGGCGCCCATGCTGGGCCGTCCGGCGATCTGCGCGCCGGTGTTCATGAACATGTGCGCGGGATCATGGTTGATGGCGTCGGTCGTCATGGAGCGGACGAGGCAGATCTCGTCGATGACGGAGCCGAGGTGGGGGAAGAGGGCGCAGATCTCGGTCTGGTTGCGACCGAACCTGGCGAAGGGGTGCTGGGGGCCATAGCAGACGAGCTTCTGGCCCTGGAGCTGGGCGAGTTGCTGGCCCTGGGTGAGGCTCTCCGGCATGGGCTTGCCATGCATTTCGGCGAGCTTGGGTTTGGGATCGAACGTCTCGAACTGGGAGGGGCCGCCGGCCATGGTGAGCCAGATGACCCGCCGCGCCCGCTGGGGCAGTGGCGTGGTTTCGTAAATGCCGCGGGGTCCCGCGGCGCGGGCGGTGGAACCGCCCAGCAGCGAGCCCAGGGCGACGGCGCCCAGACCCTGCGTGGCCTTGCCCAGGAACGCGCGACGGCTGAGCGGGGAATACGGAGCGGGTGTCATGGGTGCCTCAGGAGCGGGTGATGGTTTCGTGGAGGTTCAGGAGGACGCGAGCCACATGGGTCCACGCCGCGAGCTCGGATTTGTCGAGGTTCTCCGGCACCGGGGCGAGGCCGGTCCCGAGCAGCGCCTCGGCCGACTTCGGATCCGCCCGGTAGGAGGCGAGCTGGTTGCGGAGGAGCTCCCGGACCACGCGGGTCTCGTCGGGGCGCGGATCGCGCTGGAGCGAACGCTGCCAGGCCCAGACGAAGCGCTGGTCGGGTTTGCCCCGGCACTCGGTCAGGATTCGCGCCGCGAAGGCCCGGGCGGCCTCGACATACGTCGGGTCGTTGAGGAGCACGAGCGCCTGCTGGGGAATGTTGGACCGGTTGCGGTCGGCGGTGCATTCCTCGCGGTTCGGGGCGTCGAAGGCGAGCAGGCTGGGGTGGAGGAACGAACGCTGCCACCAGGTGTACAGGCCGCGGCGATACTGGCTCTCGCCGGTGTCGGCGACGTAATCGCGGGTGGGGAAGTTGAGATTCTCCCAGTAACCCTCCGGCTGGTAGGGCTTCACGCTCGGGCCCCCGATCCGGGGCACCAGGAGGCCGGACACCGCGAGGGCGGCGTCGCGCACGAGTTCGGCCTCGACGCGGAACGTGCTCTGGCGGGCGAGTTCGCGGTTGTAGGGGTCGGCGGCGAGCAGGTCGGGGGAGGCCGTGGAGACCTGGCGGTAGGTCGCGCTGGTGACGACGGTCCGAACCATGTGCTTGAAGTCCCAGCCGCTGTCCATGAACTCCGTGGCCAGCCAGTCCAGCAGGGCGGGATGGACGGGCGGTTCGCCCTGGGCGCCGAGATCGTCCAGCACCTTGCTGAGGCCGGTCCCGAAGAACTGTTTCCAAAGCCGGTTCATCACGGTGCGGGCGGTGAGCGGGTTGTCGCGGGACACGAGCCACCGGGCGAGATCGAGGCGGTTGGGCTCGCGGCCCTCGAACTTCGGCTGGGGCAGGTACCCGGGCAGGGCGGGCTTCATGATTTCCCCCGATTCATCCATCCAGTTGCCGCGGGGAAGAATGCGGACGACGCGCCGATTCGCGGTGCTGGTGGTGACCAGGCACTTGGGCAGGGACTCGTAGTACTCCCGGCGCTCCTTCTCGGCGGCGGCGACGGCGTCGCGTTCGGCGTGGTGCAGCTTGTTGACCTTCGCGCGGAAGTAATTCTGAACCGTCTGCTGTTCCTGGGCGGAACGCTTGGCGTTGCGGAGCAGGCTGGCGACCTGCCGGGCCGTCTTCTTCTCGGGCTCCGACGCCTTCGAGTCGGGTTTCAGCTCGGGGAACGTGACGTCGTACGCGACGACGTCGGCCTCCCACTGAAGTTGGGCCGCATCGATGCGGGGTTGGACGGCGTCGTAGCGCTTTTTTGCCTCGGCCTGCGCGGCATCCAGTTCGGCGAGTCGCTTCTCCTGTTCCGGGGTGCCGACGATCAGGCCGTCCTCGCGACGGCCCAGGATGGCCTCCTGGACGTCCGAGAAGAAGGCGCCGAGCGAGTAGAAATCCCGCATGGTGAACGGATCGAACTTGTGGTCATGGCACTGGGCGCAACCGGTGGTCTGGCCGAGCCAGGCGGCGCCGATGGCGCGGACCCGGTCGGTGAGCATGCGGGCCTCGTAATCCTTGGGTTGGGCGCCGCCCTCCTCGGTGCTGAGCAGGAGGCGGTTGAAGGCGGACCCGACGCGGGTGGTCGGGGAGGCATCAGGGAGGAGGTCGCCGGCGACCTGTTCGAGGGTGAACCGGTCGAAGGGTTTGTTGTCGTTGAAACTCTGGATCACCCAATCGCGGTAGGGCCAGACGTTGCGCGGGTTGTCGCTGTGGTAGCCGATGGTGTCGGCATACCGGACCACATCCAGCCAGCCCAGGGCCATGCGTTCGCCGTAGTGCGGGTTCCTGAGGATGCGCTCGACGAGGCGTTCATAGGCGTCGGGGGAGGGGTCCTTCTCGAAGGCGGCCACCTCGGCGGGCGTCGGCGGAAGTCCGACGAGATCCGAATACAGCCGGCGGACCAACGTGCGGCGGTCCGCCTCGGGCGACGCCTTGAGGCCGATCTCGGCGAGGCGGCGGTGGACGAGGTAATCGACGGCGTGCTCTCCGTACGGGACGACGGGTTTGACCGGTTTTTCGTAGGACCAGTGCTGTTGGTAGCCCGCACCCTGCTCGATCCAGCGGCGGAGGATGTCCTTTTGCCGCGGGGTCAGTTGCTTGTGGGAATCCTTCGGGGGCATCAGTTCATCGTCGTCGGTGGTGACGATGCGCTCGATGAGGTCGCTTTCGGCGGGTTTGCCGGGGACGAACGCCTCCCTGGCCAGCGCCTCGTCCCGCCGATCAAGGCGGAGCTTGCCCTTGCGATGGTTCGCGTCGGGGCCGTGGCAGGAGAAACAGTTGTCGGAGAGGATCGGACGGACATCCCGGTTGAACGCGATCTTGTCCGGGACGGGGGGTTCGGCGGCGGGGGCGCCCAAGGCAAGACCCACGGTCAGGGTCAGGGCGAGCAGGGCGGCGAATCGGTTGTTCATGGTCGGCGCAGGGACGTCGGGCCTCGACCCCGGGTCCTGGCCGCGCGGGGAGACGCGGGCCGCTGGGCGGGGTGACTGCCCACAGGCTAGGGTGGACGTGGCGGGCTGTCGAGGAGTGGGGAAGCCGGCCTTGCCTCGAGGACAGGGCGATGGACAAAGTCGATTGGGGCCCGCGACCGGCTCCCCGCCATAGCGTCTGCGCGACGGCGGGCCGGGTCGCGGGGCGATCGAAGCAGGCGAGTCGAGAGGCGAAGCCTGCGACTCGGCGGTCGCCGGCCCCACATCGCAGTTCCACGCAGGACTTTGTCAACGGCCCTGGCCTCGAGGAGGCACGGCTTTCGCCTTGCCGCCGGAGGGAGTCCACGTTGACTGGGGAGGCCAAGCCAAGCCGCCATCGCCATAGCCGGCGTCCGGACGGGCCTCGGGGTCGGCCCGGCCCGGGAAATCGGCGAGCCCGGACGAGATCGCCGCCCCCCCGCCGGGTGGGTGGGCGGTTCACCGGGGAGGCAACCAACCCAGGCCATCCATCATGTCCCACACCTGTTTCCCACTCCGGATCGCGGTCCTCGCGCGTCGTTGGTTCCTCGTTTGCCTGTGTCTGGCCGTCGGCAGCCCGGTCGGTGCCCGTGGGGGGCAGGTCGAGTTGCTGCGCGACCCCTGGGGCACGCCGCACGTCTTCGCGGAGGCGGAATCCGATGGCTTCTTCGGCCTGGGGTATGCCGCCGCGGAGGATCGCCTGCTGCAGATGGAATTGATCCGCCGCCGGGCGGGTGGACGCCTGGCCGAGGTCTTCGGGCCGGAGTGGGTGGATCGGGACCGGGAGGCGCGCATCGCGGGGCACGGGCCCTACGCCGCCCGCGCGTTTGCCCGGTTGCCCCGGCGGTGGCAGGACGCCCTCCGCGCCTACGCCTCGGGCGTCAACGCCTGGCGCGCGGAGCATCCGGAGGTCGTGGCGCGCCGGTTTCGGCCGCTGGGCATTCAGCCCGCCCCCTGGGCGGCGGAGGACTGCCTCCTGGCGGCCCGGGGCATCCTCGCGTTGGGCTCCCCGTTCGGCGACGGTCCCGTCGAGGAATACCATCGGTTCCGCGACCTGGTGGCCCGGGTCGGCGAAAGCGAGGCGCGGCGGCCCTCGGACCTGGTCGTCGACGAGGGCGCGGCCATCGTCACCGAGGCCGACATGGCGAAGGACCCGGAGGCCTATCGCCGGCTGAAGGCGAGACCGCGCATGGCGGGATTCCACCTCCGTTCGGCGGGGGGCGCGGAGGAGGGCCGGAAGATGAGCCATGCCTGGGCCGTGAGCGGGCGCCGTTCGACCACCGGCAAGCCGATCCTCGAAAGCGATCCCCAACTGCCGTTGTCGTCGCCGCCGTTCTTCTACGAGTTCCACCTGGCCGCGGGGCGGATCGACGCGCGGGGCCTGGGCATCCCCGGATGTCCCGGGTTGTTCATCGGCTGGAACCGGCGGATCGCCTGGGGCGCGACCGCCCTGGGCGTGGAGTCGCACGTGGTCTTCCTCGACCGGCTCACCCCCGACGGAAAGGGGTTTCTGTTCGAGGGAAGGGAGGTGCCCTTTGAACGGCGGTTGGAACGGATCGAGGTGAAGGGCGCGCCGCCCGTGGTTCAGGAGGTCCTCACGGGCCGGCACGGGACGGTGTTCAACGCCCTGGTGCGTTCGCCCCGGCCCGGGGAGGCCTACGTTCTCCACGACGCGCAGACCATGGACGGCGGTTCGAGCGCCCGGATGATGCTGGAAGTGCTCGACGCCGGGGATCGGGGCGCCTTCCTGCGCGCCCTCGAACACTATTACTCCCCCGGATTGCACGTCGTGTACGCGGACGTGGACGGTAACGTGGGGTACCAAACCCTGGTTCACCGCCCCCTCACGCCGCGCTCGCCGCGCCGGGCGCTCGAGGGGTGGACCGGGACCGAGGAAGTGCAGGGCCGGATTCCCATGGACGAACTGCCGCACCTTTGGAATCCCGACTCCGGATTCGTCAGTCATGCCAACAACCTCCCGGTCGGGTCGTGGTATCCGCACGACCTCGGGCTGGCGACCGGGGGCACCGGCCACACCAGCCGGTCGCTGCGTCTTCTCCAACTGTTGGGAACCGGGCGGCGCTTTTCGGTCGAGGATTTCGAGAACCTGGTCCACCGCGACGACGTGAACCCCATCGTGGCCGCCCTGCTGCCGGTGGCCCGCCGGGTGGTGGAGGAGGACGGAGTCGACGACGAGGGCGTGCGGCGTCTGCTCGAAAACCTGAAGGAATGGGAACCGCGCGACGGCGGCACGGACCGGTTTCCCGCGGCCGAGGCCCTGGGCAACACGCTCACGCCGTACCGGGGCTCGGGGCTGAACGGCATCTACGGGGCGGGCAGCGGTGGCGTCGCGAATCTCGCCCGGGCCGTCGGCGAGCGATTCGCGGCCGCAGGGGTCACGCCCACCAACCGCCTCGTGCGCGCGTACCTCGTCCGGTGGCTGCGCGCCGCTTCCACTCCCTCCGCTTCCGGTCCCGGCCGCGGTCGCGGCGCGGTGCCCGCCGGGGGAGGCGCCCGCCGGACGATCACGATTCCCTACCAGCGCACGACGCCCCTCGATCTGCCGGTGGTGGATGCCTCGCTCGATTTCGAATCCCCGCCGCTGACGTGCCTGGACTCCGGCACGATCTGGTCGCAACCCGGCAACCTCTACTCGCAGATCGTGGACTTGTCGGACGTGGACGAATCGCGGTCCGTGATGGCGCCCGGCAACGCCGAGGACGGAGCGTTTCGCACCAATCAGGTGGCGTTGTGGGTCCGGGGCGGCACCCATCCGGCTCCGCTTTCGCGCGCGAAGCTCGTGGCGCTCGGGGCCAGCGGACGGATGCTGGTTGCCGCCACCTACCTCGACCCGGGATTCCCGCGTGGCGACCCGGTTCCGGAGGTGCCAATGAACGCGCGCTTCGTTCCCGCCCTCCCGGCGGTGGCCCCGGCGGCGACGACCGGAGACCGTCCCCTGCCCGGGCGCAAGCCCGACGATCCCACGCTGGAAGCCGCCTTCCGGGTCCTCCTGCGACGCGGTTCGGAACCCGCGGAGATCGACGCGAGCCTGGCCGAGTGCCGGGCCCGGGCGAAAGGCGACCCCGGTCTGACCGAGCAACTGCGGGACGCAGCGCGATTGGGCGTGTATCTCATCGAGGAATCCGCCGCCGGGCGCCTGAAGGTCCGGTATGGTTCTCCGCGCGTTCGGGACGGGCTCCGGCAGTTGCTGGATGAGTTGGGGGATTCGTCCCCGACCCGGACCGCTCCCGAAAACGGGTCGACGCCGCCGGCGGCCCGGTCCAACGATGCTCCCGCGAACCGCTCCCCGAAGCCATGACCGCCCACCTGTCCAGCCCGCCGGCACGTCCGAATCCAATGCTTCCATTCCTCGTGCTGGCCGGCGTGGTCCTCGGCTGCCTCGCGGGTGGGCTGGAGATTCCGCTGCGCCCGGACGTGCGGAAGGACGCCGGGGGGTTCCGGATCGAATACCGCTCGGGGGAGCGGCTCGTCGCCCGTTCGACGGAGGACGCACCGGTCGGGGTCCGGTTGAAACGGCCGGGGGGCGACTGGGTGCCGGTCGCCTTCGCGGCGGGGGCCGAAGCGGAGGGCGGCACGGTGCTGGGGCCAACCAGCCTCGCCGAACTCACCCTCCGCTGGCGCGTGGTGGCGAGGACCCCGTCGCTCATCGAACGAACGCTGGAGGTGCACGCGGAGGCGCCAGCCCGGTTCGCGGTGGAATTCCCCCTCGACCTGGCCGTCGACGGCGAGTTCGCGTCGTTCTCGGGGCCGACCTCGACCCGCGTCGTGCTCGACACCGTGCGGGGTGCGGCCCGGACGGAGACCTTTCCCGTGGGAATGGTGCGGACGGCGGAACACGTGTTCGGTCTGGCCGCGGATTCACCGGGCCTCTGGGAGAATCGCTGTCTGGTGTCCCTCGATCCGGGTACGCGCCGGGTGGCGGTGCTGGCCGGGGACGGACGCGAACCCTACCCGCTGGTCATCCGTCCGCCGGAAGACGCGCGGGACACGTATCAGTATTCGATGGACGGCTGGCAGACCCTGGCGGCGGGGGAGACGCGGCGGTTCACGACGTGGGTCTTCGCGAGCCCCGCGCGGCATGCCTACGATGCCCAGGTCGCGGCCCACCTGGCGGTGGCGAATGCCAAGGGGTGGAACTCCTCCGTGCTCGAGGCGATCCTGCGGAACACCTCGCTCTACCTGCTGCGCCGCAACCTCGCGCTCGACGCGGAGGGCCGGCCCCGCGACGGTCGGTATATCTTCATCTCGGGTCCGGGCTACGGCTGGAAGCAGTGGGTCACCGACGGCTTCTACACCGCGCTGGGTCTCGATGATCCCGAGAAGACCATCGAGTCCAACCGCGCGGTGTTCTGGACGCGGATGGATTACGAGGACAACGCGCAGTACTACCTGATCTGGGCCGTGCTGATGAAGCGGTCCGGGGGGACGGTCAACGACGACCTCGTCCGGCGCGCCTACGCGTTCATCCGGCGCCACGAGACCAACGGCCTCTACGTGCCGCCCTCGCTGCCCGGCGCGCCCAATTCCAAGGGCTGGAAGACCTATCACGACGTGCTGCCCTACGACGAGGACGACTGCCCGGCGAGCAACCAGGGCTTTCACTGCGGCGCGTTGCTCGCGGCGCGGGAATTGGGCCTCGAGGTCACCGAAGCCGAGATCGCCCGCGCCGTCGCCGGGTATCGCTCCCTGTTCAACCGGGAGCGCGGCTTCATGCCCACCAGCCGCAAACTGCGCGACACCCTCGGCCAGGACACGCTGTACGGGGCCACGCTCACCTATGCCGTGTTCGGTCGGAAGCTCCTCGAGGACGACTTGGTCCTCACCCACCACCGCACCTCCGAGAAGGTCAAGACGCCCTACGGCCTGCGCGTCATCTCCCAGGCCGACGGCTCCCTGCTGCCGGGACACAGCGGCGTGTATTGCTACGGCGGTTCCTGGTTCCTCAACGACGCCGCGAACTACCTCCTCGCCGGCGTTCACGGCCTGCCCGCCGCCGAGGTCGATGCCCTCCTGGCCGAACGCGTCGCGCGCGAAATCGCCCGCGTGCCCGCCTTCAACGAGTCCATCAGCACCGTCGACGGTCATCCCCACGGACACATCCTCTATTCGTGGAACTCCGGTTTCTGGTGGTTGCGCCGGGAGGTCCGGCGCCGACTGGGACAGGGCGGCGAGGACCCGTTGGGCCGGGCCGTCGACGCCCGCCTGGGCGTCGTGCGCGAACGCGGATACCTCCGGCTCGATCCATGAGCACTCCCGGCAAACGCGGAGCCTGGGGCTGGGCGGTGGGGGTTCTGGCCGCCTCCCTCGCGGCCGGTTGGGCCGCCGCGAACCGGGGAGGGGACGTGGTGCGGTTGGAGAATCGCCATCTGCGGCTCGGCGTGGAGCGGGGGAGCGGGCGATGCGTGGAACTGGTGGATCGGGGAACCGGGCAGAACTTCGCCGGAAACGGGGTGGCGGGGGGCGGGCTTTGGCGGATCGAGTTCGAGGGAAGCCCGGCGCTGATTCTGGGCCCGACCAATGCGTCCGCGTGCGTCGTCGAACCGGCCCGCGGGGACGAGCCCGGATGGGTGATGCGCTGGTCGGGCTTCGGGCGACCGGAGATGCCGGAGCTCGGCGTGGAGGTGGCGGTGCGCCTGGCCCCCGGGAGGGCGGCGAGCCGGTGGCAGATCGCGGTGAACGGCACCGCCGGACGGGCCATGACGAAGATCCGGTTTCCGCGGGTCGTGGACCTCCCGCGGCTCGAGGAGGAACGGCTCGTGATGCCGTCCTGGGGAGGACTGCTGACGCGGCGTCCACGGAAGGTGTTCGCGTCTCTCTCCCCGAACGGCGTGCGGCAGGAGTACGACTATCCCGGGCGCTGCTCGATGCAGTGCATGGCGTTCTACGGGGAGGGCGGTCCCGGGATCTACGTGTCCTGCGACGACGCCGCGGGCTACCGGAAGGCCTTCGCCGCGTTCAGCCAGCCGGGCGCGCGGCTCAACCTGGAGCTCGTGCACCTTCCGGAAAACGGGGCGACCAACGCGTCCCCGTACCTGCTGCCCTACACGGCGGAGATCGGAACGTTCCGGGGCGACTGGTACGACGCCGCGGCGATCTACCGGACCTGGGCGACGAACCAGACCTGGGCGCGCGAGAGCCGCTGGAAACGGGGTCTCGTGCCGCGCTGGATCGCCGAAACCGGGGCGTGGGTCTGGAACCGCGGGCGCTCCACCAACGTGCTGGAGCCCGCGACGGCGTTGCAGCGCGCGTCGGGCCTCCCCGTGAGCGTGTTCTGGCATTGGTGGCACGGCTGCGCGTACGACACCGGATTTCCCGAGTACCTGCCGCCCCGGGAGGGGGCCGAACCGTTCCGCGCCGCGCTCGATCGCGCCCACGCCAACGACGTGCACGCCCTCGTCTACATGAACCAGCGACTCTGGGGCATGAGCACGGCGAGCTGGACCAACGAGCACGCCTCCGTCCACGCGGTGAAGGCGTCCGACGGCACGGTGAAACCCGAGGTCTACAACGTCTTCAACCGGCAGCCGTGCGCGACCATGTGCCTGGGCACGCCGTTCTGGCGCCGCAAATACGCGGGGCTCGCCACGGAGGCCTACGTGGGGCTGGGCGTCGACGGGATCTACATGGACCAGGCCTGCACCAGCCTCGCGTGCCACGACCCGGCCCACGGACATGCCCGCGGGGGCGGGACCTACTGGATGGCCGGCTTCCGGGAGATGGCGGCGGACATCCGGGAACGCAGCCGCGCGAGGGGCACCGTGGCCCTGGCCGGCGAGGGTTGCGCGGAGAACTGGCTGCCCCATCTCGACCTCATGCTGGCTCTGGACGTGAGCCGGGACCGCTTCGCCGCGCCCGATGGCTGGGAGGCCATCCCGTTCTTCCATGCCGTCTACCACGGTTACGGCGTGTTCTACGGAAACTACTCCTCCCTCACCATGCCGCCCTACGACGATCTGTGGCCCGCGGAGACCGCCCCGAAGGAACCGTTGAAGCTCCTGGACGCGAGATTCGCCCCGCAGTTCCGCCTGGAACAGGCGCGGTCGTTCATCTGGGGCCAGCAGCCAACCATCGCGAACTTCCGCCCCGCACAGCTCGAGGAACGTCCCGGCGAGATCGATTTCGTGCTGCGCCTCGCCCGGGCGCGGCTGCGGGCGATGAAGTTCCTCCAGGACGGCACCATGCTGGCGCCGCCCGTGGTGGAAACCCGAAAGGCGCGCATCCCCATCTCCCGCCTGTCCATCTACGCGGGGCAACAGGGCGGCCTGAATGAGTATCGCAAGCTCGTCTCCCCCGTCCTTGCCTCGGCCTGGCAGGCCGCCGACGGCACGGTCGGCCTCGCCGTCGCCAGCATCTCGGACGAGGTCCTGCACCCCCGGGTGCGCCTCGCCGCGCCGCGACCGGCATGGGGCCGGGGCGGACGCGTCTTTCGGATCACCGACGGCGGCGCGGACGAGGTGGGCGAGGTCTCCGGCCCGGAGTGGGTGCTGACCCCGGAACTCGGGCCGCGGGCGGTCGAGGTTTACGAGGTGAGGGAACGATGAAGACGAATCCAGCGGGCGGCAGGCGGGCGCGGGCAGCGACGTGGCGGGCCTGGGTCCTGGCGGCGGGCGGGTGGATGGCGGTGCTCGCGGGCCGGGCGGCGGATCCGGCCCCGCCCGACGTGGTGCTCGAAACGGCCCGCCTGCGCTACGTGATCTCGGGCGACGCCCGGAACCGGTCCTTCGTGGACCGCGCGTCGGGGCGCGACTGGCTGCGGGCCGGCACCACGGCCGCCTGCGCGAGCGTGCGCGTGGCCGGAAAGGACCACGCGGCGGACCGGGCCCGGCTCGAGGGCGGACGGCTCGAGCTGGGCTTCGCGGGCACCGCGGCGACGGCCGTGCTGCGGGTGGAGGACCGGACGAACCACCTCGGACTGGCGGTGGAGGCGGTGGGCGGCGCGGACATGGAATCGCTGACGTTCGTGAACGTGCCGCTGGGATTGACGGGAACGCGCGCGGACCCCTTCGCGGCCTGTGTCCATGCGCTGAACCTGAAGACGCGGGTCGACGCGCTGCCCGTGCTGCAGACCGACCTGCGGGCGTCCTGCGAGAAGGCCTACGGCCTGACCGGCGCCCGCGTGGCGCTCGTGGGGGCACCGATGCCGGAGATCCTGCCGGTCATGCAGCAGGTGCTGGAGGGGGCCAGCGAACTCCCCGTGTGCCGCGTGGCGGGACCGTGGGCCCACGAGGTGCCCTTCAATCACGGCTCCTACCTGTTCAACTTCGGCGCGCTCGTGGAGACCAACGTGACCGACTGGGTCGAGATGACGCGCAGCCTCGGGTTCACCCAGGTCGACCACCACGGCGGCGGCGAGTTCTTCCGCTTCGGCGATTTCGAATTGAACCGCGCGAAATGGCCCGGGGGCTGGGACACCATGGGCCGGATCGTCGGACGCCTGCGCGAGTCCGGCATCGGTTCGATCTTCCACACCTACGCGTTCTTCATCGACAAACGCTCCCGATACGTGACCCCGGTGCCCGACCCGCGCCTGGACGCGTTCCGGACGTTCACGCTCGCCGCGCCGCTGGCGGCGGATGCGACGGAGCTCGAGGTGCGCGAATCCACGGCGGGGATGACCACGGTGACCGGGTTCTTCGAACACAACAGCGTGCTCCTGCACGTCGGGGACGAATTGATCTCGTTCGCCGGCCTCAGCCCCTCCGCCCCCTGGCGCTTCACCGGCCTCCGACGCGGGGCGCACGGTACGAAGGCCGCCGCCCACGCCGCCGGCGCCCGCGCCCGGCACCTCAAGGAGTGCTTCGGACTGCTCGTGCCGGACGTGGACACCACCCTGTTCGAGGAAATCGCCGCCAACCACGCGGACGTCGTGAATCGCGGCGGGTTCGCCGGGCTGTACCTGGACGCCATCGACGGCAGCTCGATCCTGCGGGGCGGCGACGCGTGCTGGTATTGGGCAAACCGGTTCGTCGTCGCCATCCAGCGACGGCTGGAGCGTCCCACCGGCATGGAGATGAGCGCGATGTGGCATCAGTTCTGGCAGTATCGCACCCGCTGGCAGGCCTGGGACCTGCCCCAGCGCGGACATCGCCGGTTCGTCGACCAGCACGCGCGCGACGTGAACGGCGGATTGCTGCTCCCCCTGCACCTGGGGTGGTGGGATTTCCAGGCCTTCAACCCGCCCCAGATCGAGCCCAGCTACCCCGACGTCATGGAGAACCTCGGCGCCCGGTTGATCGGCTGGGACGCGGGCATCTCGCTCACGGGCGGCGTGAATCGCAAGGCGCTGCGCGAGACGCCCCTCTTCCGCCGGGCCGTCGAAACCCTGCGGACCTGCGAGGAATTGCGCCATGGGAAGGCCTTCGATGAATCCGTCCGGGCCCGGCTCCGCGAGCCCGGCAGCGAGTTCGTTCTCGTGCGCGAGGCCGACGGCGGGAAACCCCGGTTCCGCCAGGCCCGCTCCCAGGCACGGACCGTCGCGCCGGGCGAGCCGTGGTCGCTGGCCTGGCGCCTGACGAACACCTTCGCCCCCCAACCCGTGCGCCTGCGCATCGAGGCGTTGATGGGGGCCGGGTCGGACTCGAACCCGCCGCCGGCCGCGGAACTCGTGCCGACCGGGGGATTCCCGGGGGCTGCCTGGCAACCCTCCAGCGCGAACGGCGTGGGCATCGCTGCCTCGCCGGCGTCGGAGACGCTCGAAGCGGGGTCGGGGCCATGGCTGGTGCTGACCAACGCCGGCGTGGTGCCGCGGACCGCGGCGTGGGCGCGGTGGGAGCGGCGATACCCGCAACCACTCGACCTCCGGGACCGGCAGGGGTTGGAGGTGGAGATCGAGGCTGACGGCTCGGGGGCCCTGCTGGCCATCCGCCTGGAGAGTCCCCGGCACCTCGCCTTCGGCGCGCTGGGGGATCGCTACGTCGACCTCGATTTCACCGGGCGCCGGCGGTTCGTGCTGGTGGAGACCGAATCGACCCGCTGGAGCGACTACACGTGGAACGACGGCAAGGGATTGTACAACGCCTACCGCGAGACCATCGACTTCAAGGCCATCGAGTCGGTCGGGGTCTGGGTCCAGAATCTCGCCCCGGCGCGGCAGAGCCGGGTGCGCGTCGGCCCGGTGCGGGCCATCCCGTTGCGCGCGACGACGCTCAGGAATCCCCGGCTCGAGGTCGGGGGCGAGGTGCTGGAATTCCCCATCGAGTTGGGTTCGGGTGGCTGGATCGAGGCGAATGGACCCGACGACTGCACGGCCTACGGTCCGAAGGGGGAGCTGCTGGGGCGGGTCACGCCGAAGGGACGCTGGCCCGAGTGGCGCGGCGAGACCCGGTTCGGTTTCGGTTGCGAGGACGGCGCCGCCCCGGGCGCAGCCGGGCCGCGGGGACGGGTGACCGTGGTGGCCCTGGGCGAGTTGCTTTGAGCCCCGTGCGCCCCCGGACGGAGAGCCCGTTCTAGACCAGCGGCTCGAGCGTCACGTCCACCTGCAGGTCGGCAGCGGAACTCTCCAGTTCGGCGCGCAACGCGGCCAGACTCGTCCCGAGAGGAAGGCTCAGGGTCGCGCGGGCCTTGAACAGCGGTTCGCCCGACATCGGGGCACTGACCACTTCGCTGGTGAATTCCTCCACGTTGACTCCGTGGCGTGCCAGCGCAGCCGTGATCTCGCGGACAATCCCGGGGCGATCCTGCCCGAGCAATTCGATGACCGTCAGCGCCCCCGGGGGTTGGGCCGAGCCCGCTTCATCGCCCAGCACCACCACGCTCAACCCTTGGGCCGAGAGTTCTGCCAGTGCTCCGCACAACGCCGGACGGCGCGCCACGGGAACCTGGACGCGCAGGATGCCTGCAAACTGCCCGCCAAGTCGGCACATCCGGCTCTCCAGCCAGTTCCCGCCGTGGTCCGCCACCAGGCGGGCGATGGTTTCGACAATGCCGGGCCGATCCGGCCCGAGGACGGTCATCACGAGCGATGGACTAGGATTCATGGCGATCGGGCTGCGGTGTGCGATCACAGCGTGCCCCAGGCCCGGGGTCGCCTTCAAGGGGCTGGTGCAGGGCAGACGCATCGAGAGGGCCGAAGAAGGCCTCACGCCGCGCAGGAAGGGATCCTCGTTGATCAGGCCCCCCCGGTCCGGGCCGCCGGGGCCCCAGCGGGCGAAAGCCCGCGTTCCGGAGGGTCGCGGCGGCACCGCGACCCATTCGTCCTGCAGGCGCTGGAACGCCGGAAGGCGGGCAAGAACGGGGCTTGAGAGGCAAGGCCGGGTGGGATGGAATCGAAGGCCGACGACGTGGAAGTCGTCTGAGCAGTATGGTGAACCGACCTGTGAGCGATCCAACTATGAAGCAAGGACCTGTGTTTTCGACCCGCAACCCGTTCGCGAGCACGCTGCTGGCGACGTGTCTGGCGCTGGCGTCGTTCGTCTCGACGGCCTCGGCGGACGATCTCAAGCCGCTGCCGATCAAGTATCCGGAGCCGACGCTGCGGGGCACGCCCGAGGATCTGCCGGCGAGCGAATTCATCGAGCCTCCGCCGAAGCCGGAGGAGACGCCGAAGCCGTTTCTGGCCCCGGCGGACGCGAAGAACGTGTCGGAGGGCAAGAAGGTCACCAGCAGCGTCAAGCCGTTCACGGGCGAGTTGACGCAGGTGGCGGACGGCAAGAAGGAAGCCTTCGATTCCGACGCCATCGAGATGCGGAGCGGCAGCCAGTGGGTCCAGATCGACCTCGGGGCGCCGACGAAAATCTACGCGGTGGTGATGTGGCACGATCACCGGTACATCCAGATCACGCGCGACGTGATCGTGCAGCTCGCGGACGACGCCGAGTTCACCAAGAACGTCCGGACCATCTACAACAACGACCGCGACGATTCCTCGAAGCAGGGCGCCGGGACGGACAAGGAGTACTTCGAGACGAAACACGGGCGCGTCGTGGACGCCAAGGGGCAGGTGGCGCAGTTCGTCCGCGGATACAGCAAGGGCACGAGCCTGACCGGGCTGAACTGCTGGCAGGAAATCGAGGTCTGGGGCGTTCCGGGCAAGTAGCGGACGCCAGCCGATGTGTCCACGCCCGGAAGCGTTGCGCGGGGGGCCACGGGCGGCGGATGACCCCGGGGCGGGCACCCGGTTGCCGCCGGGTTCCTCCCGCCCCCGCCCCCGCCTCCGATGAAGGGTTGGCCCGTCCTTGGGTTTTGGTTCGTGATCGCCGCGGCGCTGTGGTTGCGCTGCGGCGATCTCGCGCAACGGCCCCTGCACAATGATGAGGCGATCAACGCCTTCAAGCTGCGGAACCTCTGGGAACGCGGGGAATATCGTTACGACCCCCACGAGTATCACGGGCCCGCGCTGTACTACCTGGCGTTGCCCGTGCTGAAGGCGGTCTCCCCCGTGGCCGGCCCCCAGCCCTCCGAGGCCGGAATGCGGAGTGTCGCCGTGGTGATCGGGGTGGGGATGATCCTGTTGCTCGGAGCCACGGCCCGCATCTGGGGGTGGGAGGCGACCTTCTTCGGAGCCCTCCTCGCCGCGGTGTCGCCCGTGACGGTCTATTACAGCCGATATTTCATCCACGAGATGCTGCTGGTCCTGGCTGGCGGCCTCGGGTGGGTCGGGTGGACCCGGGCCGCGCTGTCGCAGTCCCCGGACGGGCGGGTTGCCGCGGACGACACGGCGGTCCGGAGCGCCTGGGCCTGGTCGCTCCTGGGGGGCGTGGGGCTGGGGCTGATGTGGGCGACGAAGGAGACCTTCGTCTTCATGCTGGCCGCCGGCGCCGGCGCCTGGACGGCCGTCGAGTGGCTGGAGGGGGGCTGGACCGGGCTCCGGGATCGCGTCCGTCATTTGCCCTGGGTGCGGGTGGGCGTCGCGACCCTGCTGGCCGCGGCCGTGGGTGCGGTGTTGTTCTCCTCCTTCCTGACCCATCCCGGCGGGGTGCTCGATTCGGTGCGGACCTACCTGATCTGGGGCCAACGGGCCGGCGGAGCGTCCCCCCATGTGCATCCCTGGCATTTCTTCCTGGAACGTCTCTTCTGGTACCGATGGCGGGGCGGGCCCTTGTGGACCGAGGCGTTGGTCGGTGCCTTGGCTCTGGTCGGCGCCGTCGTGGTCCTGCGCGGCGGGGCGGGGTGGACGCCGGCGGGCCGGCGCGCAGGGCGGTTTCTGGTCTTCTACGCGATCCTTCTCGGTGGGGTGTACTCGGTGATCCGGTACAAGACGCCCTGGTGCGTGCTGGGCTTCTATCAGGCGATCCTGGCCCTGGGCGGCCTGGGCGCGGCCGCGATCTGGCGTTGGGTTCGCGCCAGGTCCCCCGCATGGGCCTGCATCTGGGCCGCGGTCCTGGCGGTCGGCATCGCGCACCTGTCCGTCCAGGCCTGGCGGGGAAGTCGGGAGTGGGCCGCGGATTTCCGCAATCCATGGGTGTACGGGCATACGTCCGCCGACGTGTTCCAGCTTCTCGAACAGGTCGAGGAAGTGGCGGCCTCGGCGCCGGACGGGAAATCCACGCCGTTGTGGGTCGTCGCCCCGGACAGCCAGTACTGGCCTCTGCCGTGGTACTGGAGGGGATGGGCCAATGCAGGGTGGTGGGACGCCCTGCCGGAGGGCGGCCTGCCGCCGCTGGTGGTGGCGGCGACGAAGCTGGGACTCGGTCTGGAGGAGAAGACCCGGCAGGGCTGGACGCAGGCCGGCATGTTCGAACTGCGCCCCCGGTTCTTCGTGGAGTTGTACGTCGAAACCGGGCTCTGGAAGAGGTTCCTGGCGGCACGCGCCGCGGCCCGCGAACAACCGTCGCAACCCTGAGCGGGGGCGAATGAACTCCGGCGCCCCCCCCGCGCGCGGGTCCCACAGCGGAATCAGAGACTGAAGAGCGCGGGGAAATCCGCGAAAAGCTGCGTCCATTCCACCGGGACGTTCGGCAATGGTTGGAGGATGACAAGCACGGGTTCCCCGCCGGATCGACCCAGGGTCACGCGCCGAAGAATGGATTGCCACCACTGGCGGCGTCCCGAGGCATGGCGGACGGTGCCGTCGGAGAACCAGACGACGGCTTCGGAGTCCTCCGTACTGCGCCAGAGGCTTGCCTGGATGCCGTCGCCGCCCGGCACGGCCATGATTTTTTTGGCACGAATGTCCCAGCCGGTGCCCTGGAAATAATACAGCGGATCCCGCACCGACAGGCTGTCCCGGGACAGGTCGATGACCAGCAGGAAGAACCGGTGTTTGCCAATTTGGTACTGTCGCTTGAGGACCCGGGTCGCGCCGAAGAACGCCGTCTCGGGATCGTTGAGCGGCAGGTCGGTCGAGACGATCTCGTTTCCCTCGGCGGGCAGTGCCGTGACCCGCGCCGTGGCATCGGGAAGTTCCACGTACTCGAGGGCAATCCCGAGGCCGATGGAGAGGAGCAAAAGCAGCAAAATGAGGCGGAAAAAGAATTTTTTCACGCGGGGCGGGGATGGAGCGCGAAGGCCGGAGGCTTGGGCGGAGCCTCGAGGCGGGCTGGGGCGGTTGCGGTTGGGGATGGAGGTTTGGGATTCATGCCGGGTGTCGGTGGAATTCTGCCGCCGACCGTCGGTCCTTCGGATGTACCACGGGTCCCGGTTCGGGGCGAGGGCCGAGGGATGAAATGAGCAGCGAGCCGTCAAAAGGAAAAACCAATGCTGCCAAGCCCCGGGGGGGGTGACAGGATCGCGCCGACGCCGCATGTCGAATCCGTCCCACGAACCTCGCCAGCCCCGCGGAGCGCCGTGGTACGGCGTCCTGCTCGGCATCGGCGTGCTCGGCGGCATGGTCCTGCTCGCCGCGACCCGCTGGCGCGAGCAACCCACGTTCTGGCTCCCGACCGCCGGGTACCCGTCCGGATTGCGCGCCGCGGTGCGCCTCGGGTTCTGGCCTCTTTGGGCCGGCGTGGCGGGTTGCGGCGCCTGGGGATTCCTCCGGGGGATTCGCCGACTTCGCCGGGGTGATCTCGTCGCCGGCGTGATCGGAACCGTGCTCGCAATCCTGCTCGGCCTCACCGTCCTCGTCGCGCTGGGGATCGTCGCCTGGAACAACCTCGACAATTGGCTGCGCGGGCGTCCGCTCCACCTCCACTAGGTGATCCCGGCCTCGGGGTCGTCGACCGGTTCCTTCTCCGCCCGCAACCGCGTGGCGGTCAAACCGCGGCCTTGGGCAGAGTGCGAGGCGAGGGCCCCGGGGGTTCAAAATGTCAAATGTCGATGTTTGACCCCATTGTCCGTCGTGCCCCCATGCTCCCCGGAACCCAAGGGGACCAACAAAAACGACCGGAGCCGTGAGGCTCCGGTCGGTGGTTCGGTTTCCGGATCGGGGTCCGGTTCGCGCGCGGAGGCGCGGCGAGGGGCGCCGGAGGGCTATTGCCCGACGGCGCGATAGAACTTCGCGGTGCCCGTCGGGGAGACCGTGAGCGGGCTCGTGGCGTTCGCGACGTCCTGCCAGTTGGCTCCCGCGCCGAGGGCGTCGGTGCTCTGCAACTTGCCTTGGAAGGTTACCACCAGACCCGCCGGCAGGTTCTGGATGGCGACGGAAGGCGGCACGCCGCCGCCCTTGACCTTCGCGTAGGCCTTCACGGCCGCCGGGTTGGACCGGTCGTTGACCATGATTTTCGAGTTGTTCGGGCCGTAGCTGAAGAACTCGAGATTGCCGCCGCCGCCGCCCTGGTACCAGACGAGGCGCACCGGGTAGAGGCCCGCCTCGGGCACGATGAAGGCGATGGGGATGTCGCGCGGACCCGCGCCGCGGTCGCGGGAGAACAGGATCGTGCCGTCCGTCTGCCCGGGCGTGCCGATCTGGAGCTTGAAGCCGTCGTCGCCGCCGATGCCGAACTTCTGGTAGCCGGCGGGGAGGTCCAGCCAGGCGAAGATCTCGGCGGTGATGTTTTCGTAGCGCGGCGCGCCGGCGAGGCCGGTGCCGGGAATGCCGGGGACGGGTTCATCGGGCGTGCCGGTGAGCGATTGGCGGAAGTTGCCGATCTCGGCGAGCGTCGCGCCGGGGTTGGCGGTGACGTTCCAGTTGATGACGTTGGAGTCGATGTAGGAACCGTCGGCTTCGGGGCCGGGAATCGCGACGCTGGCCGGCGTTCCGGCCAGTTGCGCCTCGGCGCGGGCGACCGTGTTGGCCTGCGCGGCAGCGGCCTGGACGACCTTCACCTTGAACCCAGGCGCCGTCGTGTCGGCGTCTTCCACGGACCTCCGGTACGAGGCCGGGACGTTGGTGTAGGTGGACACGGTGAAGGTCCAGTAGTTCGTCGTTCCGGCATAGACGAGGCCGGCGGTGTGGGTGGAACCCGAGGCCATCGGCGGATTCGGGGTGTACAACACCAGCTTGTCGCTGGAGCCCGCGACGTCCGTGACGGTCGGCGTGACGGCGTTGCCGTCGAGCACCATGCCCACCGAACCCGCACCCAGGTTGGCGATGACGGCGCCGACGGCGTCGCCGAAGGGCCGGTTGACGATGGCCTGGTCGAACCGGGGCTCGTCGTTGGCGATGTCGACCGGATTCGCGGCGGGGACGCGGACGGTGATGGGGCCGGGTCCGCTCTGCTGGTGGATGTTCTGCCAGAGCGTCGCGTGGGTGGGCATCGGGTAGACCGAGTTCCTGACCCAGGGCCGGGCGGGACCGGTATAGGTGTTGAAGGCGGCGACCGGGTTCACGAGGTTGCCGCCCAGGGCGACGACGGACGGGAAGGAGCCACCGACGTCGTTGACGAGCGTTTGGGTGCCGGTGTTGCGGTCGATGGAGAGGAACTCGAGGTTCACCCCGCCGCCGCCCTGCCAGAACAGAATGCGGAACGGATAGACGCCGTCCTCGGGAACGATGACGTTGAACGCGGCGTTCGGGTTGTTGAGCGGATTGCCGTTCTGGCCGCCGGGCGCGTTGCGCCAGCCGAGCAGGGTGCCGAGCGTGTCGCGCGGGTTCGGCGCGGAAATCGCGAGCCAGCCGTCATCGACGTTCAGACCGAAAACGTGGGCCCCGGCCTTGAGCGAGAGGTACGTCGTGATTTCGTGCACCGTGTTGTCCAGGCCGAAGTTCGAGGTGCCGGTGCCCGGCAGGCCGGGCACGGAGACGTCGCCGTTGAAGATGCCCGCGTTGGCCGGCGGGCCTCCCGCGGATTGCGCGCTGTTCCAGTTCAGGACGTCCGGAATGTCATAGGTGCCATCGGCATTCGGGCCGGGCGCCGCGAGGTTGGGATACGGCAGGTTGTCGGCGGGATTGATGTAACCGTCGGCGAGCTGGATCTCGGGGCGGGGCATGTTCGAACCGCCGCCGTTCTGGCCCGTGTAACGGCCGCCATTGCCCTGGTTGGAGTCCTTGGTGCGGTCGATCTGGTGGGCCTTGACCTTGAATCCGGGATTGTTCACCTGGCTCTCGGCCACCTTGTTGCCCGCCGGGATCGGGCGCGTGTAGGCGGGAACCGTGAACGACCAGTTGTTGGTGGCGGGCGACCCACCCGTCCCGGCGAGGATCAACTGCACGTTGACCGTGCCGGAGGGGAGCAGGTTGTTGATCCCGCCCGGACGAGTGAGCGTTGTCACCTTGCCGTCCTTCTTCACGGTCGGGGTCACGGCCGTTCCGTTGAGGCGCAGGATCACCGAGGCCGGGTCCAGCGCCGTGGCCCCGTCCGTGACGTCGATGATGAGATCCTCGTCGGCGAACGTGTGGATGTAATTCACCGCCGGCAGCACGCGCGACACGTAGGGCCGGGCGGTCGGGCTTTCCCGATACGCGGGGATGGGCGTGAATCCCTCGCCGTCGTTGATCAGGGCGCGCTGGCCCGTGGCGGGGTCGATCACGAAAAACTCGCACGTCGCGCCGCCGCCGGTTTCAAACCACATCAGGCGGAACGGATAATACCCGTCGACGGGCACCACGAAGTCCATGTAGCTGTCCACCGTGCCGCGGTCGCCCGCGGTGCCGAGCTGGACGCCGATGACATCGCCGGGACCACGCCCGGCGGAGAGGCGGAAGCCGTCGTCGGACGCGACGCCGAGGCGGATCGGGCCGGCCTTGAGCTGGAGAATCGTCTCGATGGAGAACACCGCGCGGTCGGTGGTGTTGGGGCCCTGGTTGCCCGTGAGACCGGGAACGGGTTGATCCTCGAAGGGCGGGGAGCTGGCGGAGGAAAAGTTGCCCGCGCCCGTGGGAGCGTCCTGGTTCCAGTTGATGAACTCGGGGATCGTGAAGTACCCGCTGGCATCGGCGGAGCCGAGGACGGTGCCGTCCGCGGCCATCCAATCGGTGCTCGCGGTATTGGGATAGGGCTGGCCGTTCGCGTCACGATAGCCGCCGGCGATCTGGCGTTCCGCATTCGGCACGACCCCGGTGGCGGGATTCCGGTTCACGTCGATCTGGTAAAGCTTGGCGCGGAAGCCGGGCTTGGTGGTGTCGACCGACGGCAGGGCATACTCCGCCGGCAGGGTGACGTAGGACCCGACCGTGAAGGTCCAGGTGTTGGTGTACTTCTTGCCGCCGGAATCGGCGTAGATGAGGACGTTGGTGTGGAGGGAGCCGGCGGCCAGCTGGGGCGCCTGGGCGGAGATCATGGAGATGTTCCCCGTCTTCGACGTCTGCGTGGCCAGGGCCTTGCCGTCGAGCAGCAGTTCGAGCCCGCTCGTCGCGAGGGTCGTCGAGCCGTCCTGGATGTCTGCCCAGATGAACGGCGCGGGCGGGACGGCGCTGGGCACGCCCGTCGGCGTGACGAAGGTGGACAGGGCCGGGCTGACGTTCAGCACGGTCGGCGGGTTGCCGAGGGCTTCGCGGTAGGACTTGATGGCGCTCGCCTGGCTGCGGTCATTGACGAGGTAGCGGTTCCCGGAGGTGGCGCCGGGGGCGAACGTGAACAGTTCGACGCCGGAGTTGGCCCCGGTGTTTTCCCAGTAAAGCAGGCGGAAGGGATAGATGCCGGCCTGGGTGACGGTGATGTTGGCCTCCGTGTTCCCGAAACCGCGCGTGCCGTCCAGGATGATCAGCTGCAGGCCCGGGATGCGGCTGTTGATGCCGGAACCGATGGTCAGTTTGAAACCGTCGTCGCTGTTCACGCCGAACCGCACCGTGCCGGCCGGGAGGTCCAGGTAGCCGGTGTATTCCTGCACGAAGTAGTCACCGTTGCCCGTGGTCCCGGGAATGCCGAGGGTCGGTTCGTCCGCGATGTTGTGCGGGGCCGCCGCCGCGGTGGAGAAATTGCCTCCGGTCGCCCCGTTGGCCGCCTGTTCGTGGGTGTTGATGACACCCGGGATCTCGTACGTAAACGTCCCGTCGCCGTTGGGGGTGGCAAGGTTCAGGGGATCGCCGTTGGCGTCCTTGATCCGCCCCGTAATCAGGCCTTCCGCGGGATTCGCGGCGGTCATGGTCGTGGCGGACGTTCCCTGGACGATCCTCATTTTGAAACCGGGCTTGCTGGTGTCGACCGAGCCTGGGGGCACCGCCATGGCCGGGGTGATGGTTTGGCCCCAGGCGGACGGGAGTCCGGCCAGGGTCAGCAGGCCCAGGAGGGCGAGCCGGGTGAGGTTGGGGGTACGCATACGGGTAGGACTGACGGTGTGTCGGATAGAGTTGGGCAATCTCCGTGTTTCCCGAAGCCGGGCCGCCGGCCCTCCGCATGCCGCTACGCACGTGGACACCGGGACCGCAGGATTCGAGGAGTGAGACCACTGTCTCCCGACGGACGCGGGGGGTGTCAAGCGGCAGGTGGCCGGTGGCCGCGGTATCTGCAGATGAATTTCCGGGATATTTAGATTGAAGATTGGGGAGGTATGCGGCAGGGTCGCGGGGTATGCCAACCGGTCGATTGCTCGCACCACCCGATCATCCCATGGCCGTTTATCACTGCGTGTCCCGGGTCGTGGATCGGCGCTTCATTTTCAACGCTTCGGAGAAGGAACACTTCGTTCGGCTCCTCCGCGAGGCGGAGGAGTTCTGCGAGGTGCGAATCCTTACCTACTGTTTGATGTCCAATCACTTCCACGTCCTCGTTGAGGTTCCCAAGCCGCCCGCGCCGCAGCTGCGGCCCTCGCCGGAACGGGTGCTGGCCAAGCTGGCGAAACTCTCCGGCCACCAGAACGTCGGGCTCGTCCGCCAGCGCTTCGAGATGTATCGCGAGTCCAGGGATGAACAGGGGTTGGCGGAGTATCTGGCGAC
>CAZSOV010000101.1:0-23560 GCA_964608505.1 uncultured Verrucomicrobiota bacterium
ATCCTAAGTCTGGCGTGTCTGCCATTTCACCACGCGCGCCCGGTGCGACGGCATTTAAGGCAAGGGGGCCCGGTGGCGTCACGGGTTTTGTATCCGGCTCCCAGGTCGGGCGGTACCGGGGGAGCAGCCCGTGGCGTCCGCCCGGGACGCGGGAAACGAGAAGCCGCCGCCTGCGGGTCGACGACCGCCCGTTCCTGCACTGCCCGCGCGCGTCAGCCCCGTGGCCGTGAGGGTCGCGGCGCGGAGGGCCACGCTGAAATCCCGGACGGGAACGCCGCCGCAGGGGCCGAGTCGGAATCGGTGCCGATGCGGGCGAGCGGGAGAGCGCGGTAGGGTTATACCCCATGGTCGACGTGGGCTCCCCGCACTCAGGATGACCGCCGGGCATGCAGGCCAGGAATCGCCTACGGCATACGGACACGGACACGGACCCTCAGCCGCCCAGGGAGCGGGTGCGACGAGGTTGCGACCGGGTCTCGGGTGCTCCGACTGGCTCGGAGCACGGCAGCCGAACGCGATATGGCAGCCTTCAACTTCGCAATTCCCCATGGCCCTCATCTTTGAACAGCTCAGAACCGACGGTCTCGCCGAACTCTCCTACCTGATCGGTGATGATTCCCTGGGCGTGGCCGCGGTGTTTGACCCGCGGCCCGACGTGGACTGGTACCTCGAGCAGGCGCGGGAGCGGCAGGTCGCGATCACGCATGTCTTCGAAACCCACATTCATGCCGACATGCTCAGCGGCGCGCGCGAACTGTGTGCGCGAGTCCAGACCGCTAAGATCTTCGTCAGTCACGAGGGCGGGGGTCGATACGGATTCGATCACGAGCCAGTCAAGGCCGGAGACACGTTTGGATTCGGCTCGGTTCTGATCACCGCGCGCCATACGCCCGGACACACGCCCGAGCACGTCGCCTACTCTCTCGCCGAGACCGCTCATCCGGACGCGCCCTGGGGCGTTTTGACGGGAGACTCGCTGTTCGTCGGTTCCGCAGGACGTCCGGACCTCATGGGCGATGGCCGGGAGAGGGAGCTGGCGGAGCAGGAGTTCCATACGTTGCGCGATTTCTACCTGAAGCTTGCTGATGGCGTGATCATCTATCCGGCGCACGGCCACGGCTCGCCGTGCGGCGCGGACATCGGCGACCGGCTCAGCAGCACGATCGGGTATGAACGGCGCCACAATGCCTTCCTGCAGTTTCCGGATGCCAGGAGCTTCACCGAACACGCGCTGTCCACCGCGCCGCCCGCTCCGACGTACTATCCGCGCATGAAGAAGTTGAATGCGAGGGGACCTGAGGTGCTTGGCAATCTGCCCGGAGTGCCCGGGTTGCCTCCCGGGTTCTTCAAGGAGGCCCTCGAGCAGGGGACCAACGTGCTGGTCGATACGCGCATGATGCTGGCGTTTGGCGGAGGCCACATCCGGGGGGCGCTGGCCATCGGCGGATCGCCCCTGCTTTCCATCTGGGCCGGCTGGCTGCTGGACCCTGACAAACCGATCCTCCTCGTCCTGGATTCCGACGAAAGCCTCGATGGAATCGTTCGTCTCCTTCTGCGAACGGGTTACACGAAATACGCCGGTTATCTCGTGGGCGGAATGAGGGCGTGGGACAACGCGGGATTGCCGCTCGATGAGGTGGGCCAGATGACCGTGCATGAAATCAAGGCTCGCGGGAAGGAATTGCAGGTGGTCGACGTGCGTTCCCCCGATGAATGGAAGGGCGGTCACATCCCGAATGCGCGACATATCTTCCTGGGCGAACTCCGCGAAAGGCTCGGCGAACTGGATGCAAGCAGACCCACGGCGGTCTATTGCGACAGCGGCTATCGTGCCAGCATCGCGACGAGCATCCTGAAGCAGGCGGGATTTGGCTGCGTCTGCAACGTGCCCGGAAGCTGGCAGGCCTGGACCAAGGCCGGCTTTCCGGTGGAGGGCATCGCCATGGTCGAGCGGGAAGTGCCATCGACATGAGGACGCCGGGGAGAACGTTCCTTCTCATGGGTAGTTTCGCCCTCGCCTCCCTGCGCACCGCGATCGCGGCGGACCAGGACGCGATGGCGGTCGCTCGTTCCGTCCCGGCGTGGTCCCCGTATCTCGTTGGCGCATGCATCGGGGTGCTGTCGTGGTTGACCTTCTACTGCTCCGACAGGCCCATCGGCGCGTCGTCCTTCTACGCCCAAGTGTCGGGCTTGATCGGAAGACGGGTTGCCAGGCGTCGCACCGAATCGCTCGCCTACTTCAAGGACAACCCCCCGCGGGTGGGGTGGGAGTTCGTCTTCGTCCTGTCCACCATCGCGGGCGGGGCGATCGCCGCCATTACCGGTGGCGAGTTTGTCAACGAATGGATTCCCCCATGTGGGAGGCACGGTTCGGCGACGGCCTCGCGCTCCGCGGGGCGGTCGCCATCGTCGGCGGCGCCCTTCTCGCCTTTGGCGCCCGCGTCGCCGGAGGCTGCACGAGCGGTCATGGCATCAGCGGAGCGATGCAGCTCAGCGTCGCCTCATGGATATCCGTGATCTGCTTCTTCCTCGGAGGCATCGCGGGGGCCCTCGCGCTCTTCGCCATCTGACGAGCCATGATCGATCCCGGCAAAGCCGTTCAACAGTCCGCCGAGGAGCCCGCCGCGCGGGTGGCCGCGGCGCCCACCCTTCTGGCCGGAGGGTTGTTCGGCCTCTCGTTTGGCTTCCTCCTGCAGAAGGGCGGCGTGGGAAAGTACGATATCCTCGTCGGCCAGTTGCTGCTCCAGGACTGGACGGTCGTCAGGATCATGCTCTCCGCGATCGTCGTCGGCATGGTGGGTGTATTCGCGCTGCATCACTTCGCCAAGGTGAACCTCCACGTCAAACCGACGAGGATCGGCTCAAACGTCGTCGGCGGACTCATCTTCGGCGCGGGTTTCGCGCTGACCGGTTACTGCCCCGGCACGGCGGCGGCGGCGCTGGGTCAGGGAAGCTGGGACGCATTGTTCGGCATGGTCGGGTTGGTGGCAGGTTCGTGGATCTTCGCCGAGTCCTCGGCGGCTTTGAAGAGGACCCTGGGGAGATGGGGCGACCTCGGAAAGATACTCCTGCCGGATGTGCTCCGGGTGCCGCGCGGAGCGTTCGTGGTGGCGTTCGCCGTGTTGGTCACGGTCGGATTGATCCTCTTGGAGAGGGTGTTTCCCCGATGACGTTCCGGAAGGCAGATTGCCGACACGGCAGAAGCGACCCGCCAGGAGGAATGACGCTGCGGGAAAGGGAGCCGCTGAGTCGCGCGGCCCATGGGCGTGCGTGGGTCGTGCCACGAGCCGGCGGCGCGCGATGGGCACAGGGCGCGGTCAGCGATGCGGAGCGGACCGGCGTCCTGCTCGCGGAGGGGCCGCGCCGGGCGGGCCCCAAGGACTCCGCGGGCGGAATCATCCTCGCAGGTGCGAACCGCGCCGGGATCAAGGAACCGCCGGCTCCCGCGGGAGCGGTGCGCCACGGTCGCGGCATGCCGCCGAGCCAGGCGGCGGATGATGTCCTGCGTGCCATCGAGATGACCGGCGAGGAACCGGCGACCGCGCATGGCTGGCCGCTCCGCAGGCCCACCCGGTGGGTACGGAATGAACCTCCGGCCCCGGCGGGTTGGCCCGCGAGGAACCCGGGCAGTCCATGAGCCTCGGACCGACATCGGGGTGCGGCGCGTACCGATCGTGGCTGACGCGTCTGGTGCCCGCGCTGGTCTGGCTCCGACACTACGAGCGGAAACACCTGCCCGGCGACGCCCTCGCGGGCGTGATCGTCGCGACCCTGCTCATCCCGCAGGGCATGGCCTACGCACTGCTCGCCGGGTTGCCGCCGGAAGTCGGGCTGTATGCCAGCATGCTGCCGCTCGCCGTCTATGCGTTGCTTTGCAGCAGTCGGTTCGTGGCGGTCGGGCCGGTGGCGATGGTGTCGCTTCTCGTCGCCCATGGCGTCGCCGAGCTCGCGGACCCCGGCTCTCCGCGCTATCTGGTGTTGGCGACGGCCACCGCGCTGGTTGCAGGCCTGATTCAGATCGCGATGGGCGCGGCGCGGCTGGGTTCTCTCGCGAACTTCCTGAGCCATCCGGTGCTCTCGGGCTTCAGCAGTGCCGCGGCGATCATCATCGGGCTGAGTCAGGCAAAGCATCTGCTCGGGGTGAGGCTTCCGCCCGCCGAACATTTCCACGAGTTGCCCGCACAACTACTCCGTGCCTTGCCGCGGACCCATGGGCCAACCCTGGCGATCGGCGTCGCAAGCATGATCCTGCTGCTTGGCCTGCAATACCTGCTGCCGCGCGCCCTCGCTGCGGGGAGGATACTCCCTCCCGTCGCTGCCCAGACCCTGTCCAGGACAGGTCCCATTCTCGTTGTGATCCTCGGAACGGGAATCGTGGCCGCGTTCGACCCGGGCGAGGCCAGCGGGGTGCACGTCGTCGGCGAGATCCCGCGCGGACTTTCGACGCTTGCGCTCCCCGCGCTCGGCGGGTCCGAGCTACTTCCGTTGATTCCGCTCGCGCTCACGGTGAGTTTCGTGGGGTTTCTCGAAAGCGCGTCCGTGGCCAAGACGCTCGCGTCGAAGCGGCGGCAGAAGGTGGACTCCAGCCAGGAACTGATCGCGCTCGGGGCCGCCAATCTCGCGGCGGGCGTGACGGGAGCGTATCCCGTGACCGGAGGACTCAGTCGCTCGGTTGTCAATTTCGCGGCTGGGGCGAACACGCCGCTTGCCTCGCTGATCACGGCGGCGTTGATCGCCGTGTCGGTCCTCTTCCTGATGCCGCTCTTCCACCACCTGCCGCAGGCCGTGCTGGCCGCGGTGCTGGTCGTCGCGGTCTCCGGATTGATCGACTTCGATACACCCCGCCGCCTCTGGCGTTACGACCGGGCGGACGCCGGTGCCCTGGTGCTCACCTTCCTTGCCGTGCTCGCGCTGGGAATCGGGCAGGGCATCCTCGTGGGCACGGCCTCCACCATTCTTCTGCACCTCTGGCGCACGAGCCGTCCGCACATCGCCGTGCTCGGACGAATCGCAGGGAGCGGTCAATTTCGAAATGTACTGCGTCACAAGACGCACACCCTGCCTCACCTCCTCATGATGCGCATCGACGAGAGTCTCTTCTTCGCGAACGCGGAGCACGTCGAGGACTTCATGCTTTGCGCCGCCGCCGAGCGACCGCGGTTGCGGCATCTCGTGCTGGTCTGCAGCGCGATCAATTCCATTGACGGCAGCGCCCTCGAGACACTTACCCGCCTCGTGGCGCGGCTGCGCGACGCGGGAATTCAATTCCATCTGGCCGAAGTCAAGGGGCCGGTGATGGACCGGCTGGCTCGCACCGGGCTCGTGGAGCATCTGGGCGCCGGGCGTGTCTTCCCTTCGGCTCAGGCGGCTTATGAAAGGCTCGCCTGATGCTCGTCCATGCCCGTACCCGAGTCCGTCGTGGGAGGGTGGATCCAACCTGACTCCGGCCTGGTGCGGTATGCACTGCGACGGCACGACATGAATAACACGGCATGCCACCCGGGATTCTCCGGATCCACGACGTTCATGGACATCCGGAACCGCAACCCGAGCCGCTCCGGAACGGCGACGAGGCCAAAGAACCGTCGCCCGGGCGGGCGCGCGGTTGCTTGCGGGCCTCTGCCCGGGATGTCAGGAGCCGAGCGATCCTCTTCCGACGTGCGGGTTGCAGATTCGGCGCCGGCAGGTGGTGGCGCCGGGGTTGTCATGCTCCTCCCTAAGTTTCGGATTCAGATAGGTCGAAAAATATGATGTCACTGTTGTTCAGCGTTCTGGTTGGCGGCGGTCTTGGCGCCGCACTGGGCTATTTCGGGAAGTGCTCCTCCGGATCGTGCCTCCTGACGGCCAACCCATGGCGCGGCGCGGTGTTCGGCGCGATTCTGGGGTTGGCGCTGCATTTTGCATCGGGGCGGAGCGGATCGGCTGCCGTCGACGAGTCCACGCCGAATGTCAGTCGAATTCGGGAGGAGCAGTTCGAGGCGGAGGTTCTTCGATCCAGATTGCCCGTGGTGGTCGACTTCTACGCGGCATGGTGTGGTCCGTGCCGAATCCTTGCCCCCATGCTTGACGAACTCGCCGCGCCACTGACGAACCGGATCAAGTTCGTGAAGATCAACGTGGACGAGGCGAACACGCTCGCGCAACGAATGGAAATCCAGGCCTTGCCGACCTTGGTCGTCTTCAGCGGCGGCAAGGTGGTGGAGCGCTTCGTGGGTTTGCCCGCGCGTGCCGCGCTCAAGGTGCGGTTGGAGTCCGTCGCGAGATTCGGCTCGATCACGAATGGAGCATGAACCTGCCGAGGAGGATGGAGGGGAATCCGCGGGAGGCTTCGCTCGGTGGAATCGCACCCGCTGGCTGGTGGGGGATGTCATCGGTCGGTGCGCGTCTTAGCCGGCGTGGCGCGCTATGCAAGGTCGAGTGAACCATGCGCGGCGTCCTTGAACCCGAGCTTCCCGGCAGCCTGCCAGCGTGGGACCCAAGGGCGGTGCACTCGCGCGCGGACCCGCGCCGCCTGAACTTTCTCATGGGTCCTGCCGGGATTCTCGAGCGCGCGCTTCGCGGGCAGCACCTTGAGACAGCCTTCGAATCACCACCGTTGCGGTTTGGCGAGCTTGGCGCGGGCGACGGAACTCTGCTGCTCCGATTTAGGAGGCGATGGTCGCGCCCGGACGCTTCGCCCTGCTCCGCGGGTGCGCCTGCGGGCTTTGATGGCATGGCGTTTCCCATGGAGCGGGACGAGACGTCGGCGTTTCGGAATCGGGCGGCAGGAGCATTCCTTTCTGCACTAGTAATACACCCCATGGCAGGCCCCGAGTTACCCGGGTATCTTTTCCTTCCTAGATCCGTTCGAGAACGTGGACAACCCACTCCAGATCGCCCTGAAGACCAGCAGCAACTGAAGCCAGAACCAGGCAACGAACCGCGTGAGCGAGGCAGAACATCATGTTTAAAAATTCCGTCTTTTGCATCGCCGGCAGCAGGGACCAGGGGGATCGGATCGTCGATCAGCTCAAAAGCGCCAACTTCTCCGGCAACGACACATCGGTGTTGTTTCCCGACACGAATACTACCCGGGATTTCGCCCACGAGAAGAACACCAAGGACCCGGAAGGTGCCGTCGCCGGCGTGGGAACCAGCGGCATGATCGGAGGGACGTTGGGTTGGATCGTGGGCATCGGGGGACTGGCGATTCCGGGCGTGGTCGTAACCGCAGATTGATCGGCTCGTAAAATCCATGAAAACGAAAACAAGCACCCGGAAGGACAAAGCATCGGACCACGGCAAGAAGCCCGCGGACCCGCGAACAAATCCGCTGGCGCGGACCAGCAAGGGAACCGCCAGTCGGGAGGAGATCCGAGCGCAGGCGCCGGTGGTTTCGGCGCCGCGCCAGTCCCGCCGTCCCGCGGAACGTAGCGGTCAGAAGCGCGCGCACTCCCGATGACGGCGGGACGGTCGGGAAAGTGCCGACCCGGCGCACGCGGCGGGACCCCGCGTCAATTCGTTGCATCGCGGTCAGGAAGTGGGCGAATCGCATCCTTCCGCCCCGGTGGATCTCTTCGAACCACTCGAGGCCAGCCGCTGTCTCGAGGTCGGGAATCGCCGTCTTTGCCCCTGCTTCGGGAACTGCCGGGCGAAATCGCGCGGCTCCCCGGGTGCTTATTGCGAAGTGCCTTCGGGCTTGCCGAGACGGAAGAACCGGGCGGCATTCGTCGGGTTGACGATGACGACGTTCGTTCCGCTGGAAAGGTTGGTCCATCCCGCCCGCAATGCCTCCGAAGACTGAAGAAAGAAGCCGGAGAAATTGGTGGGGTAGAAGATCTCCACGCTGGATCCCCGTGATCCAACGGCCAACGGCGGGCCAAGGCTTGCCGCCGTCAACCGCAGAGCTTCCCGACCATCGGGCAGGGGAACGATGTCCCAGGTCATGCCCAGGCCGGTTCCCCAGACCGGACCTCGAATCACCAGATTCCCAACGTCGATTTTCGCGGCGACCACGATATCGAACCGCTCCCCCACGTTGGGTTCAAACGGATGCGTCCCACTCTCGGGGGAGCTGAGATCGATCAAGTCATACGCGATGATCCCATCCAGGCTGGCGACACCGGTCGCTTCAACCCGGTCATATTCCTGGGCACCGCCGGTGACGAACGCGGGACCCCCGATCCCAACGAACAGGGTGCCGTTCGCGGCCTGGTTGAAGGCGCCTTGGACGGGCAGGAGTCCTGTCGATGGTTCGGCCGGCGCTGCCAACCGCTTCGGAGGCCGGGGAACGTCCGTGGCTGTTCCGCCGGCCAATCCTGCCGGGACGGACGCCGATGACCGGGAGCGAATCATCCTGAGGACCGTGATGCCGGTCGCCACAATCCTGTCCGGAGTCAGAGTCCTTATGGTTGGACCAACGAGAAACCTCGCGATGGCCAACTGAAGATACGCGCGGTTCTTGGCGACGTAGCCCTCCAGATTGAAGACGTCGCCCACGATGGTGCCGTCCAGAAAGACGACGCCGCCGTCCGATACGGTCACGTCGCCCACGACATTGCCCGCAACGCTCAATTCACCGCCCGCACCGACTCGGATGTTGTCCGTGTCGAAGGTGATGGCATCCGGCACGAGCAACCGGAGAAGGGAACCCAGCGCGGCATGAATTTGAACGTTTCGCGCGTCGACATCACTCGTGAGGGCGACGGTGACGACAACGGGAGGAGCATCGGGCGCGGGCGGTGCGGCGGTGAGTATGGTGTCGGTGCTTTTGGCGTCGGCGCCGGGAGGTGCCGGGGGAAAAGCCACGGTGGTGGTGGTGGAGTAAACGTGGTCCACCAATGGAGGCTTGCACTTGCCCAGGGCTCCGGCCCGGAAGATGGACTGGACTTCGGTTGCGGACAGTGCGCGCCCATAGAGGGACGCTTCATCGATGGCCCCGACGAACCTCCCCTCATGATATTCCTCTCCGGAAGCGCCGATCATCAGCGGTCGATCGGAGTGATCGAGCTGGAAGTCTCCCACCCGGGCTCCCTGTTCGACTCCATCCACGTAGAGCCTTGATGCGCTTCCGTCATAGGTGCCGGCCACATGATGCCATTGGTTCACGGCGACCGTACCGATCGAATCGACGTGGGCGATGGCTCCGTTCGCCGAAGTCACCTGAAAGGAGATCCTGTCCACCCCCTCGATGCGGTGCTTCAGTAGCGCATAGCCTTCGAAGTTCCGCGTCCGGCCATTCCGCTTGAACAGGATGTATTGCAGGCCCGGCTCTTTTGCGGAGGGATTCTCGAGCGAGTCGAACCGCACCCACGCCTCAATCGTGACCTGGGCCGGGCGTAGCGCCGGGGCGTCCGGCACCTGGACGAAGTTGCCGCCGTCGAAAAGAAGGGCGCTGCCAACCTTGCCCTGCGTGAAGGAATCGCCTCGGGACAAGGTCCCTGAATGGATCCCTTCCACGTCCCTCGCGGTACCTTCCCCGGCCCACCAGGCAATGATTCCCGGCGGAGGCGGCGAGCAAGTCACGTCCGACACGCCGTCCAGCAGGAAATCGGCGCGAAACGCCATCCCTCCGTTGTCATTGCCGTTCAGGTTCCTGAGCACCAGAACGATCTCGTTTTCGCCGGTCCGGAAGAACGTGGAGGGAAAGCTCGACGCCACCCTTGTCGAAAAGGCTTGTCCGTCCTCCTTGCCGTTCACGATTGAACCGTCGGGATTGACCACCAGCCTGTGATTCGGTCCGGCAAAGCTCTGGCCCAGGAGGGTGCCCTCGAGGGCGAGTTCATGGCCGTTGAAGAAGATCTGGAGATCGTTGTCGAACGAGGCGCTGATGTCCAAGGCGACCGTGGTGAGGATGGGCAGTCGGAAGGTCGATCGGAAGAATCTCACGCCGAAACCACTTTGCAGGGTCGTCGCTCCGGGGACCGCAAGCACGTGCGGCGCCCCTTCGGACGGAACCACCGTATAGGTCGACGCCGCCGGCAGAAAGGTGACTCCTGGCCAGGGCACCAGGTCGGCTGTGACCTCGTCGATGATGGTGCTCACGGACCAATGGGTCAGGTCGCTCACGATCGTCAGGTTGGTGATTCCCGGGGGCGAGGCTTGCAGCCTGCGACCCGTCTGTGAGGCTCCGGGATCGAGATGAGCGCCCAGGCTCCGGTCTTCGATCCCGAGCGGGGCCGCGTCCAGGCGACCCATCAACAGTGCCGCCAGCACGGTCAGCCCAGTCGAACCCGCACGACGCCGCGAGATCATCGCGGCGACCGTCGGCAAAGCACCGCACGGGGACCCGATCGTGAGGAGGCGGAACAGGAAATCGATCGACCGACGCGTTCTGGAGGGCAATGCCGAGGGGAGGGGACGGCGCCCTGGACCATGGGCAGGGAAGTGTGGGTTCATGAGGAGCGAGACCTGCGCCGGTTGATTCGCCTTATCATGGGTCGCGCCACATCGGGGGAAGGTCCGAGCGGTCCCGGGACCGGCTCGAGGCCGACGGCGCCTGAGTGATTCGGTCGTGAATTCCGGAGGCGATTCACGCTAGCAGGGGCGATCCGGTGTTCCATGGGGTGTAACCCTACCGTGCGTTTCCCCGTGATTGCCGCGAGCTCCCGGCACGATCCAGCCCTTGCCCTTGCCCCCGTGGGCAAGCTGGTTGGATGGGGCGGGGTTCGGTGACGGCGACGCTCACGGCCCGGGCCCGATCCGGATACCCGCTTGCGGAAGTCCATCCAGCCGAATGCGGTGCCCCGATGGGGGCAAAGGCGCCCCCCTCGCCCTCAGGGCCCGAGGCGGGCCCGGAAATAGCCCTGGCCGGCATCCGGAGGGATGGGAATCAGGAAGGTCGCGAATCCTCCGACCGAGAGCGCCTGACCCGCGGGGGAGGGGGCCTGGCCGAGCGCGGACTGCCGATCGAGATGCACGGCGATGCCTTGGGCGGCGCGTACGGAAATCGTCGTGGACTCGCCGACCCGCACGGCGGTGATGCCATCGAAGACCGGAGCGCTTGCCTTGGCCGCCGGGACGATCGCGACGGTCGCGTGGATCGTCCCCGGGGACGAGGCTCCTTCCAGATTCACGGTGGCCGAGACCGTGAACAGCCGCGACTCGGAGAGCGGTTCCGTCTTCAGGAGCGGGATGGCGAACGTCCGGACGCCCGCCTCGCCGCGAGCCCAGGAAAGCGATACCGCACCGGGCGGCGTGTAGTCGCGGCCTGCCCGGGCGGTGGAATCGGTCGCGGCCACGTTGTCCAGGGTCACCGAGCCGTCGGTGCCCCCCACGCGCACGAACTGGATGATGGCCTGGGTCGAGCCCTCCAGCACTTCCACCACGCCCCCGCCGAACAGGTCGAACATCTGATTTCGGACCACGATCTGCTGGCTGCCGTCCGAGATGCTGCCGATCGCCTCGGTCGCTCCGGCAAGGACTCCTCCCGTGACGGCCCCCAGGCGAAGTTTGAAGGTCTTCGCCTCGTCGTAGGTCAGGTTGTCGTTGAGCGTGACGACGATGCGCTTTTCGCCCGCCTCGCCCGGACCCCACGTGAGGGTGGAAGCCAGCGCCGAGTAGTTCAGCGGTGCCGTGGCGGTTTCGTCGGCGGTCCGGAACGCGAGGCTGACGGCCGCGTCGTTTCCGGGCGCGCGCGTCAGATGCACCTTGAATTCCATGCTTCCGCCGTCCTCGGTCGCGAAGACGGACTCCGTGATCAAGCGCACGATCCCATCCCTGACCGGGTCATAAACCCGCAGTTGGAACTCGCCGAGAAGGCGGTCCCGACTCTGGACCGCCACCTGCCCGGCATCGTTGATGAGCGCGTGACCGACGCGCGGGTCGAGGATCGTCGAGCCCGGGATCAGGTCCGCGAAGCGATGGGGAACAAAGGATCCGTCCGCGCGTTCCCACAGGATCAACTGCTCGGAACCCGGCCCCCCATTGATGATGCCGAGCGCCGAGCCCGAGGCGTTGATGGACCAGGCGAGGGTGCCCTCGGCCGACGGTTGGAAGGAGGGACTGGGGAGGTTCAGGGCCGACCCGGTCCCCACCTTCCAGGCGTAGCCCCGGCCATTGCCACCCAGAAACCCGTTCCCGACAACCCACTCCCCCCGCATCATGACCGCCGTGTTCGGAAGGCCCGCCTGCGCGGGGTCCAGCCGCGGGACTTCCAGGGTGGAGTCCGATCGGATGACCGCGGCGGAGTCGCGGGCGAACTCGCTTTCCTGGCCGAAGGGAACGCCGTTGGCCAGCATCCGTCCCTCATCGTCGATGTCCACCAGCGCGGATTCGGTGCTGAAGTCGTACACTTCCGCCCGGTCATAGGGTGGCTGCCAGCGAACGGCGAAGGCGGCGAGGAAGGAGGAACCCCAGCCCGCCAGGATGCCGGACTTGTTGACGGCATAGGCGCCCCCGGCGCCCTGTTCGCCCGGGGCGGCGGAGTCGGCAGGCAGGACGATGTTGCGTGCGGTGGTGAAGGCGAAGGTGCCATCGGGCGCCACATCCCAAACGCACGCGCGACGAATCCCGTCGGTCATGGACGCCGTTCCCGCCACGTAGACGTGCCCGTCGTCCCGACGCTGGGACAGGCTGACCGCGCTGGCGACCTGAACGCCGGCGTCCGGAACCGGCGTCAACCGCCACACCGTGAGGCCGCGCAGCACGGCCGGGGATTCGGTCGGCTCCCCTGGTGCGGCATCGTTGGACAGCTGGACCAGAACATCGCTCGCGTTGTTGAACGCGAGCAAACGGATCGACTGGTTCCGGATGACCAGACTTTCCCGGAAGATCGGAGAGGCACCCTCCGCCTTGCGGGCCGGGACGGAGCCGACCACCAACGACAGGACCGGCAGAAGGAGGGTCAAACCACTCCGAATGGCAGCCTTTTGCACTGTGGGCATCGCGCTGACTACAGGGATCCCCGCGCGACCGAAACACAATTTGCCAGATATCGCGCCCCCCGGGGCGGACGGTCGTCCGGGGCCCGGCGAAGGCGGAACGCGGACCGGGCGCCCGGGAGGCGTCCCAACGGACGGCTTCCGAGCCCGCGGCGGGGTTGATTCCTCGGGCCAAACCCCAGCCCCGGGCCGGAGCGCCACGGCGGATTTGAATTTGTGCCCGGGTTTGCCTATCAGAACTCCAACGTGAAACGACACCGACACGGCGTCCGTGCAATCCGCGGGGCTTCGGCCCTGGGTGCGACGCTGGCCTTTGCCTTCGTGACCTGGCTCGGAATCTCCCCGCCATCCCGGGCGGCGGAACCATTGGAACTGGCCCCGTTGCCGGTGAAGCCACCCGCGCCGACGCTGAAGGGCACCCCGAACGACCTGCCCACCGGTCCGCATGTCGAACCGCCCCCGGAGAAGCCGCACCCGCCCTTCCTGGCGCCCAAGGGCGTGACGAACGTGGCGTTCGGGAAGAAGGTGACCAGCAGCTTCAAACCGTTCACCGGAGCGCTCGCCCAGATCACCGACGGGAAGAAGGAGCCCGAGGACGACCAGGCCGTCGAGGTGCGCAAGGGCAAGCAATGGGTCCAGGTGGACCTCGGCGAGGCGTTCCCCATCCATGCCATCGTCATCTGGCACGATCACCGGTTCCTCCAGGCCTTCCGCGACGTGATCGTGCAGGTCGCCGACGACCCCGATTTCACCCGAAACGTGCAGACGATCTACAACAACGACGTCGACAACTCGGCGGGATTCGGGATCGGGACGGACAAGGAATACTTCGAGACGTTCCAGGGCCGGACGTTCGCCGCCAAGGGGGTGGTGTCCCGGTACGTCCGTTCCTACACGGCCGGCAGCAGCCTCAGCGCGCTCAACGTGCACCAGGAGATCGAGGTCTACGCGTTGCCGGCCAAATGATCGGTGCCCCGGCATGAAGCGGTGGCTGGCGCTGGCGCTGGCGTGGCTCGCCGTGGCCGCCGGGGCGCTGGCCTGGCGGCTCCCCGAGCTCGACCGCCGCCCGATGCACCATGACGAGGCGGTCAATGCCATCCTCTTCCAGGGCCTCTGGGAACGCGGGGATTACCGATACAATCCCGACGAATACCATGGCCCGGCCCTGCACTACGCCACCCTGCCGCTCGTCCGGCTGAGCGGGGCGGCCGACTTCGACCGGCTTTCCGAGGGCAACCTGCGCCTGGTGGCCGTGCTCGCCGGCGTTGGACTGGTGCTGCTCGTCCCGTTGCTGCGGGACGCGCTGGGTCCGGCGGCCTCCCTGTTCGCCGCGCTGCTGCTCGCGGTGTCACCGGCGATGGTCTTCTACAGCCGGTATTTCATCCACGAGATGCTGCTGGCGTGCTTCACCCTCCTGCTCGTCGGGGCCGCCTGGCGTTATGGTCGCACCCGCGCGCCCGGCTGGGCGGCCCTCGCCGGAGCCGCCCTCGGTCTCCTGCACGCCACCAAGGAGACCTTCGTCCTCACGCTGGCGGCCCTGGGCGTCGCCGGCGCCGCCACATGGGCCTGGAACCGGCGCTCCCCGGACCCGAACCGCACCGCCGGGGTGCCCTGGAGCCGGGGTCACGCGGCCCTTGCCCTCGGCGTGGCCGTCGTGGTGTCGCTGCTGTTGTTCACGTCGTTCCTCACCCACCCGCGGGGGCCCGTGGACTCGTTGCTCACCTATCTGCCGTGGCTGCGCCGGGCCGGAGGCCATTCGCCCCACCTGCATCCCTGGTATTGGTACTTCGAACGCCTGCTCTGGTTCCGCGCCCTACGAGGGCCGCTCTGGACGGAGGCCTTTGTTGCCGTGCTCGCGCTCGTGGGGTGGGGCGTGGCCCTGACCGGACGGGGCCTGGGCCCGGCGTCGCCCGGGTTCGCCCGCTTTCTTGCGGTCTTCACGGTGGCCATCACCACCGCCTACTGCGCGATCCCCTACAAGACGCCCTGGTGCCTGGTGAACTTCCTGCTTCCGATGATTCTGCTCGCCGGGCTGGGGGCCGCGGCGCTGGTACGGTGGGCGGATCGCGGCCCGCGACGGGGAGTCGTCGGCCTCTTCCTCGGTCTCGGGGTCGCGCATCTGGCCTGGCAGTCGTCGCCCCTGGCACGCGACCTCATGGTTCACCGGGGTCATCCCTATGCGTACTCCCAAACCGTGCCGAACGTTCTCGAACTGGCCGAGCGGGTGCAGGCCCTGGCCCGGCTCGCGCCGGACGGCGTCGGGACCGAAGTGAAGGTCATCGCGCCGGACAGCGCCTACTGGCCCCTGCCGTGGTACCTGCGCCGGTTGCGGAACGTGTGGTGGCTCGACGCGCTGCCTGCCGATCCCTACGCCCCCGTCATGGTCGTCGCCGCGAGCCTGCAGGCCGCCCTCGACGAAAAATCCGACAAGCGTTACCTGAGCGTGGGCTATTACGAACTGCGCCCCCGCGAGTTCTTCGAGCTCTATGTCGAGTTCGGGCTCTGGAAACGGTTCGTGGAGACGATGCCCCGCCCGCCGGAGGAGGAGTAACCCGCGGGCCCGAACGGACTTCCTCCATCGCGCGCGCCGTCCCCGCAGGGCGATGGACAAAGTCGATGGGGGCCCGCGACCGGCTCCCCGCCATAGCGTCCGCGCGACGGCGGGCCGGGTCGCGGGGCGATCGAAGCAGGCGAATCGAGAGGCGAAGCCTGCGACTCGGCAGTCGCCGGCCCCACATCGCAGTTCCACGCAGGACCTTGTCAATCGCCTTGGCCGTCCCCGAAGGTATGGCCCCTTTCGGCTTGAATCGCCTCGGACGACCGTCAGGTTTTTCACGCTTACCCCACTGGCCTCATGAAAACCGCGAACCGCTCTCGGACCTCCCTCACCCGTCGTACTTTCCTTGGTCGACTCGGCACCGCGGCGGGCGGCGTCGTCGCCGTGCCGCAGTTCATCCCGGCTCGCGCGCTGGGGCGGGGCGGGGCGGTGGCCCCCAGCGAGCGCATCGTGCTGGGCGCCATCGGCATTGGTGGGCGTGGATCGCACGTGCTGGAGGCGTTCCTGCACGAGCCGGGGGTGCAGTTCGCCGCCATCTGCGACGTGAAGGCCGCGCGCCGGCAGGCGGTGAAGAAGATCGCCGACACGCGTTATGGCAACACCGACTGCGCGATGTACCGGGACCTGCGGGAGTTCCTGGCGCGGCCGGACATCGACGCCGTGCTCATCGCCACGGGGCCGAACTGGCATGCCGCGGCTTCGATCATGGCGGCGAAGGCCGGGAAGGACGTGTATTGCGAGAAGCCGTGCACCAAGAACATCAAGGACAGCCTGGCCCTGGCACAGGTATTCCGCCGCACGGGGCGGGTGTTCCAGGCCGGAACGCAGCGCCGGAGCCTGCCCAATTTCGCGTTTGCCGCCGAACTCTGTCACACGGGCAAGCTGGGCCGGATCCACACCCTCCATGCGCATCCGGGCGGGCTGGGCACCGGCACCAGCGGATGGCCGAAGCCCGAGACGCAGCCGGACAAGGAGGACGCGGATTGGGACCTGTACCTCGGGCCCGCGCCGTGGCGCCCCTTCAACCGCAGCCTTCTCAACAACGGCGGCGGCTTCGAAAAGGGCGGCGGCCTCGTCGGCGGCGGCTGCCTCGAGTGGGGCTCCCATTGCGTCGATCTCTGCCAATGGGCGAACCAAACCGACGACACCGCGGCGATCGAGTACTGGCCCGAGGGTGACCAGTGCCACGCGCTCTATGCCAACGGCGTGAAGCTCGTCATGCGCAACGACGGCTGGCTGCCGCTCGGCTCCTGTCCCGTGCGCTACGAGGGCACCACCGGCTGGGTCGAGACCGCCGACAACGGCGACGTCGTCGTGCAGCCCTCCGAGTTGCTGGACCGGTCGCGACCCAAGATCTCCGGATACCCGGCCAACTTCCACGTGCGCGACTTCCTGCATGGGGTGCGGACCCGCGGCCAGACGCGGGCCAACGCGGACGTCGCGTGCTGGTCCCACATCACCTGTCACGCGGCCAACATCGCGTTGTTCCTCGGGCGCCGGGTGAAGTTCGATCCCAAGAAGGCCGAGTTCATCGGCGACGAGGAAGCCAACCGCCTCCGTTCCGAGGCCCTTCGCGAACCCTGGAGGCTGTGAACCCGAACCCGCTCCCCGCGTCCCGCCGCGTTCCGAACCGAAGTTTTGATCGAAGGACTACCATGACCCGCACGAGTCGTATCCCCGAACTTTCGCTGCTCGCCGCCTGCCTGCTCGGCCTGTCCCTGGCCGTGTCGGGCCAGACCACGACCCCCACCCCGAACACGCCCTACGCCGCGGCCGAACAGGCCCGCCAGGCCCTGGCCGTCCTCCAGTCCAACGCCCCGTCGTCCGAGAAGGCCGTCGCCTGCAAGCGCCTCGCCGTCTATGGAGGAGCCGAGGCCGTTCCGGTCCTGGCGACGTTTCTGTCGCACCAGGATCTTGCGTCGTGGGCCCGGATCCCCCTGGAGGTCATCCCCGGCCCGGTCGCCGATGCCGCCCTGCGCGAGGCCCTCGGTCGCGTGCAGGGCAACCTGCTGGTCGGGGTCGTCAATTCCATTGGCGTCCGCGGCGATCCCAAGGCGGTCGACCCGCTCGTGGTGCTCCTGAAGGATCCCGACGCCGAGGTCGCCTCGGCCGCCGCCGTGGCGCTCGGCAAGATCGGAGGCCCCCCGGCGGTCGGGGCCCTTGAGGCCGCGCTCCCCGGCGCTCCCGTGGGCTCGCGCTCGGCCGTGGCGGAAGGCCTGATCCTCTGCGCCGAACGGCTGGCCGCCATCACCGGCCAGGCGCCCGATGCGGTGCGGCTCTACGATGCCGTGCGCCGGGCCGACGTTCCCAAGCAGCGCCTGCTCGAGGCCACTCGTGGCGCCATCCTGGCGCATCCCGACCAGGGCCTGCCCCGTCTGCTCGAGGCTCTTCGCTCGTCCGACCAGGCCATGTTCCACATGGGCCTGCGCACCGCCCGCGAGTTGCGGGGGCGCCCGGTCACGGAGGCCCTGGCCGCCGAACTCCTCCGCACTCCGCCCGAACGCCAGAGTGCCCTGCTGCTCGCCCTCACGGATCGCGACGATCCCGCCGTGTGGCCCGCCGTCGTTGGCGCGGTCAAACAGGGCTCGCGCTCCCTGCGCCTCGTTGCCATCGCCGCCCTCGAACGGCGCGCCGACGTCGCCTCGGTTCCCGCCTTGCTCGAAGCGGCCGTCGCCAGCGATGCGGAGGTTTCCAAGGCCGCCCTCGCCACGCTCGCACGGCTCCCGGGCAAGGCTTACGACGACGCCCTCGCGGGCCAGTTCGCCGGGGCGTCCGGCCCGACCCGCCGCGCGCTGGTCGAGCTCGCCGGCCGACGCCGCCTCGCCGCCACCGTGCCCGAGTTGTTCAACGCCGCGAACGCATCCGATCCCGAACTGCGCTCCGCCGGCATCGAGGCGCTCGGCGAAACGGTGTCCGCTGCCGACCTCGGACGCCTCGCTGATCTCCTCGTCAAGGCGTCGGCGGACGACGATGTCGAGGCGGTCGAAACGGCCCTCGACTCCGCCTGCACCCGGTTGACCGACAAGCCCGCGTGCGCGGAACCGCTGCTGGCCCGGCTGTCCGCCGCCAACCCCGCCGCCCGGGCCGCGCTGCTGCGCGTGTTGGGCACGGTCGGCACCCCCAACGCCCTTGCCGCCGTCCGGACGTCGCTGACCCATGGCGACAAGTCGGTGCGTGATGCCGCGTTCCGCGTGCTGGCGGACTGGCCGGAAAGCACGGCCGTGGCCGCGTTGACGGATGTCATCCGGGCTCCCGCCGACGACACGCAGCGGACCCTCGCCCTGCGGGGCGCGGTGCGCTTGCTCGGCCTGGGCGATCAGCCCGCCGCCCAGACCGTCAGGACTTACGGCGAGCTTCTCGGTCTCGCGCGCAGCGTGGACGATCGAAAGCTCGTCCTCTCCGGGCTCGGCGCGGTCGCGGATCCCGCCGCGGCGAAGGTGGTCGAGCCGCTGCTGGCCGACGCGACGGTACGGAAGGAAGCCGAGTCCGCCCTGTTGAGCATCGCCGGCGGGCTGGTCGGTTCGTCGCCCGCGGAGGCGAAGGCATTGGCCACCCGGTTGAAGGGGGAATCGCAGGATGCCGCCATTCGGGATCGGGCGGCGCAGGTCCTGCAGCGCATGGATCAGTTCGAGGACTACATCGTCACGTGGCAGTATGCCGGCGCCTACAAGCTGGGGGCGGGCGAAAGCGGATCGGTCTTTGCCAAGGAATTCCCGCCCGAGAAGGGGGAGGATACGGTCGCGTGGCGTCCGCTGACTCCGGCGACTCAGGCCGCGCGCCCGTGGATGCTGGACCTGCTTGCCACGCGCAGCGGGGATGCCGGTTGCGCCGGCTACGCGCGCACGTGGGTGTATTCGGCCATCGCCCAGCCGGTGCGGGTCGAGTTTGGCACCGACGACGGTCACAAGCTGTGGTGCAACGGCGAGCCGATTTCGAAGGCGGACCGCGGTGGCGCGGCGGTGCCCGGCGAGTTCAAGAGCATCGTCTCGTTGCGCCAGGGCTGGAATGCCCTCCTTCTGAAGGTCACCCAGGACACCGGCCCCTGGGAATTCTGCCTCCGTCTCCGGGCTCCCGCCGGCGGGAAGCTTTCCGGGCTCCGCTTCCAGGCGTCGCCACCGGAGAAGTAACGCCGGGCAAGAATGCACTCGCGCCGGGCGGCGGGTTTGGCAGGTTGTGGGGGCTGTGCGCCGACCCTGGGTTTCGTTGGTCCTGGTCTGGGTTCTCGGAGCGTGCCCGGTCGCCTTGGCGGCTGCGCGCCCGCCGAACATCGTGTTCATTCTCGCGGACGACTTGGGCTGGAGCGATACCGGCTTCGCGGGCTCGCGATACTACGAGACGCCGAACCTGGACGCCTTCGCGGCCTCGGGCATGAGGTTCACCAGCTTCTACATGTCGCAGAACTGCGCGCCGTCCCGGGCGTCGCTTTTCTCGGGCCAGTACGCGCCCCGCACCGGGGTGTATACCGTGGATTCGCTCGAACGCGGCGACGCCGCGGCCCGGAAGATGGGCGTGCCCGCGAACGCCACCTCCCTGCCGTCCGCCACGACCACCGTGGCTGCGGCCCTGAAGTCCGCCGGTTACGTGACGGGGATCTTCGGCAAATGGCACCTCGGAACCGAACCCGGCCAGCATCCGCGGCAACGGGGCTTCGACGAGGCGCTGCTCTCGGCGGGAAAACACTTCGGGTTCGTCACCGATCCGCCGCTCGAGACGCCCGCGACCAATTACCTTGCCGATTTCCTCACCGACAAGGCGCTTGATTTCGTCCAGCGCCACAAGGAGGCGCCGTTCTTCCTGCACCTCGCCCACTTCGGCGTCCACGTGCCGCACCAGGCCAAGCCCGAACTGGTGGCACGCTTCGAGAAGAAGCCCCCCGGCGGCGGTCACCGCGATGCGGTCTATGCCGCGATGATCGCGAGCCTCGACGAAAGCGTCGGACGTGTGCTGGCCGGCATCGAGCAACTCGGGCTGTCCTCCAACACCCTCGTGATCTTCACCTCCGACAACGGAGGCGTCGGCGGGTATGGCGAACCCGATGCCAACGGACGGCGCATCGGGGTCACCGACAACGCCCCCCTCCACGGCGGGAAGGGCATGCTCTACGACGGCGGGCTCCGGGTGCCGTTCCTCGCCCGGTGGCCGGGTGTGATCGCTCCGGGCTCGCGGACCACGCAGCCCTGCCTCCACGTCGACCTCTTCCCCACCCTGTGCGACATCGCGGGAGCCCGTCCGCCCACGAATCACGTGCTCGATGGCGTCTCCTTGCTGCCCTTGTTGCGCAACGCCGCGGCTCCGCTCGGGCGCGACGCGATCTTCTGGCACTTCCCCGGCTACCTCGAGGCGTACGGGCGACCCGGTTGGCGGACGACTCCGGCGGGAGCCATTCGCGCCGGCAATTTCAAGCTCCTCGAGTTCTTCGAGGACGGGCGTGTCGAGCTTTACAACCTCATCGACGACCTCGGTGAGAAGAACAATCTCGTGCGCAGCCTCCCCGATAAAACCAAGGAGCTGCAGGCCAAGCTTGCCAACTGGCGCAAGGAACTCGGCGCGGCGATGCCGACCAACCTCCCGCCCCGCCCACCTCCCGCGTCGTTTCCCGCCCCGGCTCCGCGCACCCCACCCTCCGCGACCCCACCCCCCATCCAGCCTCCGGTGGGCGCCCCGGCGGTGTCCCCGCCCAATCCAGCTCCCGCCCCCGCCCCCGCCCCTGCGGTGCCCCCGACGACCCCCGCGGTCGTGGCACCGGTCCCCACACCCCCTTCGACCAACCATCCTCCGATCCTGCCACCCACCCCGGTTCCACCCTCCACCAATCCCCCGCCGGCGATACCGACCCTGCCGACGCCCGCGACCAACAGCCCTCCCGCGACGCCGGTGCCGGTTCCCACCCCGCCGGTACCGCCGCCTGCGGCCTCCACCAACCCCCCGCCGGCAACCCCGGTGCCACCGGCCTCCGCCACCAACAATCCCGCCGTGCCTGGCGCTCCGGTCCAGGCTCCCGCGCCCGCCACGAACGCCCCCGCGCCGCCCAAGCCCCAGGCCGGGGTTCGGAATCGGGTGCCATCCGGGCTTGCCGAGGCGAAGCACGCCATCCTCCGCGCGTAAATCGCCGCCTCCTCGAAGACGAAGAGAGAGTGGTGCCGCCTGAACCTCGAATCACAACCGCGGCTTCGGCTGCACCTGACACCGTCCGCCGAGGTGGCCGTGCGGCAGGGTCACCCGTGGGTCTACGCGGACCGCCTCCGTGGCCAGAACCGCCCCGGGGCGGGCGGCGAACTCGCGATGCTCTACGATCGCCGGGACCGTTTTCTGGGCATCGGTCTGTTCGACCCGGATTCCCCCCTGCGCGTCCGGATGTTGCACGTGGGAGACCCGGTACGCGTCGATGGCGGCTGGTGGAGGGCCCATCTGAACGCCGCCTTGGAGCGGCGGGCGGGTCACTTCGATCCCGCCACCACCGGTTGGCGATGCATCCACGGGGAGAATGACCGCTGGCCCGGACTCGTGCTCGACCGGTACGAGGACGTGTACGTCCTGAAGCTGTACACCTCGGCGTGGCTCGGGCATCTGCCCGAACTGATCCCGCTGTTCGTCCAGCGTCTGGAACCGCGGTCCCTCGTCCTCCGCCTCAGCCGCAACATCGCCGCCGTCGCCGCGGCCCGCGGTGGATTCCTCGACGGCGCCGTCCTGCATGGCGCGGACCCGGGCGGTGCCGTGGTCTTCCGCGAGGATGGGCTGAGATTCGAGGCCGAGGTGATCCGCGGCCAGAAAACCGGCTTCTTCCTCGATCAACGCGAGAATCGACGCCGGGTCGGGGCGCTCGCGCGGGGAATCGACGTGCTGAACTGCTTCTCCTTTTCGGGAGGCTTTTCCCTCCACGCCGCCCGCGGCGGCGCGCGCCGCGTGACCGATCTCGACATCAGCCCTCATGCCCTGGCCGGCGCCCGGCGGAATTTCACCCTGAACCAGGACCTGCCGACGGTGGCGGCGGCCCGGCACGAGACGATCCAGGCCGACACCTTCGAATGGCTGGACGCGGCGGCGTCGCCGTCGACGACCTTCGATCTCGTCATTCTCGATCCCCCTTCGATGGCTCGGCGGGCGACGGAGCGCGCGGGCGCCCTGGCGGCCTATGGACGCCTTGCCAGCCTTGGCGCCGCGCGGGTCCGGGCCGGTGGCATCCTCCTCGCGGCGTCGTGTTCGGCGCACGTGGGTGCGGAAGATTTCTTCGGCCTGGTGCTCTCGACCCTGCGTCGCACGGGCCGGCGCGCGACCGAGCTCGAGCGTGCCACCCATCCGGTGGATCACCCGGCGACCTTCGCCGAGGCCCACTACCTCAAGGCGCTCTACGTCCGTCTCGACTGATCGGACGCATCGGACCGGGCGGGTTCCACCCCCGGAGGATCGCGACGGAGGCAAGGACCCGTGAGCCGCCATGAGAACGGTCATAGCTGCATAAACGCCGGGATTTCTAAATTGCGCTTCGATAGGCGTGTTGGCACGGTTCGGGGCATGCCGACCGGTCGTTTGCTCGCGCCACCAGATCATCCTGCCGCCATCTATCACTGCGTCTCCCGTGTGGTGGATCGCCGCTTCATTTTCGGTCCCGCCGAGAAGGAGCACTTCGTCCGGCTCCTCCGCGAGGCCGAGGAGTTCTGCGAGGTTCGCATCCTCACCTTCTGCCTCATGTCCAATCACTTCCATGTCCTGGTCGAGGTTCAGAAGCCGCCCGAGCCGCTGCTGCGGCCCTCGCCCGAACGGGTGCTCGCCAAGCTGGCCAAGCTGTCCGGGCATCAGAATGTCGGGTTGGTCCGCCAGCGGTTCGAAATGTATCGCGAAGCCCGGGATGAGAAGGGGTTGGCGGAGTATTTGAGCACGTTCCACGCGCGGCTCTGGGATCTGAGCCAGTTCATGAAGCTGGTGAAGCAGCGGTTTACGCTCTGGTACAATCTGCGGGTGGGTCGGACGGGGACGTTGTGGGAGGACCGGTTCAAGAGCGTGCTGGTGGAGGGTCAGGGTCAGGCGTTGGTGACGATGGCGGCGTACATCGATCTCAATCCGGTGCGGGCGGGGTTGGTGAAGGATCCGAAGGACTACCGGTGGAGCGGTTACGGGGAGGCGGTGGCGGGGAAGAAGCGGGCGA
>CAZSOV010000102.1:0-23525 GCA_964608505.1 uncultured Verrucomicrobiota bacterium
CGTGGGAGGCGCGAAGCGTCTTGGAGTGCGCCAGTCCTCTGGCGCTTTTCCACGCTCGCGCGGGAACCGGTGTCAGGCTGCGGGGCCCCGGTTGGTGTGTGGGGGTTGCCTACGCCAGATCCCAAAGCGGCAGAGGACTGCCGCACTCCAAGACCCTGCGGGAATGCCAGACCCGAATCACTGCACGGACCCGGCACCCTCGGGCGTGGGAGGCGCGAAGCGTCTTGGAGTGCGCCAGTCCTCTGGCGCTTTTCCACGCCTGCACCTCCGACCTCCGACGGGCGCGACGGGGCCCGATTTTTTTGCGCCGCGCCGCGCTACGCGCGGAAGGGCAAAGGGAACAAGGCCCAAAGAACAATGGGAAAGAGGAATCATCCGAGCGAAAACATCATCCCGCCCACACACAACGAAACCCGACGATGTAGGCGCCGCGATATGCGGGATGAACGCCGCCGCGACAACCGCAGGACAAGCGCCTGGGACTGACGCCGCCCCAGGACCCGCCGCGCGACACCCCGGACGCTCGACCCGAGCCGTCCCCGTCCGCACACCATTCCGGGTTCGCGTCGCCGTCCTCCGCCACGAACAAGGCGAATTGGGCGACGGTGACCGGAAACCGGGTGATCCAGAATCCGTCGACGGATCGCTCCTCCTTCCCCTCCCGGAGGAACGGGCCCGCCGGTACCCGGCAGACCTCGAGCCGGGCCAGATCGTCCGACCCGTGCGGGGACAAGTCCCGGGCGATCGTCCCCGGGACGGTCGCGCCAGCGCATGCGGCCCAGGCTACGGCCGCGACTCCAGCGTTGGGACGGAAGAGACTTTGTTGCCCCGGCGCGCGCCCCGTCCCCAATCCCGAATCGCCGGGACTTGGACGTTGAGCCGGGAGGTGTCGGGCGGCCAGACTTGCGCTCATTCCGGAGGGGCTCGGGGAGTTCGCGTGGATCGATGATCCTCGGTTGCCGGCGGAGGACCCGCCCCGACCCGTCCGGCGCAAGCGCAGCATGAGATTCGACGTACACCCACGTATCCGCGGTTGGGCGGGGTCCCTGGCCGGACGCCGGACGAGGTGGCTGACGAGGTGGAGCCTGCTCGTGGCGGGAGCGACGTCCGGCGTGGGGGTGGGCGTGGGCATTGCCGCGTCCTCCCCGCTGGCGCCGGAGGAGGCACGCGCGTCGTTCCGGCTCGCGGATCCCGAGCTTCGGGTGGAATTGGTCGCCGCGGAACCGCTGGTCACGAGTCCGGTGGCCATCGCATGGGATGCGCATGGGAAGCTGTTCGTCGCGGAGATGAACGATTACCCGACGGCGCCGGGCGGCGGGCGGATCCGGCGGTTGACCGACAAGGACGGCGACGGGCGGATGGACCTCTCCACCGTCTTCGCGGAGGGGTTGAGGTTTCCGTCGAGCGTCCTGCCCTGGCGCGACGGGCTGCTGGTCGCTTCGGCCCCGGACATCCTCTACTTCCGCGACCTCGACGGGGACGGGCGGGCGGACGAGCGGCAGGTCTGGTTCACCGGCTTTGCGGAGGGCAACCAGCAGCTCCGAGTCAACGGTCTGACCTGGAACCTCGACAATTGGGTGTACGGCGCGAACGGACGGAGCGACGGCGAGATTCGAGGCGCCCGCCTCCCGGAACCCCTCTCGCTCCGGCGGCGGGATTTTCGCTTCCGACCCGACACCGGCGAGGTGGAGGGACTGGCGGGGCCCAGCCAGTTCGGGCTGGGGTTCGATGCCGGGGGCCGACGGTTCCTTTCGTGGAACACGAACCCGCTGCGTCACGAGGTCATTCCGGCGCGGTACCTGGAGGGGGCTGCCGCGCTGCCGGGCATCGAGTCGCTCCAGGACTGCCTGCCACCGAACGACGACCAGCGCGTCTTCCCGCTGGCGCCCGCGCCCCGGACCTTCAATCGCGAATCCGTGAGCCGTTTCAACGCCCTGGCCGGCCTCCACATCTACGGCGGACATGGGTTGGGCCCCGGGTATGTGGGCAACGCCTTCGTGGGGGAGACCCTCCGCAGCCTGGTCCATCGTCGCGTCCTCGAACCGTCCGGGGCCACCTTCGTGGCCCGACGCGCGCCCGCCGAGCAGGACCGCGAGTTCCTGGCGTCGACGGATCCGTGGTTTCACCCGGTCAACCTGGCCACGGGGCCGGACGGTGCCCTCTACGTCTGCGACTTCTACCGGCGCTGGGTGGAGCATCCCGGATTCGTGCCCGAGAAGTTCCGGACGGAGATCGACTGGCGGGAGGGCGCGGAGCACGGACGCCTCTGGCGGGTGACGCGTGGACGGCGGGAGTCGGCGGGCTCGGAGAACACGGCGCGGCTGGCGTTCCGGTCGGAACGCGACCTCGTGGCACGGCTCGGACATCCGAATGCCTGGCAACGGCTCACCGCCCAGCGGTTGCTCGTCGAGGATCATCCGGCCGGGGCGGCCACCGCGGCGTTGGTACGACGGTTGGAACACGTCCTGGATTCCCGTGAACCGGACGTGCCCTCCCCCCTCGGGCGCCTCCATGCGCTCGCCACGCTGGAGGGAATCGGACGTCTCCACGTGGAGACGCTCCTGCGCCGGGTCGAGGATGCCGACCCCGACGTGCGGGTGCTGGCGCTGGAATTTCTCGAGACGCGCCTTCGTCCGGTGGGCACAAACGCGCCCGTCCTGGCGCCCTCGCATCCCGCGGCGCTGCGGGCGGTGCTTCGGTTGGCGGAGGATCCCGTGCCGGAGGTGCGGCTGCGTGCCGCGCTGGCGGCGGGCGCCCTGCCCGTGGCGGATCGCGCGTTCGTGCTGGCAACGGTCGTGCGAAAGAACGTCGCGGATCCCTGGATCGGCAACGCCGCGCTGGTGGCCGGGGCAGGTATTCCCCATGCCCTGGCGGCCTCCCTGCGCGCGGATGCGGGGCCGGGGTGGGTGCCCTTCCTGGCCCAACTGGGACGGCTCATGGGTCAGCAGCCTCGGCTGGGGGAGATCGCGGACACCCTCGACGCCGCGGGCGACGTCGGGGAACCCGCGCGTTCGACCTTCCGGGTCGCCGTGTTGGCGGGTGTCGCCGAGGGCTTGATCCGTTCCGGGCGCGGTCCCGGACTCTGGTTGGTGGCCGACACCAACGCCCCGGTCTTTCGCGAGACGTCCCGGGTGGCGGAGCGCCTGCTGCAGGACACGAACGAGGTGCTGTCCCTGCGTGTGCTGGCCCTGGGACTCCGCATTGCCACGGGCACGCCTTCGGAATTGGACCGGCTGCACCCGTACCTCCTGCCCCGCCACCCGCTGGAGTTGCAGCGGACCGCGGTGGACCGCCTCGCCGCGGCCGCGGGCGCGGACGAACGCCGCACCCGACGCCTGTTGGCCGAGGCCCCCGGGTACGCCGCGCCGATCCGCCGACGGCTCCTGGCCCTGGCCGCCCGGGCTCTCCCCACCGCGGTGCCGCTCGTCGAGGCATTCGAATCGGGAACGCTCGCCGCCGCCGAGTTGGACGCTTCGGCCCGCGATGCCCTTCTGCGCCTGCCCTCGCCGGCGCTCCGCGACCGCGCCAACCGGCTCTGGGCCGCCCGGGTGACGGAGGGGGGTGACCGCAGCGCGCTCGTCGAGCGGTACCAGGCCGCGCTCGCGAAGCCCGGCGACCCCCGTCGAGGTGCCGCGCTCTTCGCCGCCCAATGCGCGGTCTGCCATCGCGTGGGAGGTCTGGGGGGTCAGGTCGGTCCCGACCTGACCGGAATCGGTTCGCGGGCTTCGGAGGTCCTGATCGGCGACATTCTGGACCCGGGACGACAGGTGGCCCCGGATCACCTCGCGTACACGGTGGCGACCCGCGACGGCGAGGCGCACACCGGGCTGTTGGTGTCCGAGACCGAGGCGGGCGTCACGCTGCGACAGGCCCAGGTTCCGGACCGGACGTTCCCCCGCGCGGTCATTGCCTCGCTTCGCGTCGAGTCGCGGTCCCTGATGCCGGAGGGACTGGAGTCGGCCATTTCCGTGGCGGCCATGTCCGACCTGCTCGCGTTCCTGGGCGATCCGTTACCCGAGTTGCTGCCGGCGGAAGCGGAATGAGGCAGGCTCGCTGGCCGCGGGCGGAACCGGTTCGGCAACGATGCCGTCGCGCCCCCCGCCGGTCAGGAGTGCCGGGCGCGCGTGCCCGCGATCCAGTGGGCGAGGAACAGCGCGCCGAGGAGGAGGAGCGGGCCGGCGATCAACAGATGGGCGGTCCAATGCACGCGCCCGCCCCCCATCATCAGATAGGCACAGCCCAACAACAGGAACCCGGCGGCCCCCAATCCCTCCCAGCGCCAGGCCACGGCCAGGACTGCCAGCACCAGCGCGGTGGGGATCAGGTGCATCAGCAGGGCAACCGTGGTTTCCCAGGCGCCCCGCCCTTCCTGAAAGACGTCGAGGGCGAAGATGGAGATGAAGGCCGCGAACAACAGCCCCAGGATTCGAGGCGTCCAATAACCCACCCGCTGCCAGTTCATGGTCATGCCTTTCATTGCAGTTCGCCGCCAGCATGGCACCGAGCTTTCGACCCGCGTGAATTGAAAGATCCAATCGCCGCCTTCGATGCCCGGTCGCCCCGGCGTCCGCATGGGATCGGGGGCCTCCGACCGGCTCCCCGCCCCGGCGTCCGCGCGACGGCGGGCCGGGGTGCGGGGTACACGGGGTACACGAAGGAGGCGTGCCGGGAGGAGCCGCCGGCGACTCGGACGTCGCGAGCCCGCCTACCGCGGACGCAGTTCCGGATAGAGCCGGTCCACGCATTCCGGACACAGGCCGTGCGTGAGATTGGCGTTGGTGTGACGGGAGAGATAGGTCCCCAGTTCCAGCCAGCCCCCGGCCTTGTCGCGCACCTTGCTGCATGCCGAGCAGATGGGCAGGAGTCCGGACAGGGTTTTGACCTGGCCGAGCGCCGTCTGAAGTTGGGCCAGGAGTTTTTCCCGCTCCAGTTCGGCCTGATGCCGCAAGGTCACGTCCCGGAACAGATACAGGTGTGCCCGAAGCTCGCCGTGCGGTCCCGGCAGGTTTTCCCTGCGCACCTCGAGAAATCGGGGTGCGTGATCGGAACACAACTGCATCGGCGTCGACCGTCCGTCGGCGCCGGACACCGCCGCGACGATGTCGGGCCAGGCGCGGATGACCTCGGAAGCGGGCATTCCGATCCCTGCGCGCGAGACTTCGTCGAAGAGCCCCTGGGCGGCGGGATTGAAGTCCAGAATCCGTTCCCGGACATCCACCACGAGCATCCCGTCCGTGAGGCTGGCGACCACGGCGGATCGGGCGACGGGGATGAGGTCGAGGATGCCCTGGCGAAAGAGGCCCCATCCGATGAGCAGGATGCTGAGCAGGAGGCCGCAGGGCGTCGGGTCGGCGAGGCCGGACGGCCAACCGGCAAACTCGTGCAGGAGGCTGACCACCAGGGGGACCAGGCCGGCCGCGAGGATCGTCGCGTTTTGTCGCCGGTAAGGTTCGGCCTGGAGGAGCAGTTCGAGGCCGATCAAGCCCAAGCCAGCGAGGGCCAGGGCTTGATTGTAGAAAAGGAACAGCCAATAGCCGACGGCGGGAATCTCTCGCGGACGACCTTCCACCATGACGTGGCGCCAGAAGAGCGAGTGGAAATCGCTGGTGGCCACCAGCAGCGTCAGGAGGATTCCGATGGCGGCACCGAGCCCGGCCAGGTGCCAGGGCCGGGGTGGATGGCGCCCGGTATGTTTGAGGCAGAACGCCAGCCACGCCGAGGTGACCCCAAATGTTCCGGCGTAAATCAGGGTGCCCCAGAACCGGGCTGCCCCCGGGGAATTCGTCAGGAACTGGGCGCCCGCCGAGCCGGCCCACACCACGACGGAGGCAGCCATGGCCGCGAGGGGTTGCGCCGCGGGCAGTTGACGGCGCCGCCACGCATGCACCGCCAGCGCCACCGCCGACGCCGCCGTGGCAAACAGGACCCCGGCCTGCACCTCCTGGGGCCAGTTCATGTGGGGCTCTTCCGCCGCGTCATCCAGTGGGATATCGGCAAGTCTTGCCGGGAGTGAACTTCCCGCCCCCCTTCCCTGTCCCCGTCGCCTTGCCCGGGCCGCCGGATCGCCGGACGCTCCCCCCGTGAAACCGGATCCGGCGACGCATCGCTCCCAGCTTCGATTCCGCCCCCGTTCGGGCCGACTTGCGTCCCTTGCCTGGGGTTTGTGCGGGGCGTTGGCGATCCTCGCCTGGGACCGGGGGGCGGAGGGAGCGACGGCTCCGCTGGAGGCCGCCGAAATCACGGTCTTCGACACCCGTCCGTTCCTGCGCCTCGATGTGCGCCGCCCCGAGGAAGCCCGCCGGGCCTGGGACACGATGAATCTGCTGGCGTGCCTCCAGGGGTTGGTGAATCGCGAAGCGCCGCGCCTGTACCTGCTCCACGCCTCCGGATTCGACGTCGATACCGATGCCTTCTGGCTGGATTGGTACCGTCGGGAGGATGGTTGGCTGAGCGCGGCGAGATGCATCGAGTCCCCGGATCTGGAAGCAGTGCTGGCACGGCATCGCCACGCCTTCGACGGCTTGGTCGTCTATGACGAACGGGTTCCCGCCACCTCGGCTCTGGCCTCGACGGCGGCGGGTGTCGAGCGACTGCTGCCGGTGCGGTGGGATGCCTCGTCCAACTCCCTCCACGCGCGGTTGACCGGTTCCCTCGGGTTGCCGGTCCGCCTGGCCCTGATTCGGCGGGACGGCTCGCCGCTGTTCACCGGGCGGGGAGACCTTCCGGACCTCCGCGTGCCCAGCAGCGGCAGTGCCAAGGTGGATGCCTATCGCTGGGCGATGGCACGCTGGCTGGTTCCCGGACGCTGCGGGCCCGGGCTGGGTGCGTACTATCTGGATGCCTACTGGCTGCGGCATCCCACCGGGGCGGGTCCGGACATGCACACCCTGGCGAATCACGATTGGTTCGTCGGGCGGCGGGCCTTCTTTTTCGATCTTGCCCCCTGGGCGGACGAGGCGCCGGTGGACGACCCCGGGCAACCGCCCGGGACGGATCGTGGCTGCCTGTTCGAGATCCTGCGCCGGCTCTCGGAGGGTCATCGGGGAGGCATCGTGAAGATCGGCGGATTTCCTCCCTGGCCCTTCAAGTACACGACGCACGCCGGGGCGGGTCGGCATGAACCGGTGCCCACGGAATGGGAGTTCACCCGGATCATCTCCCAGTACAACGCGTACAAAGAGGCCGACGCGGCGGGGCTCGGGTCGATGGCGAATGCCTCGTTCCACGCCCACTACCCGCTCCGTGATCGCTATCTCCAGACCGGACAAAAACCCTCCGCCGCGGACTGGCAGGCGCGGGGCTATCTGGATGGCGCGGGCCGGGTCGCGAAGCGCTTCTTCGTGGGGCACTACGTGGGCGACTACGATGCACCCTCGTGGTTGTACAAGGCGGTTCCCGCCTTCTTCCGGGACCCCGCGCGGGGCCGTGTTCCCCTGGCCTGGGCCTTCAATCCGAACCTGGCGGATCGCGCGCCCCAGGCGCTGGCCTATGCGTATGCCCACGCCACCACCAACGACTTCTTCGTGGCCGGCGACTCAGGCGCGGGCTACCTCAATCCGCGCGCCCTCACGGTGCGCCCCGATTCCGGATTGCCCTCCGGCCTCGCGGCCTGGGTCGACTACTGCGAGCCGCGGTACCGTCGCTGGGACCTGACCATGACGGGGTTTCTGCTCGATGGCTCGGCCGGGGCCTCCACGGATCTGGAGTTCGCGGCCTATGCGCGATTCAGCCCGGACGGGTTGGGCACGCATTTCGAGCGGGGTCCGGCCGTGCACTCAGGAGTGCCGACCTGCCCCGAGCGGGATCTGCCGGACGCGGCGGAAGCGGCGGCGGAAACCATCGCGCGCATGGCCCGGTCGGCGGCAGGGCGCCCCGGGTTTCTATGGGCCCGGAGCATCCTGAAGTCACCGTCGTGGTACGGGGAGGTGTCCCGGCAGTTGCGCGAGAAGCACCCCGAACTGCCGGTCGAGGTGGTGGACCCGCACACGTTCTTCGGCCTGATCAAGGCTGATAGGTCGCGTCCTTGAAGCGTTGCAGGTCGCGGTCGCCGGCGGTCGTCGCGATGTCGAGACCCTTCATCCGTCCGGTCTTCGCTTCGCGCCAGCGCCAGATCTCGGCATGGCCGTCGGCGAAGCTGACCAGGCCCGCGTTGCCGTGACGGCTCGCGGGGGTGTTCTGCCAGAGCCAGACATTCGGGAGCGCCCGGACGGCGAAGAAGCCGTCGTCGATGCTGGAGGCTTCCTCGTCGATGAAGACGTTGGCCTGGGCGGGGCTGGGCTTGGTGATGTCGGTCGACTTGAGGAAGAACGGGACCGTGTCGCCGTTGACGAAGCCGGCCTGGTCCTTGTCGCCGCCCATGCGTCCGTTCATGGAGATGCTGCGCACGCGAATGACGGAGCGTCCGCCGACCTTGAACGGGAGGATATCGCCCGGGCAGCGGTAGATGTCCGGCGCGCTGTTGTAGGGGAACAGTTTACCGTGGCGGATGTCGATCAGGTTGGTGGCGCCGGGCAGGGCCGCCACGTTGCCACCGATCCAGGCGTTGGTGGTGCCCAGCGCGTTGGAGACCAGTCTGTCGTTGTTGTCGTCCGCGTACATCACCCAGCCGAGGCTCAGTTGGCGGGCATTGTTGACGCACTTGATGCCGTGGGCCTTGAGCTTGGCCTTGCCGAGGGCGGGCAACAGCATGCTGGCCAGGATCGCGATGATCGCGATCACCACCAGGAGTTCGATGAGAGTGAAACCCGCCGGGAGGCGACGACGACGAGAAAACCGGGGAGCGGGGAGGTTGCGCATCTTGGAAACGTGGTTACGAAAGTTCGGAACACCGGGTACCTCGGAAGGCTACCCGTCACGGTGCTCCGCTGGCAATGGGCAGTTCGAAGGCCCACCCCAGAAACCAGTGCCCCGGGGGACTGAACGGTCCCCCGGTTCTCCCCGCATGAACCTCACTTGCCCGCCGGACCCGTCCTCGATCAGGGCTTCTTGGTCGCGATGGTCGGCGCGATGCGGTCGAAATCGCGGTCGACCGGTTTCTGGGCCGGCGCGTCGTGGGCGTGCTTTCCGGTCATGGGCTCCCGCCACTTGAAGATCTCGGAATGCCCGTCCGCGAACGTGAGGTTCGCGCCGCGGCTATGGCGATCGGACGGATCGTTTTGCCAGACCCGGTTGTCCACCTGGATCGCGAAATACCCGTCCTCGAGCGTCTTGGTGCTCTCGTCGAGGAAGACCAGCGCTCCGGACGGCGCCGGGTCCACGATGTCCGAGGTCTTCTTCCGGACGGGATACCGGGGGTTCACCCATTCCACGTTGCTGTTCATCTGGCCGGACATGGAGTAGCTGCGGACCCGCTTGAACGGCTTGTTCTGGTAGCGATAGTCGTCGGAGGAGCAAACGTAGATCGCCTCCGACTGGTTATAGGGGAACAGCTTGCCGGTGCGGATATTGTTGCGATTGGTGTGTCCCGGAGCCGAGTTGACGTCGCCCAGGATCCAGGCGTCGGGCGTGCCGAGGTAATTGACGACCAGTTTCTCCTCGTAATCGCCCGAGTAGAGGATCCAGGCGAGGCCGAGTTGCCGGGTGTTCCCGAGGCACGCGATGGCGCTGGCCTTCGCCTTGGCCTTCGACAACGCCGGTAACAGCATCGAAGCCAGGATCGCAATGATGGCAATGACGACCAGGAGTTCGATCAGGGTGAAACCACGCGTGCCGGGGCGCACCGGGTGGGCGGAACCGCATGAAGGCGGGAAATACATGGGCGGAGTTGTGGTGATGGGTTGGGTTCGGGGAACTTCTTCACCGTAGCAAACGCCTCCTCGGATTGGCAATCGGACATTGCGTCGCGCACCCGCCCCTCCAGGGCCGTTGACAAAGTCCTGCGTGGAACTGCGATGTGGGGCCGGCGACTGGCTCCCCGCCGTCGCGCGGACGCTATGGCGGGGAGCCGGTCGCGGGCCCCAATCGACTTTGTCAATCGTCCTGCACCCCTGCCCTGCCCCTCTCCGCCTGCCTACGGGTCAACCGCCCAGGCCTTCCCGACCCGACCCACCCCCACCTCAGACGGTGGGCGGCACGGGCGCCGGCGTCGGCGTCGGCGCGTCGGGGAACTGGATCTTGCGCTTGGCCGGTTCGGGATGCTCCCGATACAGGACGACCACGTTGCCGACGCGTTGGATGACCTGGCTCCGGGTGCGGGCGGCGAGTTCGGGGGCGAGGGTCTTTTTCTCGTCCTTGTGGGCCTCGAACTTGACCTTGATCAGCTCGTGATCGAGCAGGGCCTGCTGGACATTGCCGACCAACGCCTCGGTCAGGCCCCCCTTCCCCACGTGGACCACGGGGTTCAGGCGTTGTCCGAGGGATTTCAACCGGCGCAGTCGGGCTCCCGGCAAGGCGGCGTCGCTCATCGTGGGCAGAGGGTATCCACGGCCCGGGAGAATCGCCATGCCCAACCTGTCCCCCGGCTTCCGGGCTCGCTTCGGTCGGGGCGCCGGGGCATGGTCCGGCGCGTGCTTTCCGGGCCCTGGCATCAACTCGAGATGCTGCTGCCGTCCGCCGAACGGTCGGCCGCCGGGCCGTCCTCCCGCCGGGGACCCGTGCCGCAGTTCGTCCGCAATCCCAAGGCCCGCCGATATCTGCTGCGGGTGACGCGCACCGGCGAAATCCGGGTGACCATTCCCCGGGGTGGGAACGAGGTGTTCGCGCGGCAGTTCGTGCTGGAGAAGGCCGAATGGATCCGGGAACAGCTCGAGCGCGTGGCGGCGAATCCGGTCCGCTCGCACCCCTGGGGTCCGGGGACGTTGATCTGGTATCGGGGGGCGCGCACGCCGCTGGAGGAGGTTGCGGGCGGCCTGCGGTTGGGCGATCTGCGCATCGATCGTCCGGCGACGGGCGGCGACTGGCGGCGTCCGGTGGAGGCGGCGCTGCGGGTTCTGGCGTCCGAGGAACTGCCGCCGCTGGTGATCGCGCTGGCGCTGCGCCACCAGCTGCCCGCGCGGCGGGTCACGGTTCGGGGGCAGCGCACCCGTTGGGGATCCTGTTCCCGCAACGGCACGATCTCGCTGAACTGGAGGCTGGTGCAGACGCCCGTCCTGGTGCGGGATTACCTGGTCGCCCATGAACTCGCCCACCTCCTGCACATGAACCATTCCCGGCGATTCTGGGGGGCCGTGGAGCATCTCTTCCCGGTCTGGCGCGAGGCCGAAGCCTGGCTGAAGCGGCATGGCCGGGAAGTGATCGCCGATGGCCATTGATCGAGCCGGCCGGGCGGCCGGCCTCCGAAGGACCGAACCCAAAAACCAAGTACCATGCCAAACCACACTCGACGTTGTCTGGGCCTGCTGGCGGCAGCTGCCCTCCTGATTCCGCTGGCAACCCACGCCGCGGCCGCCACGAAGATCGTGCTCCTCGCCGGCAAGGTCAGCCATGGGCGCGGCGAACACGAGTTCAACGCCGGTTGCTCGTTGCTCGCCGCCAAGCTCAACCGGCTGCCGGGCATCGAGGCGGTCGTGCACCGCAACTTCTGGCCCTCGAACGACTCCGCCTTCGATGGTGCCGCCGCGGTGTTCATCTACTGCGACGGGGGCAACGGGCATCCGGCCATCCTCCCGGATCGCCTGAAGAAACTCGGCGACCTGATGGCGAAGGGCGTGGGCCTGGGCACGTGCCATTACGGCGTCGAGGTGCCGAAGGGGGATCCGGGCGAGGCGTGGTTGAAATGGACGGGCGGGTATTTCGAGACGTTCTACAGCGTGAACCCTCATTGGGAAGCGGACTTCACCTCGTTCCCGACGCATCCGGTCACCCGCGGGGTGAAGCCGTTCAAGATCCGGGACGAGTGGTACTATCACATGCGGTTCCCCGAAGGGATGAAGGGGGTCACGCCGCTCCTGAGCGCGCATCCGCCGAAGGAGACCTTGAACCGCCCCGACGGCCCGCACAGCGGCAATCCGCACGTCCGGGCCGCCGTGGCCCGCGGCGACATTCAGCACCTGATGTGGTGCATCGAGCGGCCCGATGGCGGTCGCGGCTTCGGCTTCACCGGGGCGCATTTCCACAAGAACTGGGCCGAACCCAGCTTCCGCCGGGTCCTGCTCAACGGCCTGCTCTGGATTGCCAAGGTCGAGATTCCCGAAGGCGGCGTCGACACCACCCTGACGGCGGAGGAGTTGGGTGCGAACCTGGACCCGAAGAAGTAGGGCGACGCCCCGTACCGGCCCGGCTACTTGCGCCTGAAACCCTTCGGCAGGCCGGGGGACGACCCGTCGTCCTCCGGCGGCCGGTCCGGCGCCTGGGTTGCGGGGTCGGGGATCTCGATGCCGGCCGTGGCCAGCCGTTCCCGGGCCTTGGTGGCCGCGGGGGTGTCCGGGCATTCCACCACGATGCGCTGGAGCATTGCGACCGCGCGCTCCGGCTTGTCCATGCGGTTGTAGAGATTGACCAGGTGGATGCAGGTCCAACCGCGGCGTTCGGGTTCGAGTCGGAGTTTGAGAACCTCCTCGTATTCCAGGGCCGCGGCCAGCGGGTTGTTGAGGTCCTTCTCGTAGATCTCCGCGATCCGGATCTGGGCGTGGGCGGCCCGGGGGTTCTCCTTGAGGAAGTCGCGGAGCAACCGCACCGCCTCCAGGAAATCGCCGCCGGTGTGGACCTTCTCGATCACTTCGTACGCGGATTCCTCGAGTTCGCCGGGGTCATCGTTGAAGAGCACCCGCGTGGCCCGGTGGGCCGCGTACTGGGAGACGTCATAGGCCACGAGACAGCCGAGGGCCACCACCGACACCACGGCCAGCAACCCCCAAATCACCATCCTGCCCAGGCCCCGGCTCTTGGGGCCCAGCGTGGTCCGGGTCGGCACCGCCTCCTCCTCGGGGGTGGGCTCCCGAACGCCCGCCTCGGACGGCGGCGCGACCTCGGTGTCGGGGGCGTTGGTCGTGGCGGGCGGCGTGGCGCCAGTCACGGCGTTGGTGGCGGTGACGGTGCCGGTGGCGGCTTGGGCGTTGGTGCCGGCGAGGGTCGGGGCGTTCGTCGCGGCCTGCTTCGCGGTGGGCGACGAGGGTTTGCGGGGCGCGGTGGCGCTCGCCGCCGGCCCGGCCTCCGCGGCCCGCCAGGTGCGCAGGAAGAGCGAACCAAACAGCAGCGTTCCGAGCACGGTGACGACATAGAGCCCAAGCTTGACCTGCGTTCTCATTGGCGACCCGGGCAGGATGCCGCCACCCGTCCGGGGCAGCAACGGGTTTCACGGCTTTGGCTCTTGAAATGCACCCCCGGCATCCGCCCGACTTGACGCATGCAGTCCTGCCCTCTGCGCACCTCCGTCATCGGCAGTTACCCGTTCCCCGGCTGGCTCGAGCTCGCGAGCCAGAATCTGGATCGCTTCGGTCCCGACGACCGCGCCGAACTCCAGGAGGATGCCGTCGTGACCGCCCTCCATGATCAACTCGCGGCCGGCCTGGATGTCGTCACCGACGGCGAGCAAACCCGGCTCGATTTCAACCTCAGCTTCTACGGCTACGTGGCCGGCATCGATCTGGAATCCTCCCCGCCGCGCCGCTTCGGTCCGCCGGCCCATGATCAGCGCGGCAAGCACGCCGTGACCGCCCCCCTCGCCGCCCCGCGCGGCCTCGGCGCCGTCGAGGAGTTCCGTCGCCTCCAGCGCCTGGCCCAGGCCACCGGCGCCCTGCCGGCGGGCGTCACCCTCAAGGCTTCCGTGCCCGGCCCCTACACCCTGTCCGGGCGGCTGCTGCCCAATCCGTCGCTCGGATACCCGGATCGCTGGGCCCTGACGGAGGCCCTGCTGCCCCTCGTGCGCCGGGAGCTCGAGGCGCTCGTCGAAGCCGGCTGCCGCGAGATCAGCGTCGATGAACCCAGCATGAGCTGCTACGCGTATCGCGAGGATACCCGCCGGTTCGTCGAGGTCTTCAATCGCACCGTGGAAACCGTCGCCGGACGCACCCGAGTCTGCACCCATCTCTGCTTCGGCAACTACAAGGCGCGCGCCGTCGGCCCCCGGCAAATCGCGCCGATGTTTCCCGCCTTCCTCGATTTCAAGTGCGACGAGATGCACGTGGAGATGGCCAGCCGCGAGTTCGCCGAACTCGAACTTATCGCCGCCATCGCGCGGCGGTGCGATGTCGCCGTCGGCGTCGTCGACGTGAAGAGTTACTACGTCGAGACCCCGGACGACATCGCACGCCGGGTGCGGCGCTGCCTGGAATGGGCCCCGGCCGACCGCCTGGTGTTCGCGCCCGACTGCGGGCTCAGCCAGACCGCCCGGTGGGCCGCGAAACGGAAGCTCGCGAACATGGTGGCCGGGGTGAAGCAGGTGCGCGCCGCGCTCTGACACCCACCCGGAGTTCGGGGCCCGGGTCCACGACAACCGGCTTCCCAAGGGCGCGGGTTCGGCGTAGCTGTGCTCCCCACCCCATGCGAGCCACACGTTGGATCTCCCCGACCCTGGCGGCGGGACTCCTGGTCGCCGGCGGACCGCTCCTCGCGTCCGCCCAGGACGCCCGGACCGCGGCCCCGCCCCGCCCCCGCATCTCCAACCGCGCGCCGGCGCCGGACGAGGTCGGGTACCGCCCCGCCGATGGAAGCGTGTCGGTGCTGAACCCGCCTTCCTTCATCTGGCTGCATGAGACCAACGCGCGTTCCTACGCGCTCCAGTGGGCCGGCAACCCCGGGTTCGAGGGCGCGACCGAGATCGCCGGGTTCCCGTGGAACACCTACACGCACTCGAACGTCGTCGCCGCGGGCCGGCTTTGGTGGCGGTACCGCTTCGCCGACGCCCGGGGTCGGACCTCGGATTGGAGCCAGGCCCGGATGGTCGTCGTCGCCACGAATGCCACGGCCTTTCCCATGCCTTCGCCGGACCAGCAGCGGGCCCGGGTGCCGGCGGGGCATCCGCGCCTGTTCCTGCGACCCGAGGACCTGCCCCGCCTGCGCGCCGCGGCCGGCGCGGGGGAAGGCAGCCCGGACGCCCCCGCGGGACGGGTGTTCCGGCTGTTGCGCCGGCACGCGGACCGGCTGCTGGGCGCGGCACCGACCCCGGAGCCGGAGCATCTGGGATCCGCGCGGGACAAGAACAACGCGGAACGGGTGAAGTATTGGTGGCCGAACCGCGTGCAGACACTCCAGGCGTGCGAGGAGGCCGAGACCCTGGCCTTTGTCCACCTGCTGACCGGGGAACCCCGGTACGCCGAGGCCGCGCGTCGGTGGATCCGGCACCTGGCGTCCTGGGATCCGGACGGTCCCACGAACTTCGACCTGAACTGCGAGGCGGCCAAACCCCTGCTCCACCGCCTGGCCCGGGCGTACGACTGGGCCTACGAGGTCCTGACCGAGGAGGAACGCGAGGCCGTCCGGAAGGTCGTCGCACGGCGGGTGGGCGACGCCTGGAAGAGCGGCGAGGTCGGGCGGGGCCATGGGCACCTCCATCGTCCGTACGGCAGCCACGCGAATCGCACCTGGCACAAGATCGGCGAGTCGGGCATCGCGTTCCTCGGCGAGATCCCGGAGGCGTCGGTGTGGCTCGACTACGCCGTGAACAAGTTTTTCGCCATCTACCCGGTCTGGTCCGACGACGACGGAGGGTGGCACGAGGGGGTGAGCTATTGGGCCGGGTACCAGAGCAAGGTGGTGTGGTGGTTGCAGGCCGCCGACGCGGCGCTCGGGATCGATGGGTTGCGCAAGCCGTTCTTCGCGCAGGTGGGGGATTTCCCGTTGTACGTCGCGCCGCCCGGGTCGCCGAACATGGGTTTCGGGGATCTCTCGTTCGGGCGCCCGAACAAGGGTTGGGGCGGTTTTCTCGATTACTTCGTCCGGGCCAAGGGCGGGCAGGCCGACGCGGCCCGCGCCCGCGCCGGGCACTGGCGGTGGTGGGCGGAGCGCTGGAACATGACCCCCCAGGACGGCATCCTGGGATTCCTGTACGCGGCGCGCCTGCCCGCGCCCCCCGCATCCGAACCGCCCCGGGACCTGCCGACCTCGAAGGTGTTCCGCGGCATCGGGGTGGCGAGCCTGCACACCACGTTGCTGGACAGCGCGGACGACGTGCATTTCCTCTTCAAAGCGAGCCCGTTCGGCACGCAAAGCCACGGTCACAACGCGCACAACGGGTTTCAGCTCAACGCCTACGGCGAGACCTTGCTCCCGGCGTGCACCTACCGCGACCTGCACGGCAGCCGGTTCCACTACGAATGGGCACATGCCACGCGATCCCAGAACGCCGTGCTCGTCGACGGCCAGGGACAGATCCCCCACAGCGCCGCCCCGCACGGGCGCATCGTCGACTTCCGGACGAGCCCGTCGGTCGATTACGTGGCGGGGGACGCGACCTCGGCCTACGGAACCCGCCTGCGCCGGTACCTGCGGCGCGTCGTCTTCCTGAAGACGCCCGAGCCCGTCCTCGTCCTGCTCGACGAACTCGAGAGCGCGCGTCCGGCCCGGTTCCAGTTCCTGCTGCACGGCCTCGCGCCGTTCCGGATCGAGACGGAGGCCGCGGAACTGACCCTGCGCCGCACCAACGCCACGCTCCGCGTCCAGTACCTCGCCGGCCAACCGCTCGAGTTCCGCCAGTGGGATGGTTTCGATCCCGCCCCGTCGCGGGAGTTTCCGAATCACTGGCACGTCGAAGCCTCCACGACCCGGGAGCAGGAGCGGGCGGACGTGCTGACCGTGCTCGCCCCGGGCAAGGGACGGACCCTGGCCCTGCTCCTGGCCGAACGCCGCGAAAGCGCCAGCGCCGTCGGACTGCACCTCGGAGCCCCGGGCCGAGGGCGCACCGTCGCCTTCCGGCGAACCGGCCACGAGGGTGTCGCCGAACTGGACGGACGCCCTTTCGACGCGCCGTTCGCCGTCCTTCCCGACGAGTGAACGAAACGGTACCCGGACGATCCGGGACCCGTCTTCCCCCTTCCTCAATCGGCCCGGTTCCGCTTCCATCGCCCGATGGCGTCGCCGTTGGTCATCGTGGTCGGAGAAGCTCCCCCCATTCCGGTTCTCCACGACGACCGCGACGTGCTGGTCGTCGACAAGCCGTCCGGCTGGCGGGCGGGCGTGGTGCCGAATTTCCCGCCCCAGCCCGGCGAACCCGATCTTCAGGCCGCGCTCGACCGGGCGCTGGCGGAGAAGCCCGCGTGGGCGACCGCCGCCGATCTCGGCTACCTGCGCGTGGTGGGGCACCTCGATACCGAGGCCACGGGCCTGCTGATGCTGGCCCGGAGTTCCCGGGCGGCGGAGGCCTTCCACCGGCATTTGGAAAGGCGCCCCGCCTGCCATGATTTCCTGGTGATCGTGGGCGGCAAACCGAGCCACCGGCGTTGGGTCAGCTGCCTCAAGATCCGTCCGGACCCCACCTTCCCGGGCCGGGTGCTCACCCACACGACCGAGGGCTTTCGGGCGGAGACCTCCTACGAGGTGCTGGCCCACGGCGACGGCATGGCCCTGCTGCTCGCCCGCCCCCTGACCCTGCGTCCCCACCAGATCCGCGCCCAACTCGCCGCCCAGAGCCTCCCCGTCCTCGGCGACCGCCTGTATGGGTTTGGACGCGACAACCCGCGCACGAAGCGCCGGGGCCCCGCAAGAGACCCCGGGCCCGCCCGGGGCGGGATCGCGCTCCGCGCCGGGCGGCTGCGCTATACCTGCCCGTTTTCCGCCCGGCCCATCGAGGTGTTCGCGCCCGTCGACGAGTTCCTGGCCGGGTACGGGTTCGCCCTCGGTCAGGAGGATTGGGGCGGTTTGGAAGAGCACGACGAACCGGACCCGGATCCGGGTCCGGATACCGATGCGGGCCCAGGCCGCGTCCGGGATGCATGAACCCCGCGCGGATGGTACGGCTCCGAATCCGGAGGCGGGCAATGCCTCCAGGAGGCCCGGCCACGAATCCTCGGTCCACAAGCCCCCGCTCATGACGATTCCGCTGCCCCCCGACCTCGAGCGCGTGCTCCGCGACTCGCCCGTCCTTCGCCGCGCCTACCTCGTCGGCGGATGCGTTCGGGACGCCCTGTGGGGCCACCCCGGCAAGGACTTCGATTTCGAGGTGTTCGGGGCCTCCTACGACGAACTCGCGGACGCGCTTCGGCAACATGGCCGCGTGGACTTGGTCGGGCGCTCCTTCGGGGTCGCCAAACTCACGATGGGCGGCGCGACGCATGACTTCAGCCTGCCCCGGCGCGATTCGAAGACCGGGCCCGGGCATCGGGGTTTCGCGGTGGCGTTCGACCCGGCGATCACCCCACGGGAGGCGTCCGGAAGGCGCGATTTCACCATCAACGCCCTCATGATGGACGCCCACACCGGGGAACTCCTGGACTTCCACGGCGGCGCCGCCGACCTCGACCGGCGCATCCTCCGGCATGTCGGTCCCGCCTTCGTCGAGGATCCCCTCCGGGTGCTGCGCGGCATGCAGTTCGCCGCCCGATTTGATCTCCGGCCCGCCCCCGAGACCCTTGAGCTGGCGCGCACCATCCATGGCGAATTCGCGCACCTCGCCGTCGAACGCGTGCGGGAGGAGTGGTTCAAATGGGCCGCGCGCTCCGTCCGACCCTCCGCCGGACTGGCCTTCCTCGAGGCCACGGGATGGATCTCTCATTTCCCGGAAGTCGCCGCGCTCCGCGGCGTGCCCCAGGACCCCGAATGGCATCCCGAGGGCGATGCGCTGACCCATACCGCCCACGCCCTGGACGCCCTGGTCGACCTTCCCGAATGGCTCGCCGCCGCCGAAACGGACCGGGTCGTCTGGAGCCTCGCCGCGCTCTGCCACGACTTCGGCAAGGCCGTCTCCACCCAGTTCGTCGAGCGGGACGGACGCACCCGCATCGTCTCGCCCGGCCATGACCGCACCGGCGTGCCGCTCGCCGAATCGTTCCTCGCCCGCCTCGGCGCCCCTCATCACGTGGTCGAGCGCGTCCTGCCGCTCGTCGCCCATCACATGGCCCACTTCGACGAAGCCACGGATCGGGCGATCCGACGCCTGGCCCGCCGGCTCCATCCGGAAACCGTCGGACGCCTCTGCGTCCTCATGACCGCCGACGCCAGCGGGCGCCCTCCTCAACCGCGCCACGTCCCGCCGAACGTCGCCCTGCTCCGCGCCCGGGCCGAGGACCTCGCGCTCGCCGAGCGGGCTCCCAAGCCCATCCTGCTCGGACGCCACCTCCTGCGGCTCGGCCTGGCGCCCGGACCCGACGTCGGGCGCTGGACGGCGGCGGCGTTCGAGGCCCAGCTCGACGGCGCGTTTCACGATCTGGCCGGCGCCCATGCCTGGCTGGCGACGCACGACGACCTCCCATCCGACGTCCGTTATGCCGCCGCCCGGGCGGGCTGAACCGGACTCCTCTCCTCCGTCCGCGCCCGCCCGCGCCCGGTCACACCACGCCGGCACGCAGCAGATCCTGGACGTCGACCAATCCCAGCAGTTTTCCGCCGCGATCCAGAACGGGAAGTTCGTCCAGGCGACGGCGCTGCAGGAGTTCGTAGGCCTCCGCCGCCAGGCGTCCGCGCTGGATGGTCACCGGCTTCCGCGTCATCACCGCTTCGACGGGACGGGAGAGAACCGCGGGTTCGGACTCCAGGCGTCGGCGGAGATCGCCGTCGGTGAAAATGCCCCGCAATTTCCCGGCCCGATCCACGATGCAGGCGCATCCCGACCTTGCCCGGGTGATGGCCCAAAGCACCTCCTGCACCCGGGTGCGACCGGTGGCCCGCGCGACGTCCTTCCCGTCGCGCATGATGTCCTCGACCTTCAGGAGCAGCCGGCGTCCCAGCGCGCCCCCGGGATGGCAGAAGGCAAAATCCTCCGCACGGAAGCGCCGCCGATCCATCAGGCAGGCGGCAAGGCAATCGCCGAGCACGAGCGTGGCGGTCGTCGAGGCCATCGGCGCCAGCCCCAACGGGCAGCCCTCCCGTTTCACCGGCACGCCGAGGACCACGTCGGCATGCCGGGCCAGCGTGGACGCGCGATTCCCCGTGATGGCGATGATGGCGGCCCCGAGCTTTTTGAGGGGCGGCAGCAGGCGCAGCGTTTCCTCCGTCTCCCCGCTCTGCGACACCAGCAACAGCACGTCCTCCCGCGTGATCTGCCCGAGATCGCCATGCACCGCCTCCGCCGCGTGCAGGAACAGGCTCGGGGTGCCGGTCGAGGAGAACGTCGCCGCGATCTTCCGCGCGATGATCCCCGTCTTGCCCATGCCGCAGACCACCACGCGCCCCCGGCACGCCGCCAGCATCGCGACCGCCCGGCGGAACGAGGAGTCGAGCCCGCGCCGCAAAGCCCGGATCGCCTCGAGCTCGGCCCGGATCACGGCCTCCGCCCGGCGCATCATCGCAGCGCCTCCTGGATCCGCAGCAGCCGCTCCAGCAACGCCGGCAGCGCCCGCAGTGGAACCATGTTCGGGCCGTCCGACTTCGCCCGGGCCGGATTGGGATGGACCTCGAGGAACAATCCGTCGATCCCCGCCGCCACGGCACATCTCGCCAGCAACGGGACGAATTCGCTCCGCCCGCCCGAGCTTCTCCCCTGCCCTCCCGGCTCCTGAACCGAGTGCGTGGCGTCGAAAATCACCGGGTACCCCAGGGATCGCAGGATCGGCAGGGCGCGGAAATCCGTGACGAGCTGATGGTATCCGAAGCTCGCGCCGCGTTCCGTCAGCAGCAGCCGGCGCGAACCCGCGGCCTCCACCTTCCCGATGACGCCACGCATGTCCTCCGGCGCCAGAAACTGGCCCTTCTTCACGTTCACGATCCGGCCCGAGCGCGCCGCGGCCTGGACGAGATCGGTCTGTCGGCAGAGGAATGCGGGGATCTGGAGAATGTCCAGCACCTCGGCCGCCGCCGGGACCTGGGCGGCTTCGTGCACGTCGCTCAACACCGGCACGCCGCACCGGGCCTTGATCCGGGCCAGGATCTCAAGGCCCCGCTCCAGGCCCGGGCCCCGGAACGAATCGCCCGAGGTCCGGTTGGCCTTGTCGTAGCTGGCCTTGAACACGAACGGGATTCCGAGCTTCGCGGTGATCCGGCACAGCGACTCGGCGATCCGCGACGCGCCGTCGTCCGACTCGATCACGCACGGGCCGGCGATCAGGACCCAGGGCGCGCCGCCGCCGAACCGGATGGAACCCAACGCAATGGAACGCATCAGGGATCGGAGGCTAGGCGGGCCCGCCCGGGGACGCCAAGCCCGGCGGCGCCCAGCGGCGCCCCCGGAGGAACCTGGGGTCAAACATCGACATTTGACATTCCGTGGCCGGGCCGCGTTCCCCGGTCAGGGCGCGAGCCGGCGCGCGACAGCTCCGCGGCAAATGTCGAATGTCGATGTCTGACCCCATTGCCCGCTGCAAATGTCGTCGCGACGACCGGCCCTTGTCGGGATCATGCCGCCGGTTGATGGCCCCGCCCGATCCAGTCTCCGCGCCCGGCGCCGAGCCCCTCCCGCCGACCGAACGCCGGCGGAGGCTCGGCGAACTGGCGCGACTGTTCCTAAGGTTGGGCGCCACCACGTTCGGCGGGCCCGCGGTGCACCTCGCCGTCATGGAGGAGGAGGTCGTGCGGCGCCGGGGTTGGCTCTCCCCCGGGGAGTATCTCGATCTGATGGGGGCCACCCAGTTGCTTCCCGGTCCGAACTCGACCGAGATGGCGATCTACATCGGGCACCGGCGGGCGGGACGAGCCGGGCTCTGGGTGGCCGGGTCGTGCTTCATCCTGCCGGCGACGCTGGTGACCGCGGTGCTGGCCTGGGTCTACGTCGAGTTCGGCCACCTTCCGAACGCCGCGGGCCTGCTCGCCGGCGTGCGCCCCGTGATCCTGGCGATCGTAGCGCAGGCGATCTGGCGCTTCTCGCGCACGGCGATCAAGAACCGGTGGCTCGCGGTGGCCGGCGTCGCGGCCCTCGGGATGTGCCTGGCGGGCGTGCACGAGTTGGCCGTGATCTTCGGCGTGGGTCTGTCGGTGGCCGCGTGTTCCAGCCTTCGGCAAGGACCCGCGCCCACCCCCTCCAACGGTCCCGGGAGGACCCTGAACGCCCTGGGCGCCGGGTTTGGCGCCCCCGTGGCGTGGGCGGCGGCGGCCACGGGAACGACGTCGGGCGCGGTGACGCTGGGGCCGCTGTTCCTGGCCTTTCTCAAGGCCGGTGGGCTCCTGTTCGGCAGCGGCTACGTGCTGCTGGCCTATCTCCGCGCGGATCTGGTCGAGCGCCTGGGCTGGCTGACGGAAGCGCAGTTGCTGGATGCCATCGTCGTCGGCCAGGCCACCCCGGGACCGGTGTTCAGCACCGCGACGTTCGTGGGGTACCTGCTCGCGGGCGTGCCGGGGGCGGGGGTGGCGACGGCGGGCATTTTCGCCCCGGCCTTCGCGCTGGTGGGATTGAGCCACCGACTCGTGCCGCGCCTGCGGGCCTCGCCGCGCGCGGGGGCGTTCCTCGACGGGGTGAACGTCGCCTCGCTCGCGTTGATGGCGTTCGTGACCGGGCGGATGGCAGCCGGTTCGCTGCAATCGCCCTGGGCCGTCGTCGTCGCGCTCGGTGCCGGCCTGCTGCTGGTCCGGTTCCGGGTGAACCCGACCTGGCTGCTGCTGGGGGGCGCCGTGGGCGGCGTGTGGGTCGCCGCGTGGTTCGGCTGACCGGCGACGGGGACGAAGCTTGGGCGGACGGGCGGACGGACGGATGGCGCCTCGTGAACGCGCGCGATTTCCGGTAACGATTCGACGGCGATGCTTCTGAGGTCGGTGGAGAGCACCGAGCCATGAACCCGAATCCATCCGTCACGGAAACCCCGAACGACTGCCCCCGCTGCGGGAGCGCGCTGCCGTCGGGACGACTCGCCGGCCTGTGCCCGGCATGCCTGCTGGTCCAGGGAGCGGACACCGAAACGGGCGCGGCCCCGCCGTCCGGACGGCGGGCCACGCGCATCGAATGGCCATCGGCGGAGGCGATGCAGGCGCTGTTCCCGCAGTTGGAAATCCATCGGCTCCTGGGCTCGGGAGGCATGGGGGCGGTCTACCAGGCACGCCAACCGGCGCTCGACCGGTGGGTGGCCCTCAAGGTGCTGCCCCGCCCGAGGCTGGAGGGAGCGGAGGCCGCGGACGGGGCGGCGGAGGAACGGTTCCAGCGCGAGGCCCGGGCCCTGGCCCGGCTCAACCATCCCCACGTGGTCGGCGTGCACGAGTTCGGACACGTGGAGGGCTGGCATTACCTGATCATGGAGTTCGTGGACGGGACGAACCTGCGCCAGCTGCAGCGCGCGGGGCGGTTGTCCCCCCGCGAGGCGCTCCAGATCGTGCCGCAGATCTGCGACGCCCTGCAGTACGCCCACGACGCCGGCGTGGTGCATCGCGACATCAAGCCCGAGAACGTCCTCGTCGACCGCCGCGGCCAGGTGAAGATCGCCGATTTCGGCCTCGCGAAGCTGGTGGACGGCGGGGCGGAACGGGCGCGGCTGACCGTCGAGGGCCAGGTGATGGGCACGCCGCACTACATGGCGCCCGAACAGCTGGAACGTCCGCTCGACGTGGATCATCGGGCCGACATCTATTCCCTCGGCGTG
>CAZSOV010000103.1:0-23503 GCA_964608505.1 uncultured Verrucomicrobiota bacterium
CTTCTCCCGTCCGCCTCCTTCGTCCGCCCCGCGACTCAGCAGTCGCGGGCCCCATATCCATCGCGGCCCCCGCGACGCCACCATTCCGGTTGGGGCCGGCGAGTGCCAAGTCGCCGGCTTCTCTTCTCCCGTCCGCCTCCTTCGTCCGCCCCGCGACTCAGCAGTCGCGGGCCCCATATCCATCGCGGCCCCCGCGACGCCACCATTCCGGTTGGGGCCGGCGAGTGCCAAGTCGCCGGCTTCTCTTCTCCCGTCCGCCTCCTTCGTCCGCCCCGCGACTCAGCAGTCGCGGGCCCCATCTCCATCGCGGGCCCCCCACCGCGGCGCCTTATCCCTTCCGTCCGCCCCGCGCCGAGAGTGCACGACAGGATCGTTTCCGGGTGGGGCCGGCGAGCGCCAAGTCGCCGGCTGCTCGTCTCCCGTCCGCCTCCCCCCTCCCCTGTTCCGGACGCCGTCGTTGCCAGACCGCGCGGTTCCGTTTATCCAACTCCTCGTGATCCCTGTCCCCGCCCCGCCACGGCCACGGCCCGCCCCGCCCGGGCGCGCGACCCGCGCCCGACGCCGCGGCCCGCGCGCCGCCGTCCTTCCGGCGATCCTCCTTGCCGCTTCCGCCGTTTCCCTGCTCGCCGCCCCTTCTCCGACCCCGCCCGCCACGGCCACGTCCGCCATCGTCGCCTCCACCGCATCCCCCTCGCTCTCCTTCGAACGCGACATCCGGCCCGTTCTCAAGGCCCATTGCTTCCCCTGCCACGGCGAGGGCGAAACCTTGAAGGGCGGCGTCGATCTCCGCCTTCGCCGGCTCATGCTTTCCCGGACGGATTCGGGAACCGTGCTCGTCCCCGGGCGCCCGTCCGAAAGCCGGCTCCTGCACGTCGTCGAGTCCGGCGAGATGCCCAAGAGCGACAAGAAACTGACGCCCGACCAGATCGCGAAGCTCCGGCGCTGGGTTGAACTCGACGCGCCGACGCTGCGTCCCGAACCCGCCGAGGTCCCGAAGTTCTTCATCACCGAGGAGGAGCGCGCCTTCTGGGCCTTCCAACCCATCCGCCGCCCCGAGCCGCCCGCCGTCCGGCACGCCGCCCGGGTCGGGACCTCCGTCGACGCCTTCCTGCTCGCGCGCCTCGAAGCCGCCGGGGTCGAGTTCGCGCCGTCGGCGGACAAGGTCACGCTGCTGCGCCGCGTCACGCTGGACCTGAGCGGACTGCCCCCCACGCCGGAGGAGGTGGACGCGTTCCTCGCCGACACCTCGGACAGCGCGTATGACAAGGTCGTCGACCGCCTGCTGGCCTCCGAACACTACGGCGAACGCTGGGCCCGGCACTGGCTCGACGTCGCGGGCTACGCCGACTCCAACGGCGGGGTGGAGGCCGATTCCCTCCGTCCCTGGGCCTGGCGCTACCGCGACTACGTCATTCGCTCGCTCAACGCCGACAAACCCCTCGACCGGTTCATCACCGAACAACTCGCCGGGGACGAACTGGTCTCCCCGCCCTTCGGCGAACGGACCGGCGAGGACCTCGACCGGCTCGTCGCCACCGGCTTCCTGCGCATGGCGCCCGACCCGACCGGCGACGGCCCGCCCGATCCCGATCTTGCCCGCAACCAGGTCGTGGCCGACACGATCCAGATCGTCTCCTCCTCCCTGCTCGGCCTCACCGTCCAGTGCGCCCAATGCCATGATCACCGCTACGATCCCATCCCCCAATCCGACTACTTCCGGCTGCGCGCGGTGTTCGAACCGGCGCTGAACTGGAAGAACTGGAAGAACCCGGACCAACGCCTCGTCTCGCTGATGTCCCGCGAGGATCGTGCCCTCGCCGAATGCGTCGAGCACGCCGCGCGCGCCGTCGATGCCGAAGCCCAGCAACTCCACGACCAGCTCATCGAGAAGTTCGTCCAGAAACAGCTCGAGCTCGTCCCCGAGGACCAGCGCGGGCCCGTCCTCGCCGCCCGCCGCACCCCCGCCGACAAACGCACCGAGGACCACAAGCGCCTGCTCCGCGAATTTCCCACGTTCCAGGACCACATCATCCTCGGCGAGATCGATGTCCCCGGCGCCAAAAGCGTCGCGTCCGTCCGGGACGAGGCGGCCCGGATCCGCGCCGCGAGACCCGATGAACCCCGCGTTCACTGCCTGACGGAGGAGCCGCACCAGGATGTCGACACCGTCCTCTTCCACCGCGGCGATCACCAGCAACCCCGCGGCAGATTCCAGCCCGGCGGACTCACCGTGCTCGCCTCCACGTCCCCCGGTGCCGGCGCCGACATCCCCCGCACCAACGCGTCGCTCCGCACCACCGGACGCCGGCTCGCCTTCGCGAAATCCCTGACCGACCCCGCCCATCCCCTCACCGCCCGCGTCCTCGTCAATCGTGTCTGGCACCACCACTTCGGCGTCGGGCTCGTCGGAACCCTGGCCGACTTCGGCGTGCTCGGCGAACGCCCCTCCCATCCCGAACTCCTCGACTTCCTCGCCTCCGAGCTGCGGGACGGCGGCTGGAAACTGAAGCCCCTGCACCGCCTCATCGTCACCAGCAGCGCCTACCGGCAATCCGGCCACAACCCCGCCGCCCGCCTCGCCGATCCCGACAACCGCCTGCTCGGCCGCGCCCGCCTGCGGCGCCTCGAGGCCGAAAGCCTGCGCGACGGCATCCTCGCCGTCAGCGGACGTCTCGACCCCACCCGCTTCGGCCCGCCCGTCGGCGTCGCGATCGACGTCCACGGCCAGATCGTCGTCGGGTCGCAGAACAAGGACGGCAATGGCGACCCCACCGGCGTGGGGTCCCTTGGTGGCGCCGAATTCCGCCGCAGCATCTACGTCCAGGCGCGCCGCTCCCAACCCGTCGGCGTCATGGAAACCTTCGATGCCCCGCCCGTGGCGCCCAACTGCGAGGCCCGCCCCTCCACCACCGTGCCGCCGCAGTCCCTCCTGCTGCTCAACGACCCGTTCGTGCTCGACCGTTCCGCCGATCTCGCCGAACGGTTGCGCCGCGAAAAGCCCGGCGGTGCCCGCGACCAACTCGCGCTCCTCTGGCGCCTCCTCTTCTCCACCACACCCACCGAGGCCGAACTCCAGCGTTCCCTCGTCTACCTCGCCGAACAGACCGAGACCATCCGCGCCAGGACCACCCGGACGGCGGAGGCGCGCAAGGACGACAAGAAACCGGCCCCGGCGCCCGCCGACCCCCAACTCCTGGCCATGGCGAGCCTCTGCCAGGCCCTGCTCGGCTCCAACCGCTTCCTGTACGTCGAATAAGCCCGCCCCCCGACGCTGGCATCCCGCATCCCTCCTCCACCTCCGGACCTCCGATGAACCTCCCCGCCCTCCCCCCCGGCCTCTGTTCCCGCCGGCATTTCCTCGGCGCCTCCGCGTTCGGCCTGGGGTCCACCGCCCTCGCCTGGTTGCTCCAGGAACAGGGGCTCCTCGCCGAACCCGCCCGTCCCGAACTCGAACCCCGCACCTTCGATCTCCGCCCGAAATCCGGTCCCCACCCCGCCCGGGCCCGCGCCATGATCTCCATCATGATGATCGGCGGCCCCAGCCAGATGGACCTGTTCGATCCCAAACCCCTGCTCCAGCAATACGAGGGCAGGAAGTTCCCTGGCGAACTGAAGTTCGACAACGCCGGCCAGGCCAGCGCCAAGGTCCTGCCCGCGCTTTGGAAGTTCCGGAAGCATGGCCAAAGCGGCACCGAACTCTCCGAACTCCTCCCCCACCTCGCCGGAGTCGTCGACGACATCTGCCTGATCCGGTCCATGCACACCGGCGTCAACAACCACGGCCAGTCCCTCCACGCCCTCACCAACGGTCGCATCCTCGCCGGCGCTCCCCATCTCGGTTCCTGGCTCAACTACGGCCTCGGCTGCGAATCCCACGAACTGCCCGCCTTCGTCACCCTCACCCATCCCAACGGCGCCCCGCTCCTCGCCGACAACAACTGGTCCAACGGCTGGCTCCCCTCCATCTACCAGGGCACCGTCATCCGCCCCCGCGAACCCCGCATCCTCAACCTCGACCCGCCCGAACACCTCCGCGGCCCCGCCCAGGACCGCCAGCTCGACCTCCTCCGCGCCGTCAACCGCGAGCACCTCGAACGGCACCCCGGCGAACTCGACCTCGACGCCCGGATCGCCAGCTACGAACTCGCCGCCCACATGCAGACCGCCGCCAAGGAGGCCATGGACATCTCCTCCGAATCCGCGGCCACCCGCCAACTCTACGGCGTCGACCAGGATCACACCCGCGACTACGCCACCCGCTGCCTCATCGCCAGGCGCCTCGTCGAACGCGGCGTCCGCTTCGTCCAGGTCATCAACAACGGCCAAAGCTGGGACCATCACTCCGGCATCGTCAAAGCCCTCCCCGATCTCTGCGCCAAAAGCGACCAGCCCGTCGCCGCCCTGATCCACGACCTCAAATCCCGCGGCCTCCTCGACTCCACCCTCGTCCATTGGGGCGGTGAAATGGGCCGCCTCCCCGTCATGCAGAACGACCTCGGACGCGACCGCGTCGGGCGCGACCACAACACCTACGGCTTCTCCATGTGGCTCGCCGGCGGTGGCATCCGCGGCGGCCTCGTCCATGGCGAAACCGACGAATGGAGCCACCACGCCGTCAAGGACATCGTCACCCACCACGATTACCACGCCACCGTGCTCCACCTCTTCGGACTCGACCACGCCAAGCTCGTCTACCGCCACGGCGGACGCGAACTCAACCTCGTCGATCACAAGCCCGCCCGCGTCGTGAAGGAGATCCTCGCGTGAACCACTCCGCCCCCTCCCGCCGACTCCCCATGACCTCCCGGCCCACCCGCCGCTCGTCACCCCCATTGCTCCCATCCTTCGCCACCCTCCTCGCCGCCCTCCTCCTCCTCCCCCTCCTGCTCCCCCTCTCCTCCCCTGCCTCCGATCACTGGTCCCTTCAACCCCTCCGCGACCCCGCGATCCCGGCCCCTCCCGCCTCCCGCCCTCCCGGCGCCCCCGCCCTCCATCCGGTCGATGCCTTCCTGCTCGCGCGGCTCGCGCCCCACGGCCTGGCCTATGCCCCGCCCGCCAACCGCCCCACCCTGATCCGCCGGCTCGCGTTCGATCTCACCGGACTCCCGCCCAGCCCCGCCGAGATCGACGCCTTCGTCGCCGACCCTTCCCCGCAGGCCTACGAAACCCTCGTCGAACGTTTGCTCGCCTCCCCGCGCTACGGCGAACGCTGGGGCCGTCACTGGCTCGACCTCGTCCGCTATACCGAAAGCCAGGGCTTCGAGTACGACCGCCTCCGCGACCACGCCTGGCACTACCGCGACTACGTCATCCGCAGCCTGAACGACGACAAACCCTACGACCGTTTCATGAGGGAACAGATCGCCGGCGACGTCCTCGAACCGGTCACCGCCGACGGCATCGTCGCCACCAGCCTCCTCGTCTGCGGCGCCTACGACGAGGCCGGCAACGCCCAGGCCAACGCCACCCAGAAGGCCATCACCCGCGAGGACGAAATGGAGGACCTGATCGGCGTCGTCGCCCAGACCTTCCTCGGGCTCACCGTCAATTGCGCCCGCTGCCACGCCCACAAATCCGACCCCATCCCCCTCGACGAATACTACCGCGTCAAGGCCGTCTTCGACGGCGTCAAGCACGGCGAACGCCCCATCGCCTCGCCCGACGAAGTCCGCGCCCGCGACGGGAAAATCGCCGCGCTGAAACGGGACATCGCCGAAGCCCGCGCCGCGGCGGCGGAAATCGAAACCGTCGGACGCCGGCTCGCCATGGTGCGGCGAACTCCCATCCCCGCCGCGGAGCCCGGCCCCGCGCCCCGCTGGCAATGGAACTTCGACGGTTCCGGCACGAATGCCGTTCCGGGCGAACTCCGCGGCGACGCCCGCATCACCTCCTCCGGCCTCCGCCTTCCCCGGGAAGGCTCCGCGTGGGTCTCCGCGCCGCTCGACGGCGACGTCACCGAGAAGACGCTCGAGGCCTGGGTCGCGCTCGACTCCCTCGAGCAGGGCGGCGGGGCCGCCCTCTCCCTCGAATCCCCGGACGGGCGGGTCTTCGACGCCCTGGTCTTCGGCGAACGCCAGCCGCGCAAATGGATCGCGGGCAGCAGCGGGTTCGAACGAACCCGCGACCTCGACGCCCCCGAGGAAACCGCCGCGCCCGGCGAATGGATTCATGTCGCCGCGGTCCATCGCGCGGACCGGACCATCGCCTTCTTCCGCAACGGCGTGCCCTACGGCAAACCGTATCGTCCCGACGGCCCCCTCCCGCGCTTCGCCGCCGGCCAGGCTCGCGTGCTGCTCGGACAGCGCCACACCGGCGGCGGACGCCCCTGGCTGCTGGGCACCGTGCTCCGCGCCTCGCTGCATGACCGCGCCCTGTCCGACGCCGAGGTCGCCGCCTCCTTCCGAGCCCCCGGCATCGCGATTTCCCTGGAGGAAGCCCTCGCCCGCCTCTCGCCCGCGGAACGCGTGCGTCGCGACGCCCTCCTCGCGCGCGTCCGCGAATTGGAAAAGGCCCTCGCCGCCGTCCCCCCGCTCCCCGTCTCCTACGCCGGCACCCGCATCCAACCCGCCCCCACCCAGCGCCTGAAGCGCGGCGACGTGAAATCCCCCGATGGCGTGGTCGCCCCCGGCGCGCTCTCCGCCGTTCCCGGTCCGAAACCCGATTTCGACCTGCCCCCCGACGCGCCCGAGGCCCGGCGCCGGCTGCGCTTCGCCGATTGGCTGGCCGATCCCGCCAATCCCCTGCCCGCCCGCGTCATGGCGAATCGCGTCTGGCACTTCCACTTCGGCCACGGGCTCGTCACCACACCCAACGACTTCGGCCACGCCGGCGCGCGCCCCTCCCATCCCGAGCTGCTCGACTGGCTCGCGACGCAGTTCATCCGCCACCGGTGGAGCCTCAAGGCGCTGCACCGACTCGTCGTCCATTCCGACGCCTACCGCCAGTCCTCCGCCTGGAACGACGCCGCCGCCCGCGTGGATGCCGAGGACCAGTGGCTCTGGCGTTTCCCGCCCCGCCGACTCGATGCCGAGCTCGTGCGCGACGCCATGCTCGCCGCCAGCGGCCAGCTCAACCTCGCCATGGGCGGACCCGGGTTCCGCAACTTCGACGTCCTCAAGTTCCCCGACAACGTCTACCGGATCGCCGACAAGACCGGCCCCGAATTCAATCGTCGCACCGTCTATCGCATGAACGTCAACTCCGGCAAGGAACCGCTCCTCGACGCCCTCGACTGCCCCGATCCCTCCGTCAAAACCCCGCGCCGCGGCGTCACGATCACCCCGCTCCAGGCCCTCGGCCTCATGAACGGCTCCTTCGTGCAACGCCAGTCCCGGCACCTCGCCGAGCGCGCCCAGGCCGAGGCCGGCGCCGATCTTCCCCGCGCCGTCCATCACCTCTACCGCCTCGCCCTCGGACGCCCACCCACCCCCGAGGAATCCCGCCGCGCCGCCGCCGCCGCCCGCGAGCGCGACCTCGCCAGCGTCAGCTGGGCGCTCCTCAATTCCACCGAGTTCATCTATGTCCGCTGAGAGCGGTTCCGCCTTGGTTTCGGGGCCTGCGACTGCCGAGTCGCGGGCTGCCAGCCTCTGGCGATCGCCCTGTCCCTCCCCCAATCCGCCGGCCCCAACCCGGGCCCGTCACCTCCCATGAATCCCGCCCCTCCCCTCTCCCGCCGCCAATTCCTCGGCAGCTCCGCCGGCGGCCTCTCCGGCATCGCCCTCGCCTGGCTGCTCCAGCGCGACCAGGCCCGGGCCGGCGTGTCCAGCGCCGCCGCCGCCGGCTCCGGTGCCGCCCGCCTCCCCCACTTCCTCCCCAAGGCCAGGCGCGTCATCCAGGTCTTCTGCTGCGGCGGCGTCAGCCACCTCGAAACCTTCGATCACAAACCCGAACTCGCGCGACTCCACGGCAAAACCCTCGAAGGCAAGGGCGAGAACCTCGGCTTCTTCGGCCAGCCCGGGAAGGTCATGAGGAGCGTCTACGACTTCCGCCGCCACGGACGTTCCGGCGCCTGGGTCAGCAGCCTCCTCCCCCATCTCGCCGGCTGCGTGGATGACCTCTGCTTCATCCACTCCATGTACGCCAACAGCAACAACCACACCCCCGCCACGTTCCAGATGAACAGCGGGTTCACCCTGAATGGCTTCCCGTCCATGGGCGCCTGGTTGAGCTACGCCCTCGGCACCGAGAACGAGAACCTCCCCACCTTCGTCGTCCTCCCCGACCCCCGCGGCCTCATCGCGGGCGGCTCCATCAACTGGACCTCCGGATTCCTCCCCGCCACCCACCAGGGCGTCCCCTTCCGCACCCATGCCCAAGCTCGCGAACCCGTCGTTGACCTCGACACCCCGGCCTCCATCCCGCCCGAACGCCGCGCCGCCGAGTTCGAATACCTCGCCTCCCTGAACCGCGAGTTCGCCGAAGCCCACCCCGGCGACGCCGCCTTCGCCGCCCGCCTCCGCTCCTACGAACTCGCCGCCCGCATGCAGGTCTCCATCCCCGAGGCCACCCGGCTCGACGACGAACCGGAATCCATCCGCCGCCTCTACGGCGCCGACGACCCCGCCACCAAGGGATTCGGGCGCAATTGTCTCATGGCCCGGCGCCTGCTCGAACGCGGCGTCCGGTTCGTCCAGATCTTCAACGGCGGCGCCTTCGGCAGTCCCCGCATCAACTGGGACGGCCACGAGAACCTCCGCGAAAACCACGACACCCAGGCCGCCACCATGGACCGCCCCGTCGCCGGCCTCATCCACGACCTCAAACAGCGCGGCATGCTCGACGACACCCTGTTCGTCTGGGCCACCGAGTTCGGACGCGGCCCCGCCACCCAGGGCATCGACTCGCCCGGACGCGACCATCATCCCACCGCCTTCACCTGCTTCCTCGCCGGCGCCGGCGTCAAACCCGGCTACGCCCACGGCGCCACCGACGAGGTCGGGTATTTCGTCGCCCAGGACAAGGTCACCATCCCCGACTTCCACGCCACGATCCTCCACCTCCTCGGCATCGATCACGAAAAACTCACGTTCTACCACAACGGCATCAACCGCCGCCTCACCAACGTCAGCGGCGAAGTCATCACCCCCATCCTCGCCTGAGGCAAGCGGTGAAGGGGGAAGGAAGAGGAGATGCCGGCGACTCGGCAATCGCCGGCCCCGCGCCGGACTTTGTCCCCGTCCCGGCAAGACGGGCGGGCGCCGGGAAGGAATGCCTCTTGCGCAGTGGTTTCACGGAAGCGCAGGATTCCCCTGATTCCCGCCCATGAAAACGCCCCCTTGTTCTCCTCGTCGTTCGGCGCCGCCGAACGGGTTCACCCTGATCGAACTGCTGGTGGTGATCGCGATCATCGCGATTCTGGCGAGCATGCTCCTGCCGGCGCTGGCCAAGGCGAAGACGAAGGCACAGGGCATCCAGTGCATGAGCAACACCAAGCAGCTCATGCTGGCCATGCACCTGTACACCGGCGACAACGACGAGCACTACGCCATGGTCACCCACGGCGGCGAGGCGCAGTCGGGGCGCACGATCAGCCAGGCGGTCGGCAGCTTCTATCCCTGGGTGATGGGCTGGCTGGACTGGGGCACCAGCACCCACAACACCAATAAACTTTACCTCTCCAGCGACCAGTATTCGGTCCTGGCCAAATTCGCCGGCAACTCGGCCGCGATCTACAAGTGTCCTGCGGACAAGTTCATCTCGCCCGCCCAGCGCGGGCGCAAGTGGACCGAACGGGTTCGGAGCATCTCGGCAAACGGCGCGATCGGCCAGGGCAACAAGCAGGCGACCGACGACCTGCTCCGCTGCGAGAAACTCTTCATCAAGACCAGCGACGTCACGGAACCGGGTCCGGCCCAGTTGTGGGTGTTCACGGACGAGCATCCCGACAGCCTCAACGACGGCGCCTTCTTCAACGCGCAGGGCAGCCGGGAGTGGATCGATCTGCCCGCGAACTACCACAACAACGCCTGCGGTCTCTCCTTCGCCGACGGCCATTCCGAAATTCACAAATGGAAGGGCAGCGTGGCCGCCCGGCGCATCATGTTGAACGATTTCGCACGCACCACCTTCCCGGTCAACGATCCGGATTTCCCCTGGCTGATCCAGCGCACCTCCGCGCCGCGACGTTAGTCGGCGGGTCGCACGGAGATTCGCGCGGGGGTCCTCGTCCGATTTCCCGGAGGCGGGGTCGTGCGGGGGGGGAAGCCGGACCGGCGAAGGTCCGGCCTAGCCCATCGCGAACGGCGCGTTCCGGAAACGCGGTTCAGCATGCACCCGTTCCCCGGACCCCTCGTCTCGTCGTTGGCCCATAAGCCGCACGCCGGACGCCGCCCCGCCCCGCCCCGCCCCGCGCGGACGCGGAACCCCCGGCCACTCCGGTGTCGCCTCGCCCGCGTCGGACGTCATGCTTGGCCCCTCGCCCGCCCGTCCCCGCCGATGACCATGACCGCCACCGCAACCAGCACCGTGACCGTGACCTCAGCCACCCGAAGCCCGAGCCCGGGGACCGGAACGTCCGCCTGCCGCGGCCTCCTCGCCGCGGTCGTGCTCCTCGCCTCGCTCTTCGTCTCCCTACTCGCTCCCGCCGTCACCCTGCACGTCTCCCCGCTCGGTTCCGACGCGGACGGCGTCTCCTGGGCCACCGCCTTCCGCACGCTCCAGAAGGCCCTCGACGCCATCCCCGACGACCGGGGCGGACATCGTGTCGTGGTACGTCCCGGCACCTACGCTGAGGCAAACCTTTCCCCGAGCCACAAGGGTGCCGCCGGGGCCTACAACCAGCTCGTCGGGGATTTCGATGGCAAGCTCGGCTCCGGCGCCACGGGCTGGGTGGTCATCGATTCCGGGGACCCCGCCATGGGCTTCAAGAGCTGGGACTGGTGGAGCACCATCCGCGCCTCCGACAAGCACTGGCCCCACGGCAACAACCGCCAGACGTTCTCCAGCATCGTCTGGGACCGCTGGCAGCTCCGTCACCTTTACTCCTCCGGCAGCGACGCCGGCTTCTTTTGGGATCTCACCGATCAAAGCGGCCAGGGCTTCACCGTCGTCGTCGAGGACTGCGTCGGCATCGGGCGCGCCTTCGGCGGAGGCGTCGTCTATCCGTCCGTCCGCGAGAAGGAACCCAGCGTCTTTCGCCGCTGTTACCTCCTCGCCCTGGACTGGGTCGGCGACACCGCGGCCGTGCTGCTCGGCGGGACCGAGAAATCCATGCCCGACCAACCCCATGCCGTCTTCGAGGATTGCACCCTCGTCCACCCCGACAACGCCGTGGCCCTGTCCTACGCCAGCCAGTGCGCCCGGGCCCGGTTCGTGGACTGCCGGATGATCGTCCTCAACTTCACCCAGCCGGAGATGGGCAACCGGTCCACGGGGATCCTGTGCACCCAGGGCCACCGGCCCGACGGCAAGCTCCACCTCGACCTCGTCGATTGCACGCTCGCCGGGGCCACGCTGTTTTCGCCCGGCGACGACGCCAAGGCGCTGACCGTCACGACCGCCGGTCGCAACCTGGCCTATGTGCAGTTCAAGCAGGCCGTGCCCGCCGGGTTCGAAAGGCTCGGCGCGTGGCCCACCGAACTCTTCGCCCGCCTGGCCCCGCCCGACCCGCGCTCGCCCGTCGAGGCGAACACCGCCCGGCCCGTGCTCGCGAAACTCCCCTTCGCCATCCCGCGCGCCATGGAGAACACGCCCGTCGTCTTCCAGGGCCGCCCCCTCCACATCCTCAACTACCGCGACGACACGAAGAACAACACCGACGGTTACAAGGACAGCATGTACCTCTACGCCGTCGATCTGGCCACGGGCGACACCGTGGCCCGTTTCGCCGAGGGCTATTCCTTCGCGAGCGCCTTCGTGCATGGCGACGAACTCCATGTCTTCGGCAGCGAAGGCTCCAATCGCGACTGGTTCCAGAGCATCCACCACTTCTCCACGCGCGACCTGCGCACCTGGAAGCGCGAACTGGCCATCCCCCGCGTCGGGGACGAACACCTGTTCAATGTCTCGGTCTGCCGCGACGACCAGGGCTTCGTCATGGCCTACGAATCCAATCTGCCGGTCCAGTTCTGCTTCCGGTTCGCCCGGTCCCGCGATCTTTCCTCCTGGCAACCCATCCCGGACTCCACCTTCACCGGTGTCCACCGGGAGTACAGCGCCTGCCCCGTGCTCCGGTACTTCGCGCCGTATTACTATGTGATCTACCTCCACGCTCCCCTCGCCGGAAGCAGCCATCTCACCCCCTTCCTCGCCCGCTCCCGGGACCTCGCCCACTGGGATCTCTCCGCCTTCAACCCGATCCTCGAGCCCGGTCCCGGCGAGGGTATCAACAACTCGGACGTCGACCTGTTCGAATGGGAAGGCCGGACCTATCTCACCTATGCCACCGGCGACCAGGCCACCTGGGGCGCCCTCCGCGTCGCCCTCTTCGACGGCCCCGAACGCGCCTTCTTCGAGCGCCACTTCCCGCCCGGCCTGCCCACCATCCGCACCTCCACCTCCGCCCCGTAGCCCGCTTCCGCCGCCCCGTTCGCCTCGCGACTCGGCAGTCGCAGGCCCCGCCTCGTATCGCGCGCGGCCGTTGGGGCCGGCGACTGCCGAGTCGCCGGCTTCTCCTTGCCTGACTCTTCACGTATCCGCCCCCCCGACTCCACCCAACCTTCCGGACACGCCGCGGCGAAGAGCCAGTCGCAAGCCTCACCTCCACGCGGACCGCCACGCCGCCCCTCGTTCGCGGCGGCGGCCTTGACACTCCCTGCCCACGCAGTGGGATGCCTCGCAACGCCCCGAACACCCGCGCCCCCAGCACCATGAACCCCACGCGCCACCTCCTCCCGGCCCTCCTCGCCCTGCTCACCGCGCTCCCCTCCGCCGCGGCCCCGTCCGATCCGCCCGCCCGCCTCCGGCGCGCCGATAGTTTCCTGGGCGTTCATTTCGATTTCCATGCCGGACCCGACTGTACGGAGATCGGCAGGAACACCACGCCCGCGATGATCGAGCGGATCATCGATCTGGTGCGCCCGGATTACCTTCAGACCGACTGCAAGGGGCACCGCGGCCTGTCGAGCTATGCCACCCGGGTCGGCAATCCCGCCCCCGGTTTCGTCGGGGAACCGCTCCGCATCTGGCGCGACGTCACCGCCCGGCGCGGCGTCTCCCTCTACCTGCATTACTCGGGCGTATGGGACAGCGAGGCGATCCTCCAACACCCCGACTGGGCCGCGATCAACGCCGACGGCAAGACCAACGCCAACGCCACCTCCTTCTGGAGCCCCTATGCCGACCGCATCCTCATCCCCCAACTCCGCGAGCTGGCCTCCGACTACGGCATCGACGGCGTCTGGGTCGACGGCGAGTGCTGGGCCTCGGTTCCCGATTACGGCCCCGCCGCGCTGGCCGCGTTCCAAAAGGCCACCGGCATCGCCGGAATTCCCCGCAAACCCTCCGACCCGAACTGGCACGAGTTCCTGCAGTTCCATCGCGAGGCGTTCCGGGGCTACCTGCGGCACTACATCGCCGAGGTGAAGAAGACGCATCCGCGTTTCGAGATTTGCAGCAACTGGGCCTACACCGATCACATGGCCGAACCGGTCTCCGCCCCGCTCGACTTTCTCTCCGGTGATTACTCCCCCGAGGACAGCGTCAATTCCGCGCGGCTCTCGGGACGCTTCCTCGTCCGCCAGGGCATGCCCTGGGACCTCATGGCCTGGAGCTTCAGCCACCAGCCCGTGCGCAAGCAGAAGTCCGCGGTCCAGCTCACCCGCGAAGCCGCCGTCGTCGTCGCCCTCGGCGGCGGGTTCCAGGCCTACTTCACCCAGAACCGCGACGGCTCCGTCCGCGTCGACGAACTCGCCACCATGGCCGAGGCCGCCCAGTTTTGTCGCGCCCGACAGACCCTCTGCCACCGTTCGCTGCCCGTCCCCCAGGTCGCCCTCCTCCTCTCGACCGCCGGCCATTACCGCCGCATCCAGGGCCTCTTCAACCGCGACCTCAACCGCGTCCATGGCACCCTCCGCGCCCTGCTCGAATCCCAGCTCTCCGTCGAGGTCGTGAACGAAGGGCAGCTCGCCGGGCGCTTGGCCGAGTATCCGCTCATCGTCGTGCCCGAGTGGGACCACCTCGAACCCGCGTTCCGCAACGATCTCGCCGCCTATGCCCGGGCCGGCGGCAACCTATTGCTCGTCGGTCCCCGGACCGCCGCCCTGTTCGCCCCGGAGCTTGGGCTCGCCTCCTCGCCCGCCCCATCCGCGCGCCCCATCCATCTCGGTCACGCCGGCACGCTCGGCACCTGGAAGGGCGAGGCGCAGTCCGTTCCGCTCCCCGCCGGCGCCGCCGCCTTCGGCCAGCTCCACGCCACCAACGACCCCGCCTCGCCGGCCACCCCCGCCGCGTCGATCTCGAGCCTCGGACGCGGACGAATCGCGGCCACCTACTTCGCCTACGGCCAGAACTACGCTTCCAACCCGTCCGAACCCGCCCGCCGGTTCCTGGCCGATCTGGTCGGAAAGCTGTTCCCCGAACCCATGGTGGCCGTGGCCGGCTCCCGGGACGTCGACGTGGTGCTCGCCCGCAACCACGGCAAGTTGATGGTGAACCTGGTCAACACCGGTGGGCCGCACCGAACCCAACCCATCCTCGAGACCCTCCCGCCCGTCGGACCGCTGCAACTCGCGTTGCGCCTTCGCGCCAAACCCGCGCGGCTCGTGCTCCAACCCTCCGGTCGCGATCTCCCCTTCGAGTACGCCGACGGCTCCGCCCGTTGCACCGTGCCGCCCATCGACATCCACGAGGCCGTCGTCGTCGAACCGTGAGTCGCCCGACCGCCTAGAATTCGCCCTTCCTCCCGAACCGCTTCCGCGTCGCCGTCGAGAACGCCGCCGCTGCGTCGTCGATCCGGGCAAGGACATCCTTCATGGCCAGTCCCGCCGCCCCCCGCGCCGCGGGGATGAGCGTCGTGCACTCGTTCGCGTCCATGAACGACGCGGCCTCGAGCAGACCGCGCTCCTCCCCCTCCGGGATCGCGAGGAACCCGTGTTTGTCGGCGTGGATCAATTGGCCCGGGCGAATCCGCCGTCCGAACACCTCCACCTCGCAACCCCAGCGCACCGGAGTCACGTGCGCGTGGCCCACGCACAACCGTCGCGCGATCCCTTTGAACCCCGCGTTGGTCATCTCGTCCAGGTCCCGAATCGCGCCGTCCGTGATCGTGCCCACGCAGCCCAGGGCCCGATGCACGTTCGCGTTCACCTCGCCCCAGAACGAGCCCACGACCCGCGGCTTGTCCAGATCCTGCACCACCACGATCTTCGGCCCTGGCTCGTGACCCACGTAGCGACGGTATTCGGTCCAGGCCCGCGCCGCGTCCTTCTTGTGCGCCGCGTTGCCGGGCTCGACGACCAGCGTCACCGCGTACCCCACCATCGGCCCCATCTGCGGCATGAAATCGCGGGTCTCCTCCTCGTTGATCCCCTCCCTCGTCACGTCCGCCCGCGTCACCTGTTCCCAGCCGTTGTAGATCGTCGGCGTGTTCCAACGCTTCAGCTTCAATAATTCCCCGTGGTCGGGACGTGCCGCCTGCCTTCGCTTCATGTCCCCGTCATTCCACCGCCCGCCGCCTCCCCGTGTCCAGTCCCCGTCCCCGTCCCCGGCAACGCGTCCGCCTCGTCACCGAACGTGAGCGCCAGCCGGGCCGCGTCCTCGCCCAGCCTCCCCACCAGCAACTGACGCAATTCCGCCTCCGCCTCCTGCAACAACCCCTTCGCCCGCGCCTCCTCCGCCGCCAGTCGTTTCAGTTCCGACTGCATCGCCACCCGGTCCTCCGGCGTGATCCGGTTCCACCAACCCGACGTCTCGGCCGCCGGCACGAACTCCTCCACTTCCACCGAAACGATGCGCGCCTCCGGCCACGCCACCGCCGCCTGCTTCCCGTCCGGCCCCACCTCGATCCGGATCGGACGCCCCAGATCGAACCCCGCCTTGACCGTGAACCGCGCTTCCATCGCGATCTGCTTCGTGCTGCCCAGCCACTGGTGGGACATCTCCCGGCGACACGTCAGCACCTGCTTCCGGGTTACCAGTTCCCGCGCCGCATAGGTCCCCTCCGACGTCACCCGCCCGTCGACACGCACCATGGGTTGGACGTGGAACTGCTCCCGCACGATGGCGGCCAGGCGCTCCGCCAACCGGGCACCCGAATCCCCCGCCGCATGGACCAGCGCCACCCCGCCGTCCCGCATGTCCCACAACATCCGCCGCACCGCCCAAATCGCCAGCGCCGCCATCCCCAGCATCCCGGCCACTAACGACGGCCACAGCCACGGAGTCCCCTCCGTCACCGCCCATAAACCGGCCTTCCATTCCCCGTCGTGCATGCGCGCCATCCTACCCCCGTTCCGGGCCCCGACCAAGACCGCCCAAATGCGCCAACGCGCCGGGACATTTAAAAGCAGAACGACGAGGGGCAACACCCGCCCCGGGAACTCAGGAGCCCAACCACCACCGGAGCCACCAGAGCCGCCAGGTTGCGGCAAGCGTCCGATCTTTGATGTCCAATGAACCGGGATTTTCATTATCGTGACCCCTCGAATTCGCGCGAGCAGTCGTTCTTCAGATTTTATGTCAATTTCCGGGATATTTACATGGAATTCGAGGGTAGAGCTGGGTAGGGTCCGGGGCATGCCGTCCGGTCGATTGCTCGCGCCACCCGATCATCCGTCCGCGGTCTATCACTGCGTCTCCCGCGTGGTGGATCGGCGGTTCATCTTCAACGGACCCGAGAAGGAACACTTCGTTCAGCTCCTGCGGGAAGCCGAGGAATTCTGCGAGGTTCGCATCCTCACCTACTGCTTGATGTCCAATCACTTTCACGTGCTGGTGGAGGTACCCAAACCACCGGAAGCGGACCTGCGCCCGACGCCGGAGCGGATGCTGGCCAAGTTGTCCAAACTCTCCGGGCATCAGAACGTCGGGCTGGTCCGCCAACGCTTCGAGATGTATCGCGAGGCCAGGGACGAGAAAGGGTTGGCGGAGTACCTGGCGACGTTCCATGCCCGGCTGTGGGACCTGAGTCAGTTCATGAAGCTGGTGAAGCAGCGGTTTACGCTGTGGTACAATCTTCGGGCGGGTCGAACGGGGACGCTCTGGGAGGACCGGTTCAGGAGCGTGCTGGTGGAGGGCCAGGGGCAGGCGTTGGTCACCATGGCGGCGTACATCGATCTGAACCCGGTGCGGGCGGGGTTGGTGACGGATCCGAAGGACTACCGGTGGAGCGGATACGGGGAGGCGGTGGCGGGGAAGAAGCGGGCGAAGGAGGGGCTTCGCTCGCTGGTGACGGCGCTGCAACGGGGGCGGGAGGAGTCACCGGGCAAGTCGTTGGAGTTGTACCGAGTATGGGTGTTTCGGGAGGGGGACGAGCGTCGCGCCGGCGTGGGCGGAGAGGGGCGTGCATTGCGGCCCTCGCTGTCGCGGGCGGCGGTCGTGGAGGTTCTGGAGGGAAACGGACGACTGCCGTTGGCCGACTACCTGCGGTGTCGGGTGCGGTACTTCACGGCGGGAGCGGCGTTCGGAAGCCGGGAGTACGTGGAGGGAATTTTCGGGGCGTACCGGGAACGGTTCGGGAAGAATCGGCGCAGCGGGGCGCGCAAGGTCAGGGGCTTGGAGGAGGGCGAAACGTACGTCCTGCGGGACCTGAAGAAGGCGGTGTTCGGGTAGGAACTTCCCCGTCGGGATGACGTCTTCTACCCTTCCCCGCATGGCGACCCCCGAGTTCACCGCCTCCCCGCGTTTCCTGGCCGCGATCCGTGCGTTCGACGAGGCGAATGCCGGCGATCCCAACCGCGACCTGGTCGACGGCGCCGAACATCCCCGCGAACTCCTGTACGCCCGTCGGCTCACGGACTGGGTGTTGCGCCTCGCGCCCGACGCGTCGGAGACCCTGCGCCTCGCCGCCCGTTGCCAGCATCTGTGCCGTTGGGAGATCCCGCGGGCCTCCTACCCGCCGGACCGTCCCGGCTATCTGCGCTGGCGGAAGGATCTCCAGAAATTCCATGCCCGGCGGGCCGGCGAGCTCCTGGCCGCCGCCGGATACGACCCCGTCGCGGTGGCGCGCGTGCAGAGCCTGAACCTAAAGGAGAACCCGGGACGGGACGCCGAACTCCAGGTGCTGGAGGACGCGCTGTGTCTGGTCTTCCTGGAATTCCAAGTCGCGGACCTCGCGCGTCGTGCCGACGACGAGAAGCTGGTCAACGCCTTGCGTAAGTCGTGGGCGAAGATGTCGTCCGCCGGCCACGCCGCCGCCCTGGAGCTGGCCTACGGCGAGCGTGAGCGTGCCCTCCTGGCACGCGCGCTCGGCGACGGCTAGCGGATCCGCAGGCAACGATCCGCCCGGCACCCCTTGCGATACCCACGCGCCCGCGCGTTCCGGGCCAGAACGCGGGCAACTTGGTGGGTTACTGGAGAACACCGGTCACCTGCGGGCCGGGCGCCTCCTGTTTACCGGCGGTGCCCGTTCCCAAAGGACCACCCCCCGGCGAACCTGAGTTCCCCGGCGAGCCCGACACTCTGAAACACGCCCCCGCGGCGCCACCGTCGATCCTTCCGTGTGCGGGTTCGCGACGTAGAACCCGGCCTCGATCCTGCCGCCCGCCGGGGAAAGGTCAGGATGGCGTGAGGTATCCAGTGCCTGCGCTGGCGTTGCACCCCGAGTCGAGCGGAGGCACTGACCCCGGTATCGACCGGATTGGCCACGGCCACGGTTCGCCGCCCGATGCCCCGGGCCTCCCTCAGGGGTGCCCGGAATACCACGCCCGGAGCCAGCTTCCCCAGGGCCCGTCGTCCCGAATTCCGGAGAGACGTCGGTGGATATCGACCAACTCCGAGACGCGCAACGCGCCGAACTGTTCGTCCGCCGCGATCTGACGACGCCCCGCCGCGGCTTCCGCCAGGTCCGGCAGCCAGCTCGGAACCGGTCCTCCGGGCACGAACCAGACCGGCCAGAGGACGGACGTACGATCGTAGGACGCGGTCAGGAACGTTTTGCCGTCCCGCGCCCACTGCCCGGAGGCCGCGAATTCCCGGTGCCGATACGCGTCGCTGACCGGCTGGGCCGTCGCGGTGTCCCAGAGACGCGCCGTCCCGTCCACCGAAACCGTCAGGATCCATCGGTCGTCCGGACTGAAACCGGCCCAGTTGAGCCCACTCGCATGGGGCATGGCACGCCCGCGGGCCTCCAGTGTGTTCGCGTCGAGAACGCGGGCCCAGCCATCGAGGCTGGAGAGAAGCAGCAGGGCACCATCGCTGCTGAAGGAAATGCCGCGCACGTGGGTCGCCTGTCGGGCCTCCGGGCCCTTTCGCGGCGTGCCTTGCCAGGTCCAAGTCCTCAGCACGGGGCTGCCTCCGAACGTCAGAAGGCTGCGGCCATCGGGATGGAAGACGACACTTTCGCCCTCCCATTCACCTCCCGCCTGCTCCGCCTCGAGGCGACCCTCGGGGACGCTCCAAAGGCGCCAGCGCCGCCCCCGGGTCATGCTGGCCACGAGGCGTCCGTCGGGACTGAAGCACACGTGCCGCGCGGGCGACTCGTGGCGCCATCGCGGTCCCTGCGCCGCAGCTGTCCGCCCGTCCCAGAGCTGGACCGTCCCATCTTCCGACGCCGTGGCGATCCAGCGCCCATCCGGGCTGAAGTGCGCCTCGCACACGACCCCGTCGTGGCGCATCGGCGCTCCGATCGCCGCCCCCGTCGCCCCATCCCAGAGCCGGGCGGTGTGATCGTCCGAGGCCGAGAGCACCCGGTCCCCCGTGGGATTCCATTTGATCGAGGTCACCGCCCGGTCATGCACGAGATCCGTCCCGATCCTCGCGCCATCCCGGACCCTCCACAAACGCGCCCTCGATCCCTTGTTCGCCGTCGCCACGCGGGTCCCCTCGGGACTCAGGCGGGAATCATTCAACCCCAGCGTGTCGCGGAACACGATCGCCCGGGGGGAATGGGAGGTGGTCCAGACGCGTGCGCGCCCCGAGAACTCCGCCACGAACACCCGCCGGCCATCTCCGAGGAAGCGGCTCATCGCGGCGTTGTCCGCCAGCGTGATCGATTCGGTGAGGGGGGTCCCGGTCACCCCGTCGCGGAGCAGGAGCCCGTTGCCGGCCTCGCAAACGAACCGCGAACCATCGGGGCTGAAGGAGGTCGGCCCGTGATTGCGGTTCGCCGCGAACGGGCCCCCCACCAACTGCCCGCTGGATGCGTCCCAGAGCCTTCCGTTGCCCGCCACGTCATGGGTGAACACCCGCTGCCCATCGGGACTGAAGAAGGCGTAGTCCACGTTCACCGGGTGGCCAAGCCGCAGCAACCTCTCGCCGGTCGTCGCCCGCCAGACGGAGGCATTCGAGTCGGCGCCCGCCGTCACCACGCGCGCCGAATCCGGACTGAACGAGCCCCCGTACACGCGCGAGGCATCGGTGAGCGGTCGTCCCACGGCCTCCCAGGTCGAGGCCCGTCGGACGGTCGCCTGCCCCTCGCTGGAGGTCACCACCCACTCGCCGTCGGGACTGTAATCCGCATGATGAAACGGCACGTCCGCGTGAACCCGTTGTCCGTCGGACAGCCGGATCACCCGTCCGGACGCCCGCCGCCAATTGTCGGAGCCCTGATCCGGCACCGCCACCACCCAGGCCAGGTCCGAGGTCGGACTCAGGCCGACCCGTTCCGCAAGGCCCTCCACGCGGTACGGCCCGGCGCGCCGGGAGCCATCCCCGACGGCATGCACCGTCAACGCGCCTTCGTGGGTCACCACGACAATGGCCTCGCCTTCGCGCGAAAACCCCGACACCCGGGCCACTCCATCCAGGGCGATCTCGCGTTCCAATTCGGGTTCCCGGCTCAGGTTCCAGATCCTCAACGCCCGGCTGGCGTTGGTCCCGGCCGCGATCCGATCCCCATGACGGGCGAAGGGCGAGGTCCACCGCGCATGCGCCAGCGCGAGCTCGCCCGGCAGCGGATGCAGGAACTCCCGCTGCCGGAGCACCGAGGCCACGCGCTGTGCGGCCACCCGGTTCCCCGGGTCTTCCCGCAGCAGTCGCGCCAGCATCGCCAACCCCTCGGAGGCGCGCTCGTTCTCGAGGCGCTCGGACGCCTGGTCCAGACGCAGGCGCTGCACCGTCGCGGCCAGTTCACGAGCATTCCCCTCCGCCCGTCGCCACTGCCAGAAGGTCAACCCGCCACCCACGCCGAGGAAGGCCAGCGAGGCCCCCAGCAGGGTCGCCCTGGCAGCGTGCCGCCGGCACCAGAGCCAGCTCCACCGCACCCAGCCGGCGGGACGCGTCCGCACCACCTCGCCCCGGCGCATCCGGTCCAGTTCCTCCCGCAGATCGCCCACGGACCCGAACCGATGGCGTGGCTCCCGCTCCAGGCACTTGAGAACCACCGCCTCCAGATCCCGCGGAATCGTTGGATGGAACAACCGCGGCCGCGGCACCTCGTTTCCGAGGGCCTGGATCAACACGGATTCCACGTCCGTGCCCACGAAGGGCGGACGCCCGCAAAGCAGGTAATACAGGATCGCCCCAACGCCGTAGACGTCGCCCGCAATGTCGTGACCCTCGCCCCGCCCGCTCAACCGTTCCGGCGGCAGGTACCCGGGCGAGCCCAGCACCTGCCCGGTCAACGTCAGCTCCGTCTCCTCCGCAAGCCATCGCGACAACCCGAAGTCCGACACCCGCGGCTCCCCCGATGCGTCCAGCAGGATGTTCGATGGTTTCAGGTCCCGGTGCACCACGCCCTGCCCGTGCGCATGCTCCACCGCGTCCGCGATCGCCCGCGTCCACTCAATGGCCTGCGACACCGTGGGGCTCCGCTCCCGGACCGCCCCGGCCAGGGTTCCGCCCCCGATGTATTCCATGGCCAGAAACGGCCAGCCCTGCCATTCGCCGGCCGCATGCACGGTCACGATGTGACGATGCCGAAGGGTCCCCACCGCCCGCGACTCGCGTCGGAACCGTTCCAGCATCCCCCGTGTCCCGCCCCCGCCCGCGGGCAGCACCTTCACGGCCACCACCCGGTCCACGCTGATCTGCCGGGCCCGGTAGACCACACCCATGCCACCGCGCGCCACCTCCTCCATCAGCTCGAAGTCTCCCATCCGGACTCCGACCCCGATCCCGGCGCCGTCCGGGGCGGCCCGCGGCTCGGTCGTCGCCTCGTTCCGTCCGGCCCCCTCCTCCGGTACGGGCCCGGCCAGACCCGCCAGGGCGCGCCGGGCCAGGCAGCGGGGACAGAGCCCTTGCCAGACATCGCCGGGCCAGGACCGGCCACAGTGTGCGCAAACCATCGAGGGCATGTCGTCGGACATCGTCGCCGGGGCGGAGGCCATCGCGTCGGATTTCCCCACGCTCCGCTCCGCCCCCCGTGTATCTACCGGAAATCGCGAGCCAAATTGCAGGCAGCGCACCGCTCCGGGTCACGCCGTGTTCAGGACCTCGGCCAAGTACCGCAGCTCCCCCTCCACATCCCCGATCCGTCCCACCGTCTGCGCCACTTCCTCCCGGACCAGGGCGGCGTACCTCTGGCGCAGGCGGTGCACGGCGACCGCCACCGCACCCGGAGTCAGGGCAAGCGCGTCCGCCACCGCCGCGTACTCGCCCGGACCGGGCTCGGAAACCAGGAATCGCTTGCACGCCTGGAACTCCCTCCCCCGCCCGCGCCGGACGAAGTCCAGTTCCAGCGCCCTCCCCGCCCGCCCTATTAACTCCTGCGCCCAAACCACGTCATAGGCGGCCTCCGGCGGAACCCCGCCTCCGCCTCGCGCCGTCACGTCCTCCCCTTCCGGCAATTCCTCCCACGGAATCCAGGTCACGCCTCCCCCGCGCTTCGCCGCGCCCGCCTTCTCCCGCTCGTGCGCCAGAAAGTGCTTCGCCGCCACGAGCACGAACGAGCGGAAGCGCCCCTTCGCCGGATCCGCCGCACGGTAGACTTGCCGCTCGAGAAAATGCGCGAAGAACCCCTGCGTCAGGTCGGCGGCATTCTCCGGATGCTGACGCTCGCATCGGACGAAGTAGGCATGCAACGGACGCCAGTAGCGGCGGCACAACTCCTCCACCGAGGCTCTCGCCGCTTCCGAATCCCCGCCGGCCTGGATCACCAGACTCCATTGCGTCGTCTGGAAGGTGCCCGGGGTCGTCAGCATGCACGCGCAGGTCGAGGTCCACGCCGGACGAGGCATGCCTCGCTCTGGCTAATTGGATGCATGAGCCCCAGCAAAGCCAAGCCGTCCCCCAAACCGCAAGCCCGAATCCAATCACCGGTCCCGGCTCGGCTTCCCACGTGGCGCGAACGCAATGACGGCACGCACCGGGAAGCCCCGGGGCCTGCGGAGGTGCGGGCCTCCAAACGAGGACCGGGCCATGCTGCCTCGAGCTCGCGCGGTGTTCTCCCCTGCCCGTCGCTTTCCGGGCGGGGATTCAGGGCCGTTGACAAAGTCCTGCGTGGAACTGCGATGTGGGGCCGGCGACTGCC
>CAZSOV010000104.1:0-23474 GCA_964608505.1 uncultured Verrucomicrobiota bacterium
CTTCTTCAGCAAGTCCGGTGCCCTTTGCGAATACCACCGCTCTTTGAAGCGCCATTCGCGCATCGGTTTCAGCATGACGGTGGTCTCCATCATGGAAAACGGTGCCGGATCGGTCGAGGTATCGGCTCGGCCCGCCTTCCCGAACACGCTGACGACTTCGGGAGAACTCTTTAGGATGCCGTCTTCCAGTTCCATCAGGCGACTCGCCTCCGTTACGGACAACCCCGGCACGGTGGTCGGCATGTAAAGAATCGTTCCTTCGTACAAGGGTGGCATGAACTCAGTGCCGAGTTTCATGTACACGGGAACCGTGGTTGCCATGATGGCTCCCGCAAGTCCCAGCGTGATCCACGGATGGCGCAGCACCCAGCGGCAAGGCCGATCATACAACCGAAACAGGACGCGGCTGACTGGGTGATTCTCTTCGGCGTAGTAACGGCCCACGAGGGCCGCGCTGGCGAATCTCGCCAGGAACCGGGGCCGGAACGTAAACGGCTTGTAGCGCGCAAACAGCATTCGGACGGCCGGGTCGAGAGTCACCGCCAGCAGTGCCGCGATCGCCATCGCCAGAGTCTTCGTCCACGCCAGCGGGGTGAAGAGCCGACCTTCCTGATCGACCAAGGTGAAGACAGGAAGGAACGACACGGCGATCACCGCCAACGAGAAGAAAACGCTCGGTCCGACCTCCATGAGTGCCTCCAATCTCACCTGATGGAAATCGCCTTTGCATCCTTCCTCCTGCCAACGCTCGATCTTCTTGTAGGCGTTTTCCACCTCCACGATGGCCCCATCCACCAGCACCCCGATGCACAAAATGATGCCAGCCAGGCTCATAATGTTGGAGCTGATGCCCATGAAGTACATCGGGATAAAACACAGGACCACCGAAATGGGAATAGTGATGATCGGCACGATCGCGGACGGAACGTGACTAAGAAAAAGCAGAATCACGAGGCTGACCACGATCATCGTCAGTATCAGTTCGTGTTCTAGGTTTGCGATGGCTTCCTTGATGAGAGAGGAACGGTCGTAAGTCGTGACGATCTCCACGCCTTCCGGCAGCGACGCTTTCATCCCCTCTAGTTTCGATTTGACCCGCTCGATCACATTCAGCGCATTCTCGCCGTGACGCATCACCACAATCCCACCGACGATATCGCCCCAACCGTTGAAGTCCGAGACCCCGCGCCGGATCTGCGGGCCGAGTGCAACGTGGGCCACATCGCGTAACCGGACGGGGGTGCCTTTCTCGTTGGTTTTGACCACCACGTGCTCAAGTGCATCCGTGGACTTTACGTAGCCTTTGCCTCGCACCATGAACTCCTTGCCGGCCCACTCAATCAAACGGCCGCCGACCTCGTTGTTGCTGCGTTTAATGGCCTCGGCAACGTCCATCAGCGAAACCTGATAGCTCTGCATTAGCGCCGGATCGATGCTCACCTGGTATTGCTTTTGAAAGCCACCGATGCCGGCCACCTCGGCTACGCCCGGGAGGCTTTGCAGTGCGTACCGCAAATACCAGTCCTGATAAGTCCGCAAGGCCGCGAGATCGTGTTTTCCGGATCTGTCCACCAAGGCGTACTGGAACACCCAGCCCACTCCGGTCGCATCAGGTCCGAGTTGTGGCGACACGCCCGACGGGAACGTTCCCTGCAGCTTTGAAAGATATTCAATCACCCGTGACCGCGCCCAGTAGATGTCAGTCCCGTCCTCGAAAATCACGTAAACGTAGGAAAAGCCGAAATCGCTGAAGCCACGAACCGCTTTCACCTTCGGCGCTCCAAGCAAAGCGGTTATGATGGGATAGGTGATCTGGTCCTCGACGATGTCAGGGCTCCGGTCCCATTTCGTATAGACAATGACCTGCGTGTCGCTGAGATCCGGAATGGCGTCCAGCCGGATGTTGCGCATCGCATGCAAGGCAAACACCACCGCCGCAACAAAAAACAGAATCACTAGCAGGCGGTTGTGGGCAGAAAACGAAACGATCTTGCCTACAACCGAATGACGCGGCGTCTTGGCGTCAGGAGAAGAGGAACTGGGAAAACTCATCGGTATCTTGCTTGCGGGTTGTAGCCGTTCAGTGCCCAGCGTGTCCCGTCCGAGCCTCGCCGCCACTACCGCCGCCCTTCATCAGGGATTCCAGCGCCGCTTTCATCGAGGATTCGCTGTCCACGAGGAAATTGGCAGAGACAACCACCTTGTCGCCTTCGCTCAGGCCTTCCAATACTTCGTAGTAATCGCCGCTGCGCGCGCCGAGCTTCAGTTCCGCGGGGGAGAGGTGTCCGTCGCCCATGTCGCGGAAGGCCACGTTCCGTGTGCCCGTGAAGACCACCGCCGTGGTTGGAACGGCCAGTTTCTCGCCGAAGTCATGTTTCAACGTCGCGGTGGCGTACATCTCGGGTTTGAGCCGAAGATCGGGATTGTGGATTTCCAAGCGCGCATTGAGCGTACGGGTCATCGCATTGAGCGCCGGCGTGATGAAACTGACCTGGCCCGTAAATACCTGGCCGGGCCAGTAGGGCAGCGTCACTTCCACCGGAATACCCACTTTCACATGCGGCAGGTCGGATTGATAGATGTCGGCATCGGCCCAGATCTCCGTCAGGTCAGAAATCAACATGAGCGCCTCGCCAGGCATGATCTTCTGGCCAGCCAGCACCATGCGTTCCGTCACCCATCCGCTGGCCGGGGCGTAGAGCATGAGATACTTCTCCGCCTTGCCGGTCCTTTCCAGTCGGTCGAGCTGCTCGTCGCTGATATCCCAAAGCTCGAATCGCCGTCGCGCCGCTGCCAGCAGGCTGTCGCCCCCCTGTTGCACGCTGGAGTTGGTGCTGGCCAGGGTCTGGCGCGCGGCGAGTGCGATAAGGTATTCGGCCTGTGCCGCAAGCAAGTCGGGGCTGTACACGGTCAGTAACGGATCGCCCCTTTTGACCGCCTGGCCGGTGGTGGCCACGAACAGTTTTTCCACCCAGCCCTCAATCTTGGTCGTCACCCGGTGCTGTCGCGTCTCGTTGGCTACGATCCTGGCCGAGGTGCGCACCACCCCGGTCAACGACCGTTTTCCCACTGTTCCCAGTTTTAGGCCCATGCGCTGCCGGGCCTCGGCGGTGACCGCTACCGTCGCCAACCCCGGCACCGTGGTTGCAGGAGCTGTCGCCTGCGTCTTCTTCTCGACCAACTTCATGCCGCACTTGGTTCCTCGACATTTTCGGTGGGAAGAGGGAGGGGGAAATGGACAGGATGACGGCGACATTCGATGACGCCGGAAGTGATGTTCTCGCAGTTGTTGGGGCTCGGGAAGAGTTGGCAGGTGGTGCGCACCGAGTTTGAGGAGAAGACCTCCACGTTCGTGATTTGCGTGAAGGAAACCGCCGAGTTGTGGCCCGAGGAGAGCCGCCGTGCCGGCACCACGGTCACCTGTTACGACCACGTCGAGCCCCTGCAATGGCGACACCTGAATGTCTTCAACAAGGAGTGCGTGATTGTCTGCGCCCTGCCGCGCGGACAGCGCGCCGATGACGGCAAGGTGTACCGGGTGACGCCGCCCTGGGAGGGCCGCAGCAAGCACTTCACCCGGGAGTTCGAGGCCTTCGCCCTCACCCTGATGCGGGAGATGCCGGTGAAGCGGGCCGGGGAGATCCTCGGCGAAAGCGATCAGCGGATGTGGAGGATGCTCTTCGCCCACGTGGACGCGGCGTATGCGCAGTTGAGTCTGGAGGAGGTGACGTGGGTGGGGGCCGACGAGATGAACCGTCGCAAGGGGCACAACCACCTGACCGTCTTCGCCGATCTGGTCCGGAAACGGGTGATCTTCGCGACCCCGGGGAAGGACGCGAGCACTTGGGAACGCTTTGCCGCTGAACTGCTTCGGCACAACGGGCATCCCAAGGCCATCACGCAGGTGGCCATCGACATGAGCGCCGCGTACGCCAAGGGCGTGCGGGAGAACTTCGGCAACGCACGGATCGTGTACGACAAGTTCCACGTGGTGCAGAACGTCGTGGAGGCGTGTGACCAGGTACGCAAGAGCGAGAGCCGGCTGAATCCGGAGAGCCAGGAACGGCTGGAGCGGACCCGGTGGCTTTGGCGCAAGAACCCGGAGAACTGGACGGCCAAGGAGGCGCAACGATGGGAAGCCATGGCCAAGGAGCGTGGTGCCACCGGACTGGCCTACGAGATGCGTCTGGTGCTGCAGGACATCTACCGGAGTCCCGTCGCCAGGGAGGCACGTCAGAGGTTCAAGGACTGGTGTTCCTGGGTCTACGCGATGCGCGAGGAGATCGGTGAACTCTTGGAACCGATGGTCGCAGTGGCCCACATGATCGAGGGCCACATCGAGGGGATTCTGGCGCACTGGAAGCAAGGTCTGACCACCGCCTTTATGGAAGGGCTCAACAGCCTCTTCTCCGCCGTGAAGCGGAAGGCCCGAGGTTATCGGTCGGTCGAGCACATGATCACGATGCTCTATTTCGTCGCTGGAAAACTCCGCCTTCCCTGTCACTGATCCACTGGAATCGTCGAGGAACCCCGCACTTGGGACATTTACCGGGTTCATCCTGCACATGTTCCGCCGCCATCGGGCAGTAGAACTGCCCCGCCTTCACTTGAGCGGTTTTGTCGTCTTCCGCCGGGGCGGCTGCTTTGGCAGAACCCTTGTCCGCTTTGATCGGCACCAAGTCCATGCCGCAGATCGGGCAGGAGCCCTTCCTGTCCTGGACCACGGTCGGGTGCATCGGACAATGGTATTTCTGTTTGGCTTGAGTGCCGTCGCCCTCGCCAGCCGGCTTGCAGCCCACCAGCCACACGCCGCATACAGCCAGCAGCACCGTCATGAGCAAGAGAACGATTCGATTTCGCATAGGTCAGTTTGACGGGGGAAATAGTACAGGCTATCTAACTTGCGTGTGCGGCTGAACTCCTGCTGGGTTTTGACCGGTCGTCGTGAGTACGGGTGCATCGGGCGGGGCGATTCCAGCGATTAGCAGCGAGACCTCGGCCAACACTAGTTCTCGGCGGATTCGGGCGTCTACCGCCGCCAGTTCGAATTCCAGAAGCGCACGCTGGGCTTCTTGAACGTTGATGAAATCCACCTTGCCGGCACTGTACCCAGATCGAGCGATCTGCAATGCCTGCCGCGCCTTGGGCAGGAGAGATTCGAGTAGAAGTCTGATGCTGCGGGTCGCCTCGCGAAACATGAAGGACTTGTCAGCGAACTCGACCGCGAGCTGTATTTCCTCGGCCGACAGACGTGCCTGAGCCGCGTGCTTCAACCCCTGGGCTGAGGCAATCTCCGCCGCTATTTTGTCCCGCCAGATGGGTAAAGTGACCCCCAGCCTCGGGCGAGTCATCACAGGGGAAGCTTTGGCGTCGACCTCGATGCCGACATTGAAGTCTGGCAACTTGCTCGTGCGCGCCAAGCGCATTCCTACCTCGGCCATGCGAATCTCGGCTTCCATTTCTTTAAGTCGGGGATTACGCCTGAGGGCAGCGGCGACAAGTTGCTCGGAGGTCATGTCCAATGGCGTGCTTTCAAATTTAGTCGGGATCGGGGGCGACGGTTGATCGGGGCTTAGGCCCAGAGCAGCCTTGAATTGCGCCAGGAGCGGGTTGCGCGAGTCATCCAGATTCGCGATTTCCGTCTTCAATCGCTCTTGGTCGATTTGCGCGCGCAAAACATCCTGCAAGCTGGCTTTGCCGGCTTCTACTTGGGTCCGAGCAATCTGTTCCAGTTGCTCAATCAGCGCCAGTGTCTCGCCGCTAACGCGAAGTCGATCAGTAAGAAAATGCAGCTCGTAATAGGGGCGTTTCACGGCAAACGCGGCCTGAAGGACTGCCATTTCGAAGGCGAAGTACTTGGCCTCGCTCTCGGCGGAAGCCACGTCTGCACGCAGGCGAAGCTTTCTCATCCAGGGAAGATCGCTCATCAGTCCGGGCATCACTGTGGTCACGACTTCTTGGATATCCAATTCCAGACTCAGACGCGGATCAGGCAGTGATCGCTCCACTGTAATGCGGTGGACCGCCGCCGCATATTCATGATAAGCCGCCTCAACGCGGGGCTGGTTCAACATGGCATAAGTTAAGAAGGCGCTGAGCGAGGCGCTGGCATCAAGAGTTGGTAACGTCGCCCGGAGATCGCCGGGGCGATAGGCGCTCGTGAGATTCCGGAGTTGCTGGGTTGAGTGGCGCTCGTTAGCAGTGCTGATGCCGCGGCAGCCTGCGAGGACGACGATCGCCAACGCCACGAAGCAATGCCATGCTAGGTTTTTCCAAAATTTATGTACCGGTCTTGGTGACTTCATGTAACAGCGACGAGGTGTTTTCTGGTCGACAACTATGGTGCAGCAAGGTTGGGCCGGTCTGACTGATGCAGTCGAACAGGTGGCATTCAGACCGCCGCAGGCCATTGCTGAGGCAAGGAACCTACTTGAACGATGTGCGCAGAGTCAGCTGCGCTAGTAGTACCCGGAAGAGTTACCGTGGCATTCTAGCGGGCTAGCAGCCTGTCGGACTTAGGTTGCACTTTGTCTATAGTCTGCGTTGTGACATTGCGACTCGAAACATACGTGCCTATAATAATAGGCGCGTTGCAACGCATTGGGGAGTTAAGCCTGACAGGCTGCTAGGGCAATGCATCCCGTTTAATGATTGTGGCCGGAATGAGAGGGAGCGTTATTTGACGAAGAACTCGAGTCGTTGCCTTCACAACCTGCGAACACAAATGCCGCGCCGACGATGAGAAGGACGAGCGCACTCATGTAACCGAGCTTTTTTAGGCTATTCTTCATATACTGTTTTTCTTTGGCATCGCTTTTTGTTTCCGAGATTTGCTGTGAAGGTGCAGAGGTGATAGTCAAGCGCTTCTCGCTTTGGGCCAGCGGAACCCCCACACCCCCCTATTACGTGTCAGACGGGCGAAGCCCTCCGCTTTTTTACGGGGGCGAAGGAGTGCCTGGCTGATCGCGGGCGTCGATGTCCAAGAGCATGGCTCTGAGCGCCTGCAGTTCTCGGGGCCCGTCAAAGCGCCGAACCACGTAACCCTGGGCATCCAGAACCATATAGGCGGGCGATCGGGTGACGTTAAAACACCTCGCCAGGGAGGAATTGGGGTCCCACAAGACCGGATGGTCGACTACAGACCGGCGGATCGTGGTTGCATGCAAGGCTCTTCCGGGGCGGGGCCCGGTGGGCTCCCATCTTGGCTCGCCGTGGTGGTTGTGGCTCCCACCTGATTTGTCGTGGGAAAGCCCCCGTTCGTGGTCCGCGCACCCACTCTCTTCGTGAAGGTTGGGATCTAGCGCAATAAACACGACGGCGAGTCGGTTTGGATGTGCCCGGAGGACCTTCGTCAGAATCTGCTCATGGTCAGGACTTGCCTGGCTGTCTGGGTTCCAGAAGCTCAAGAGGACCGTCTTTCCGCGAAAGCTGGACAGGCGCACGGGTTTCCCAGCAGCATCCCCAAGGACGAAGTCGGTCCTGGGGCGCCTTTCGGTGCGCCTTCGGTCCCGCATGGCCTCTCCTCTTGCTGGGAACTCGCTCTGGTGCTCGCGCCACCACACGAGCCAGGCGTCCCGGTCCCTGCGGATCGAGTCCCAATCGGGAGGTGGTAGTGGCGCATCGCCGATCGGCACAAAGCGGGGAATCGCCTGCGAGAAGCGAAGTCCGAAATCCCGGCCCGTGACGCGCCGCAATAGCGTGCCAGCGCAAACCACCACACGTGGGTCGGCATCCTCCAGCATCTTCGCCCCGTCCGCCACATCGCGGGAATCCGCAATCGGTATTAGGTGTTGCAGGGCCAGCACCCGAATGGCCGGATCAGCATCGATCAATTGCCCGTGAAGAATCGATTTGAGGTATGGATATTTTTGTGATGCGAGCAGATTGAGCGCCAGCTCCCGAACCTCCAGATCGATATCCCGAACGGCTTCCTGCACCAGGGGTGCAAGCTTTTCCACCAGGGCCGGCTCTGACGCCCACGACCGGTTGAGCCGCTCCAGGACGAACAACCGGCCCGGAGTGGTCCCGGCGCGCCAGATCTCAGCCAAGGCAACGTCGGTATCTCCACGGGCACCCAAAACCTCTTCAAGAAGCGCCTCCGAGGGTGCATCCATTCGAAGCGTCAATTTCCACAGCAGCCGATCGTGGGTTGTTCCAGCGAACCAAAGAGCACCCACCGCGACGATTGCCAGTGCAACCAGCGCCCGTCGATTGCGATGGGGAGTGTTGGAAGTAGTTGTCACGGGACCTGCTTTTGTCCTCCCAGCATCTGCATAGCGGCGGGCGGGTGCGGCATTCAGGGCACCTGTTGAATCCGCACATCGTCGCCAAATCGGTACAGCTGGGGTGGGATGGTGTCTTCTCGTTTGCTCTGTCGCAACCGCTTCGCCCAGTCGCCACGGGAGGGGCGGCAATGGGCCCCCTGTCGCACGGTCATCCTACACGAGTTTCGCGACGCCGCAGTCGAGCATAGATCGTCCAAAGTATGGGTTGCGTACCACCTTGTCCGACTGAAGCCAATGGGCTTTAGCCATCGGGCAATACGCCTCGTAGAAGCTGCCAGCAGCGATCTTTCCTGATTTCACGTACTTGATGAGAGATTCACTGACCGGCCGAAAGGCCTTCCTGGCGCCTGCCAGGTCCTTTGCTTGTGCAAGCGCCTCGACCTGCGCCAGGAATTCAGTGGGCAAAGAGTTCCCACCGTCAGCGCGAAGGGCCTTCGCAAGCAGCCCCGCGCTGGCCGGCACCTTTTCAGCGGAATCGCTCGCCAATGCGGCATGCACGGCAAAATAGTGCTCGAAGATGAAACGGTTGGCCCCACCCAGCTTGGATAAGGCTGTCGTCACCCCTACGGCAGCAGACGTGGTATGGCCCACGTGGTTTGCCGCAGCGAGATCAGCCTTCGATCCGCTTGTGCAACAGGACCCGGGGCCTCCAGCGTGGCTCGAACAACCTTCTGCAATGGCAGTCAGAGCGCTGGCCACAATAACTGCCCCAAACAGAATGCCTATTCCTCGTGATGTCTTCATGTGATGTGGTTCCAATCCGACTTCAATCAGGACCCGCGGCCGAGCCTTCGCTTGGACGGGTACGAAACGGCTCCGCGGATGGATTACGTTTCGACAGAAGCCATCCCTCGGGCCTTTCTCCAAACTCTTCCATGTCCTCACGGATGCGCTGACGTGCTCGGTAGATGCGCATTTCAACCGTCTTCACCGAACAGCCGAGGTCGTGCGCGATCTCTTCTTGGGAGATGTCGTCCAGTGCAAAGCGCTCCAGGGGAACGCGCAACAATGCCGGTAGCCGAGCGACGGCCCGCCCCAAGGCATCTAGCCATTCGCTGCGTTGAAGCGAATCCCCGGGGGGCGGCCGCTTGTCCACGAACTCGAATGCCTCGTTCATCGGAAATCCGCCGTCGTCGTCGGCGTCCTTCGAAAGTGAGACTTGAGGTGGTTGCCGCCGTCGCCAGCGAAGACGACTGCGTGCGAGATTAATCGCTATCGTGGAAAGCCATCCGCGAAAGCCCCGTTGCGGGTCGAATCTGTGCCGGTGCATGTACACCCGCAGAAACGCCTCCTGAATGACATCCGCAGCATCGCAGGAATTGCCCAGCACCCCTCTCAACCATCCAAGCAGCCATTGCCGATGTCGCCGCATCAGGCGAGCAAGGGCGACCCCGTCTCCACTTGCAAGCCGAGTCATATCGGCGCAGTCGAGTGCGCCAAGAGCGCTGTCTGACGAAAGCCGTACCCGGGCATTCGTATCGGAAATTTCCGGCCTGCATCCAGCTTGATAAATCCTCCCTCCAAACCCTTGGGTCTCGCGTGCCCCTGTCGGCTGAGTTTCCACCACCGCCGAGCCTCTTATGCCACTTAACGCTGGCGGGTGTTCTCCCGCGTGCTCCAGCGCGTCGAGCCCGCCTGAAATCGGCCACCACCTTTCCGGCACGGGCACCGTCGGCCTCGTGAGGGAACTTTGACGCCGTGCGTCCGCCGCACCCACGGGCGGCTCGCGGCTCGACCTACTAGAAATGAACTTCAGACGATGCGCTTCCATGGTGTAGGCAGTGCGATAAGCCCAGGAATTCCATGATATAATCACAACGCTTCGGTTTTAGCGAGGCACAGCGCCCTAAGTACCAGCACCGCCGTCGACACCATCCTGAGGCTTCTTTCAGGAAAGCTAACGCTGCCATCCGCAACAATGAGAATCACTAGTAGACCCGGCGGCCAAGCGCGAATTCCCTATCGGCAGCGGGAATGCTCAAACTCCAGAATGCTGACTTTACCCTGACCTGCGGTCATAGTGCGAGTGCGTGCCTGGCACCGAGGATGCAGAGTCTGCGGTCCAAGCCGCCCTGCGGTGACCCTCGTTCGCCGAATCCTCGAAGGTCCGGAGCGCATACGTGACAATGAATTCATAAGATCACGCCTCGGCTCCCCACGGCTGGTGGTTGCAGAATCAAAACAAAGAGCGACTCCGATAGGGTTGATGCGAAGAGTGCGTTTCATACGCTCGTCCGCTTTTTTAAAAAATCTGTAGCTGGAGTATGCAGTTGTCGGTGAAGCGCCCACGTTCCGAAGCGCGCCGTTAATTTCCATCGACGGCCTCACGTCTCGCCAGCCAGGGGAATTCTTCCAATGTCCTGGGGTTGGCCATCATCGCTCGGTTCTTCACCACTGGCGAGCCGGGCAATGATCCACCGGCCTTCTTTGATGACAGCGCCGCCCGAAGGAGTTCGGGGAACTGCTCCAGAACCCTTGGACTGGTGGCGATGGCGCGATTCATCGACACGTCGCCAGGGTTGTCGCTAACCTGCGCTAGACTGGTTGAGTGGAGAAGTGAAAGCGCCCCGATGATGAATGTCAGGAAAAATTGATGGAACTTCGATTTCATGAAACGACCTGTTAGTGGGTGGCTGCTCAATCTCGCCCGTCAGGCGACATGTTGTGGATGTTTTCAGCTCTGTTTTGACTCGGCGCAGCGGACAATTTCCTCCCACGTCATCTACTACGCCAGGATGGTGGCTATTCCGTCGCGATTTCCCAGAGTCTTCGGCCCCGCTGAGGTGCGCTCTAACAATTGCATCGGATGCAGCCCTTGTTTTTGCCCGGCACGGAGTGGCTCCATCGGAGTACGCGCAGCACACTTCTGCCACTTGAGTTTTGATAGGATCCTTTTACTAATATTCCCGGCTGAAGGGTGTCGATCCGACTCCTTTCGCCATCGCATCGGAATCGAGTCTTGTCGGTCCAGACGAAGGAGCGGCTAACCTTGGTCACGGGTTTAACAAGCACCAGAGTTTGCGTAACGTGGTCAATACTCTCAACCACGCCGACGACCGAGTGCTGACGCGGAGGCCGTGCGTCGCTTTCGAACGCAGTCGACAGCGCCCCGATGAGCAGTAGTGTGCGGACTAATTGCATTGCTGGAGTTGGTTTCATTGCGTTGGTTAGTGCGTCTGTCCCGGTGCGGAGAATTCCACATGATTGCCACCTTTTAAGGCCATGATCCGTAGTGCGCCAAATCTTCAGGGGCTTGGCGCCTCCACCTTTGCCCGTGCCGGTGGCGGCAGATCGAACTCGTCGCTTGATCTGTGTGGTGCAACACGACAGAGGAATGAGAGCAAGCGCAGGCATTAGCATGAGCGCTTGGCAAGACTTCCTTGTGAGTGCGGTCCCCCCCCTTAGAGTCGCGATCCATTGGTGGTGGCGTAGGCCTTTGCCGCGCGCCCGGTTGCGGCATTGGGCGTGCTGCTGCGACGCAGGCTCCAAGAATAAAAACTGCCTCAGCCAGTAGCCAGACTATCGCAATCAGAACGACTATCATAGAATTTGTCGTAATCTTTCTCGTCCCGGAACGACCCCGGGTACCACAAACGGGAGAGCGCTGGCTCTATCTCGTCGAGCAGCACCCCTCGCCTTCGCTACCGCAACTTGTGCAAGTGTGCTTTGCCACCTGAGTCTTGGACTTCCCGTGACCAACGACCTCCAGGGTGGTGGCGCAGCCCTCGCATTGATGCCTGACGATCCTTTCCTTCGGCACGGAACCCGTGATCAGCAGGGTGGCGCCCTTTACGGTTTTCACGGGACGTTCAACGATGATGTCCGTGCATTTTGCGCAGGACATCGGCTTAAGGGCGGCCAAGGTTTTCACCGATCCCTCAGCAGCCTGTACTCGGCGTCCGAGTCGCATCAGACGTTGCGCACCCTTCTCGATGTCGGCGGCTTGAAGTTCTGCGAACGCGTACAGCACAATCGCGCAGGCGGTCGCGAGAGAGAGGGTACGACCTGTCGAATTCATATTCTTTGTATTCATGGCATTTCTCAGTTGCTATTCTGTTCTGTGAGCTGGTTGGCCCCGGCGCATGTGGTTTTCCGCCTGGCGCTTATCCCACTGCAGAATCAGCGACGGCGAGAACGTAGGAGTTGAAGCGGAACTCATGTGCTCTCCTCTTTACTACGAGCCGTGATGGGGAAGCCCTCATGGAAATTGCTCATTAATCCCGGAGCAACGGCCCTGGCTGATTGCTGTTTTCCATCGACGGCACGATGGCGATGGCGTTTTGGCTGCCGTACGGATTTCGCGTGACCTCCGTAGCGCTGGGATCGTCCTGCCAGCGGCCGTCCACCAGGAAGCGATACTCGTGGCGCCCAGGTGGGAGTTTCAATTCCTTCACCCAATGTCCTGGCTCGACCTCTACCATGGGGATCGGCGCCCAATCGCTGAAGGAGCCCGCCAGGCTCACCTGCCTGGCCTCGGGATGGCGGAATGCGAAGGATTGTATGGCATTTACTACCAGTGGTTTGATCGGCTTGGAGCGAGTTGAATGTCTCATGACAATTGTTCTGTAGGTGGCATTCAGAGCAAGTAATAATTACGGGGAGTTGGAAGTAAATGCTGCCCGAATCGGCAATCGGTATTTGGAGCGTCGTCATTTCCTTGGCTCTCCATTGCATACGATGCTTCCGATTTGTTCCCTCTGACTGTGAGAGGCCCCAATCCAGTTCGGAGCACCGGACCCTACACCTCGCTCTAGCGCGAAGATTAGGATCTCCGCGGCACAACGCTTCTCGAATTTAGTTTCGAGCCTCTATGCGGCCCCGGGGGTCGGTCCTGGAATCAGGGGAGTTCCGGCGGAAGCAAGGCCACTATTTGTCTACGAAGTTCGAGACGGGCCCGGTAAACTCGCATCTCGACCGCCTTGGCGGTGCAGTTTAAGATTACTGCGATCTCCGCGTGCGAATGGCCTTCATACTCCCGCAGAATTAGCGGTAGGCGAAATTCCTCGGGCAAACCTGCAATCGCGTGCCGAACGATTTCACCACGGTCCTTTTGGTCGGCAGAGTCTGCAGGATCGGCTCCGCCGTCGGGCAAGGAGTCTTTCCAGGCGAAGCTTGCATCGGATGACTCCGCTTCAATGGACACAGTCGAATGGCAAGCCCGCCAACGAATGCGGTCTCGCGCAAGATTGCTGGCAATGGTGTACAGCCAAGTGCTGAAGCGGCGCTCCCCATCGAATTCAGCACGATGCTGGTAAACACGCAGGAAGGCCTCCTGCGTGAGGTCGGCCGCATCCTCCTCGCTGTGGAGGACCCTCAACAAATAGTGAAGGAGACGAAGCGAGTGCCGCCCCATCAGGTCATTTAGGCCGGCGCCATCACCCCCCTGAAGGCGGGCCATGTCGAGACGATCCCGATCATCGGTGGACGTCGCGGTCATCGGCTGGCTTCGCCTCTGTCTTTGGCAACATTGACTCGTGGGTTGGGATCAGCGTTTGCGCCTGCATCCACGCCAAATAGCGATGACCCTGCTCCGGTGGCATCTCTTGACTCACGCGAAAGAAATGAGTGAGCATCGCCATCTGGCATTCTCTGCGAATTTCGGAGGCCCGGCTCAACACCTTTTCGATCTCGGGCGTCACTCCCTGAGCGGTTTGGAGCAGCCGCGCCAGCTCCCGATTTTGTTCGTCCACTTGTCGGCACATCTCCGCGCAGACCGGCTTGTACGCTCCGTGGAGTTTCTTAATACGTTCAAATTCGTCATCCGTGAGGCGAAACTCCTTCTTGATCCACGCCAATTCCGGACCGCATTCCGCTTCCAACTTCCGATATTCGGACGTCCTGCTCCCGTAGAACGCGATGAACCCGGCGAGTGCGCAGACGACACCGAGGAGGGCGATGATCCGAGGACGCATCATGGCTGGGAGGTAAACGGTGCTGCCGGCACGACGGCTTGCAGGTAGGCAGCGCGCCATGCCATCTCAGTTTGGTCGGCAGTTCGGTCCGAGCGCCAGACGCCTGTAAGGCTGCCAACAACTAGAAACGTCGAGAGATAGATGGCCGCACCGATCGGCCTACGCAGGACGCTGGCCAGACGTGCCGTGAGCCCCAGAAGCCATGTGGAAATGGAGAGTGATGCGGACCTCTCTTCCGCCCGAGCGATGCGCCGCCACACTTCGTCCTGAAACCTCGCCGGCAATGTCGCCTCCACCTTCCAACTTTTCAGCAGATCATCAAGGGGATCGCGGTTCTGGTTAGGTGTTCTGGTGCTCATGGGTGTCCGGTTGGGACCGGGGCAAAATATCCTCTCTGCTGGAAAGCGCGCTTCCGGTCGTGCCCCCTGCTTGAAATGCGCATTTCTATTCGTTACTTATGGTCATCGCGCGGAGTTCCCTCGCTGCGCGGCGTCAATGCTTATGGGCACTCTCTTCATGAGACTGTCGGGCTGGCTTTTCGGGCGCGCCTGCGGTTTTGGCCGCCAGGTCCAGCTTCTTCAGGAACTTGGCGGGCTCCTTGTTGAAGTCCTTGACACAGCTCTTGCAGCACAACTTGATCGCGCGACCCTCGTAAATGAACTCGTAGGGCTCACCCATGTCGCCGCCAAACTTCTCATCGGACACCAAGCACGTAGCCAACGTGTAGGGCTTCACCCTCTTCGCTGCCTCATCCACCTTGGCGAGGAACTTGGCCGGTTCCTTGTTGAAGTCTTTCAGGCAGCTCTTGCAGCACAGCTTGATCTCCCGTCCCTTGTACGTGAAAATGTGGGGCTCCCCCATATCGCCGCCGAGTTTTTCACCCGAAACCACGCACGCTGGCAGGGGATAGGGTTTTGCCTTTTCCGCCTTCTGGGCTTGGGCGGACGCGGCGGCCGGGTGCAGCACGACAGTGAGGGCAAGGAAAGCCCCGGCGACCGTCGCTGATCGTATGACTTTTCGCATGGAATTGTGATCTAATGGTGGTAGTGCGATCAGCCCCAATGGGACCTGATCTCTCTATGCTTACGCGCCAGCAGCGGGAATCCCTCCGGCTCTCGGCTCCGCACCTGCAAGTCGTTTAGATGCAGATGGAAGCGCACGCCCTGCCTCCCGAAGGAGTGGCCGCAGTCGTTTCGCCTTCCCATGGCCGGCCGCTCCGCTTGTCGACGAGCAGGCGGGACAGCCGTGGAGTGGACATGACTCGCTTCTACGTCGATTCGGCGACGACGGGCAACGCCAAGGTGCCTGGGGTTCTCGCGTCGATCGCGGCACTGTCGTAGATGCTGGCGACTCGGACTCGGGTGGTGTACCGATGGGTGAGAGGTTGAACCACATCGGGGCAATCCGAGACCAACCCGGTTCCCGACCAAGGCAGGCGGTCCGCAATTTCCTGAGGGTTTTGCACTCGACGGGCGTATCACCCATTGGAATCCAAGAGGTCCATCAGAACCTCCTCACCAACCAACCCCCACGGAACAGAATGAATACCACACGTCGACCCATCCTCCACATCTGGGCCGCAGCCCTCCTCGTACTCGGGCTTTCCGGGATCGCCGCTCAGGCTGCTCAGAAAGGCGCCGAGCGGTTCCAAAGCCTGTCGAAAGTGTCAACCTACGGCGACTTGGAGGACCTGAAATCGGGCGACAAGTTCGTCATGGTCTGTGGCAAGTGCCAGACGGTGATGATGCACACGGTCTCGAAGTCCAAGGGACGGGATATCCCAACGATGACCGCCAAACACCTGTGCACCGGGTGCAATTCCACGATCGAAACCGTAGGCCACGGCAAGGCGAAGACCGACAAGGTGACCCACACCTGCACGGGCTGCGGTGACGGCTCGGTCTTCTGCTGTGCGACATCGAAGAACGGCAAGCCCACCAGTGGCATGGAGAAGCACTGAGGTTGGCCGCAGAACGAATCGGAGGGTCGCCGTCCCGCTTGGGTGGCGACCTTTTGTGCATTGCCCCGCCTTGCCCAAGGCATTCCACGGTTTGACCCGGTTGGACTTGTGGGCAGTTTGTGCGTTGCCGGGTGCCACTTGTTCGGTGCTTCAATTCCACCGTCACGCAACAACGCCATGGATCGAAAGCAATTCCTTGCCGCCCTCGCCGCCACTGCGCTCGTCGTGCAGGCGGCGCCATTGCCCGCACAAGACCCACCCCACGATCCCAAGGCGATGGGGCTGGGGCTTTACCCACCTGCGGAAATCGTGTGGAAAGACGGTCCGCCGTCTTTGCCTCCAGGAGCGAAGATCGCCGTCCTCGAAGGCGACCCGACAAAAGAGGGGTTCTTCCTGATGCGGGTCCGGGTGCCGAACGGCTACCATATCCCAGCTCACCCACCCCAAACCGGAGCGGGTGACCGTGATCTCGGGCACCTTCAAACTGGCGATGGGGGACGACCTTCGGGTTTCAAATGCCCACATTTTGCCTGCCGGCACCTTCGGGGTCTGGCCTCCTGGGATGAAACATGCCGTTTGGACTGAAGGCGAATCGATCGTCCAGTTTCATGGCATCGGGCCTTGGATCATCAACTACGTGAACCCGTCCGAAGATCCGAGGAACGCGAAGAAAGCGCCCTGATGAAGGTGCCGAGCATGAGGCATGCAACCTGCGAACCGCGATGAACGGAGTTGGCACGGGGGACGGGAAGAGTCCGTTGACGTTGGAGAAGGACTTTGGGGCTGAGCCCGTGTTCACCCCGGAAAACCTCCTTCGGGAGGCCCGTCGCCAAAAACGCGTGCCCGAAGGGCGCATTCCGCCCGTTTGCCTCCTGGACCCCGATGGCGACATTGTCCGATACCTTTGCGGGCATGGACTGGCGACGACCAGCCCGGCTTGGGCCTGCTATCACACCACGCTTCATGAGTTCGTCGTGGGCGGGGTGACCTGTGGCGTCGTCGGCTGTGCGGTCGGCGGTTCTTTCGCGGTCCTGATCGCCGAGGAAATGTTCGCTTCCGGCTGCGAGTTGCTCGTCAGCATCACGTCCGCCGGTCAGATCGTGGCGGTCCGCCCGCCACCCTACTTCATCCTGATCGACCACGCGCTGCGCGACGAGGGCACGAGCCATCACTACCTTCCGCCCTCCACCTACGTTCACTTGCAGCCAAAACTGCGCGCGTTCTGCGATGGCGCTCTCCGCAGTTCAGGTCTTCCGGTCAAGGCCGGCGCGGCTTGGACGACGGATGCGCCATTCCGTGAAACCGCAGCCGCCATTGAGTCGGCTCGCGCTCGCGGCCTCCTGGCGGTCGAGATGGAGGCGGCGTCCCTGTACGCCATGGCGGAGGCGAAACGCCGGTCGGTCATTTGCTTCGCCCACATCACGAATCGCATGGGAGTCGAGGAGGGAGACTTCGAGAAGGGGGAAGGCGATGGGAGCGTCGAATCGCTTCGGTTGTTGAAAGCTCTGGCGCTGGCGTGGCAGGCGGGAAAGCCCAATGCTGCGGGGTTGGCTGCTGTCGAGGAGAATGCACCATGAATCGCAAGGAGCACTGGAATCAAGTCTACGAGACCAAAGGGGACAACGACATCAGCTGGTATCAGGCCAAGCCTGCGATCTCCTTTCGCCTGATCCAGGCGGCGGGCGTGTCGAAGGGCGAACCGATCGTGGATATCGGTAGTGGGACCTCGCTGCTCATCGATTGTCTGCTGGACGCGGGGTTCAGTGACCTGACGGTGCTGGACATCTCAGGTGCGGCGCTGGCGCAGGCCCGGAAGCGTTTGGGGGCTCGTGCGGCGCAGGTCACCTGGATCGAAGCCGACGTCACGAGCTTCCAGGCCAGTCAACCGTTTCGGCTCTGGCACGATCGAGCGGTCTTTCATTTTCTGACCGACCCCGCGGACCAACGGGGTTATGTCGATGGATTGAAGTGCGCGCTTCCGGTGGGAGCCCAGGCGATCATCGGCACGTTCGCCATCGACGGACCCGAGAAGTGCAGCGGATTGCCCGTTGCCCGGTACGACGCGAGGAGCCTCCAACAGGTTTTGGGCGCAAGCTTTAGGTTGGTCGAGCAGGCCGATGAAACCCATGTGACGCCGTGGCAGTCGAAACAGCGCTTTTCCTTTTTCAGGGTGATTCGGACCCAATCAATCGGCGAATCTACGAACCTGATCTAAAGTTCAGGTTGCGGAATGCAACGTATTGGTATAAGCATCGGCTGTGCGGGCAATCAGAGCCATTATCGCGGTAGCCTTGGCGTTCGCCTGGCTGCCGCTCTCATCGCACTGCTCGCTCTCGAATCTGCCTGGGTTCGAGTTTTTCCGATGCTCCGTCGAGGAGACGCACTCCTCGCATGACTCAGGGGAACCTTGCCAGGACGGAGGTTGCTGCGCGGTTGAGTCCGCCAAATACCAATCAAACCGTCAGCAGCCTCTCGTACTAAGTACCCTTGAATTGGTTGCTCCGATTGAAGCCTCGGTGGTCTTGGTCTTGCCACTCCCCGCGCGAGTCTGCCTCGGCATCCTCTCCACGGCTCCCCCGGAGTTACCAGTTGGTTGGCAGTTTTCCTTTCGCACGGCTCTTCCTGTCCGTGCCCCTTCGTCGGCTTCCTGACCCACCCTCACGTTAGCTGAGGGCCCTTCAGGTCTCTTTACACCCGGTTGCGTGCCCGTGCTTGTTGGCCCTTTCAGGGCCGGACCCCCCATTATGCCTGCATCATTTTGAACATGAAATCGTCTCCCGCAAACGTTAGCCCATCCCGTAAACTGCTCCTTGCGACCTTCACCCTGGCTTTGGCGGCGTCGACCGCGTGCGGACTGGACTCTCCGCATTCGCCAGTCACCACCGACGGGGCCGCTACCCTCGACGGATTGGTCGCCGATGCCTTGTTGAGCAATCCGGAACTCAAGTTCTATGAGGCGGAGATTAATGCCGCCAAGGCCGGTCGCCGAACCGCCGGACTGCTCGCCAACCCACAACTCAGTGGCGAAGTAGGGCACAACGCTCAGAAGTTTGGCGGCCTGAGCGCGGAAGGTGTCGCGTGGTCGGTGTCCGTGGTGCAGCCATTCGAGTGGCCGGGGCGCATCGGCCTGCGCAAGGCCATCGCGAACCACGACATCGAACTCGCGAAACTGGGTTACGAGCGATTCAAGATCGCGCTTGCCGGCCGCGTGCGGACGGTGGCCTATGGACTGTTCGCCGCACAGGAGAAGTCCGCCGCGGCGATGGAAGTGGCGGAGCGGTTCAAGGCATTGCGCGAAGTACTCGTGCAGCGCGATCCTGCGGGCCTGACGCCACTGCTCGAAACGCGCGTCATCGAGGCGACGGAGTTGAACGCGCAGCGCAAGGCCAGCGAGGCGGCGTTGGCCACTCAAGCGGCGTTGCTGCAACTGAACCAGCTTCGCGGCGTGTCACCCGACACGCGCTTAGCCATCAGCCAAGCGAATCTTTCCTTCCGTCCACCGATTCAAGATCGCAGCTCGCTCCTAAACCTGGCACGGACCAACAACTTCGAGCTGAGGGTGCGCGCCGTGGAATTGGCCCAGCAGGGCTTCCGCGTGGACCTCGCCCGGAACGAGCGCTTTCCAACCGTCAGCGTCGGGCCAAGTTACTCGGAGCAAAAGGCGGGATCGGAGGAACAGCGCATCCTCGGCGTCGGCATCTCGCTGCCGTTGCCGCTGTGGAATCGCAACAAGGGAAACATTGAGACGGCGGTCGCGCGTCAGATGCAGGCGGAGGTTTCGCTGAACGTCACGGAGCGCGAGATTCAGCGGAGAGTCATCGAAGCCGCGCTGACCTACGAGACGAAGCTGCGCGAGATGGCGAAGTGGCGGCCCGACTCCGTGCAGCATTTCCGGGAAGCCGCTGAAGTCGCCGACCGCCATTACCGCCTCGGCGCAGTGCCGATCTCGACCTACGTCGAGTTGCAGAAGCAATACCTCGACGCCGTCGAGGGTTTGCTCGACACCAAGAAAGAGGCGCTCGAAGCGGCGGCGCAGCTAGAATTGCTCACCGGCCTGCCGTTGCCGCTCTCGCAAATCACCCCGACCGAGGAGAAGAAATGAAGGCGCTTCGCTCCGTCGCATTTCTCCACACCCTGTTGATCGCAGGCTCATTGCTCATGGGTTGCAGTCGCAAAGAGGGCGACGACCACGGCAAGGAAGCGGGCCACGCCAAGGACGAGGGGCACGGCCACGGCGAGGAATCGCCGTCTGGCGCTTCGTTCAAGGCCGGCAAAGGCGTGATCGTGACCGAAGAGACCAAGAAGTTGCTCGGGGTCGAAGTCACCGACGTGACCGACCGCAAGTTGCCAAACCAGATTCGCATCACCCTGCAGATCTTTGGCGAGAAGCATCATCACCTGCTCAATCCTGAAGACCATACGGGCTGCGACGTGCATGGCTCGGGTTTCGTGTCAACCACCACCGCTGCCGTTTTGAAGGCCGGTCAGCCGGTGGAACTGCTCATGAGCACGAACGCATCGCTGGGGGGAATCGTGCTCGCGGTCCAGAAGGCTTTGGCACTCGGTGAATCAGAAGTCGTCGTTGGCGCATCCAACGCCACAGCGGCACTTAAGCCCGGTGGGTTCATTCCGGCCCGTATCAACCTTCCGCGCGAGGAAGCTGTGCCGGTGATCCCTCAATCGGCGCTGCTCCGCACATCCGAAGGCTCGTTCGTCTACGCCGTCAACGGCGACGCCTACTTCCGCACCCCGGTCAAGGCCGGCTCGGAGGCCGACGGCTGGGTGGAAATCACCGACGGCCTGCTGGCCGGTGACCAGGTGGTGACCAAGCCCGTGCAAAGCCTCTGGCTCATCGAGCTTCGCGCCACTAAAGGCGGCGGCCACTCCCACTGACTGTTATGCTAGACCGCCTTCTTGAATTCTCCGTTCGCCAGCGCGTGTTCGTGCTGCTCGCCACCGTCGTCCTCATCGGCATCGGCGTCTACTCCGCCTTGCGCCTGCCGATTGACGCCGTGCCGGACATCACCAACGTCCAGGTCCAAATCAACACCGCCGTCCCGGCGCTCGCGCCGGAGGAAATTGAGAAGCTCGTCACCTTTCCCATCGAGAATGAGATGGCAGGTATTCCCGGCCTCACCGAGTTGCGCTCAGTCTCCAAGTTCGGGCTCTCGCAGGTGAACCTCATCTTCGAGGACGGCACGGACCTCTACCGCTCGCGCCAGTTGGTCAGTGAGCGAATGCAGACAGTCGTTGACGAACTCCCTGCGGGTCTGACGCCCAAGCTCGCGCCCATCAGCACCGGTCTCGGAGAGATTTTCTACTACGTTGTCGAATACGCCACCGACTCGACGAACAAGCCGTCCACGCGTGAGGCGCAATTAATGGAGTTGAAGCTCCTCCACGATTACGTCGTCAAACCGCGCCTGCGCTCGACGCCCGGCCTGGCGGAGGTCAACACCACGGGCGGTTACGAGAAGCAGATCGTCATTCAGCCCAACCCCGACAAGCTAAAGAGCGTCGGCATGTCGTTCAGCGAGATCGCCGCGGCCGTCGGCGAGAACGTGGAGAATGCCGGAGGCAGTGTGATTCAGCTCGGCGGCGAAACGTTGACCGTGCGCGCGGCGGGCCGGGTTCAGACCATGGAGGAAATCGAACTCCTCCCGCTCAAATTCGGTTCGCGCGCCACGCCCTTGCGGGTCAAAGACGTGGCCGAGGTGAGCATCGGCAAGGCCGTTCGAACCGGCACGGGCACTTACAGGGGCGAAGAAGCCGTGCTGGGCTCGGCCTTGATGCTGGCCGGCGAGAACAGCCGTCTCGTCGCCAAGGCGGTGGATGCGAAGCTGAAGGAGATTCAGCCGAAGCTCCCGGCGGGCGTGGAGATCATCCCGGTCTATGATCGCACGGTGCTGGTGGATCGCACCATTCGCACGGTCGAAACCAGCCTGTTCGAGGGGGCGATTCTGGTTGTGGTGGTCCTGCTCGTCATGCTTGGCAACTGGCGCGCGGCACTCATCGTGGCGTTGGCCATTCCGCTTTCGCTGCTCATGGCGATGACCGGCATGGTGCAGGGGCGGGTCTCCGGCAATCTGATGAGCCTTGGCGCGATTGATTTTGGTCTCATCATCGATGGCGCGGTCGTGATGGTGGAGAACATCATCCGCCATCTAGCGGAGAAACAACACAAGCTCGGACGCCGGCTCACGGCCAACGAACGCGCGCATGAAGTCCTCGTCAGCGCCAAGGAAGTCGCCAGTCCGATGTTCTTCGGCGTGGTCATTATCACCGTCGTCTATTTCCCGATCCTCGCGCTCACGGGCATCGAGGGAAAGATGTTCAAGCCGATGGCGATCACAGTCATCTTTGCGCTCGTCGGCGCGCTGGCGCTCGCGCTCACGCTCATGCCCGCGCTCTGCACGTATCTGCTCGGCGGCAACATCAGCGAAAAGGACTCCTTCCTGGTGAAGTTCGCGAAGCAGGTCTATGCGCCGTTCCTGAACTTCTCGCTGCGCGCCCGCTGGCCCGTGGTGGGTGGCGCGGTTGCGCTGCTGGCGCTGGCGGTGTTTGTGTTTAGCCGGCTGGGCGCGGAATTCGTGCCGCAGCTGGATGAAGGCTCGTTTGCCACGCACATGATTCGCACCACCAGCATCGGCATCGACGCCAGCGTGGAGATGCAGAAGCGCGGCGAGAAGCTGCTCATCGAGAAGTTCCCCGAGGTGGCCTACACCTTCAGCCGCCTGGGCACGGCGGAGATCGCGAGCGACCCGATGGGTGTGAACGTCGCTGACACCTACATCATGTTCAATCCGATCGAAAAATGGCGCAAGGTGGATGGCAGGCCGATCACCAAGGAAGCCCTCGCCAACCTGATGACCGAGGAACTGGGCAAGCACATCCCCGGCGAGGGCCATCTGTTCAGCCAGCCGATTGAAATGCGCTTCAATGAAATTCTGGAAGGCACGCGCGCGGACATCGCGGTGAAGGTCTTTGGTGAGGATTTTGCGGTCATCGAAAAGATTGCCTCCGAGATGCGCGAAGTGCTGGAAACCATTCCCGGCGCGGCGGACGTGGAGTTCGACGCGCTCGGCAAATCGCCCCTGCTGGAGATCGTCCCCAAGCGCGAGGCCATGAGCCGATATAACCTGCACGCCGCCGAGTTGAACCGCGTGGTGAACGCCGCGTTGGCCGGGCAGGAAGTAGGCAAGCTCATTGAGGGCAACCGCCGTTTCGACATCGTGGTGCGCCTCAGCGAGGAACTGCGAGAGAAGATTGACGACCTCAAGCGCTTGCCCGTGCGCGTGGACGACGGCGGACTGCTCA
>CAZSOV010000105.1:0-7011 GCA_964608505.1 uncultured Verrucomicrobiota bacterium
CCGCATCCAGTTCACGCCCGACCTGATGCCCTCCGACATCATCGGCACCGAGGTGCTGGAGGAGGATCACGCCACCGGGCGCCGCTTCTTCCGGTTCAATCGCGGTCCCATCTTCGGGCAGTTGATCCTCGCCGATGAGATCAATCGCACGCCGCCCAAGACCCAGGCCGCCCTGCTCGAGGCCATGCAGGAAGGCTGCGTGACGTACGGCGGCAAGACGCATCCGCTCGAACGCCCGTTCTTCGTCCTCGCCACCCAGAATCCCATGGAACAGGCCGGCACCTACCCGCTGCCGGAAGCCCAACTCGACCGGTTCCTGCTCCAGCTGACCATCGGTTATCCGACCGAACAGGAGGAGAAGACGATGCTGATGCGGACCACCGGCGGCCCGGCGGAACCCATCGTTCCCGTGATGTCCGCCCCGGAGATCCTCCGGCTCCAGGGCCTCGCCCGGCGCGTGCTCCTGAGCGAGCCCTTGCTCGACTACCTGAACCGCCTCGTCCGCGCCACGCGCGATCGCTCCCATCCCCTCGTGGGCCGCTGGATCCGCTGGGGCGCCGGTCCCCGCGGAGGCCAATCCCTGGTGCTCGCCGCCAAGGCCCGCGCCCTGCTCGCCGGTCGGTTCGCCGTCACGCTCGACGATATCCAGGCCCTCGCGGCGCCCGTCCTGCGCCATCGCCTGATCCTCCGGTTCGAGGCCGAAGCCGAAAACGTCACCCGCGATCAGGTCGTCCGAGAACTGATCGCCGGCCTCCCGCAGCCCCCCGACCCGATGCGGTGATGGACGCGTCGCCCACGACCACGCCGCTGCCGGAGGCACCGCTGCTCGCCGCCGCCGCGCAACTCACCCTCGCCGCCCGTCGGCTCGTCGCCGGTGCCGTGGCCGGCCTCCATCCCAGCCTCCACCCCGGGCGCTCCCGCGATTTCAGCCAGTACCGCGCCTATCAGCCCGGCGACGAACCCCGCCACATCGACTGGAAATTGTTCGCCCGCTCCGACCGGTTCTTTCTCCGCGAGGGCGACGTCGACGCCCGCCTCGCCATCGCCCTCGTGCTCGATGCCACCGCGTCCATGCAGCATCGCGGCGACCGCGGCGACCGCGGCGACGACCCTCGAAAACTCGACCGCGCCCGATCGCTGGCCGCGGCCTTCGCGCTGATCGCCGAAACCCAGGGCGATCCGCTGGCCCTGCACGTCGTTTCCCGCGGCGACGTGGTCTCGATGTCCACCGCCGGATGCCGGGAACCGTTCCGCCAGGTCGTTCATCGGCTCGCCCCGCTCGAACCGCAGGGAAGGTGGCCCGCCGAACCCGGCCGCCTGGCCGATGCCATGGGCCGGACCCGGACCACCCAGGGGTCCGCCGGACCCGCCGCCACCCACCAACTCACCGTCGTGTTCACCGACGGCCACGAGCACGACGGCGAGATCCGCGCCGCCCTCTCCCCGCTCCGCGCCCGCCAGCACGAGGTCCTGTTCCTCCACTTCACGTCCCGCGACGAACTGGATCTTCCGTTTGAGGGCCCCGTGCTGCTGGAGGAGTGGGAAACCGGGCGCACCCTCGAAACCGACGCGTCCGCCGCGCGCCGGCAGATTCTCGACGCGCGGGAAGCCGCGCGGCGGGCCTGGCTCGGCGCCTGGGGCGATGCGCGCTTCGAATACCTGCCCATCCCGGACGACCAACCGCTCGAGCGCTCCCTGCACGCCATCCTTCGCCGCCGGACGCGCCCCTGAGCCATCGCATGTTTCATGTCGTCCAGCCGCTGGCCTTGTTCGCCCTGGGAGCACTCGCCGTTCCCATCCTGATCCATCTCCGGCGCCGACCTCTCCCCGTCGTGCGCGTGGGCAGCCTGCGTCCCTTCCTGGCCCGGCCCCGACCGCTTCGCCCGCGGACCCTTCGGGATTGGCCGCTTCTGCTGCTCCGCTGCGCCGTCCTCGCGGCCCTCGCCCTGGCCCTCGCCGGTCCGCGCTGGTCGCCCCGGACACCGTCCCCGGCGCGCTGGTGTCTGCTCCTCCCCGGAACGCCCCTGCACGACACCGATCTCCGGGAGTGGTCGCTCCGGCTCCGGGAAGGTTTCGAGGCCCGTTGGCTGGCCCCGGGTTTTCCCCGGATTCTCGACCCGACCCATTCCCCCGCCCCCGACGTCCGGGCCCCGGTCTGGTCCCTGCTCGGGCAGGCGGATCGACGGCTCGCCCCCGGTTCCGAGGCGTGGGTGTTTGGCCCGACCTGGACCTCCCTGTTCGAGGGAAGCCGCCCGACGGTCGCCCATCTGCGCATCCGCTGGCAGGCCGTGCCCACCCCGCCGCCGGTCCTCACCCCACTCCCCGCGGCCCGAGTCGGGATCGTCCATCACCCCGAACGCGCCGCCGACGCGGGGTACCTGCGTGCCGCGCTCCAGGCGATGGGCGCGACCCTCGTGAACGACGGCGTGCCGTCCTGGATCTTCCAGCTCGGTTCCGCCCCGCTGCCCTTTCCTCCGGACGAACTCGAAGCGCGCGGCGTCCGAATCGTCCGGGACGCGCCGGACACCGCCGAACCGGAGCCCGTCTTCCGCCGGATCGAGGTCGGCTCCCGAACCGTCGCGCTGCGACGACGCGTCGCCCCGGGCCCCGGCGCGCCCGTGGGGCGCGACAGCCACGGGGACCCGTGGCTCACCGAGGAGCGCCGGGGCGCGGTGGTTGTTTGGCACGTCGCTTTTCGATTTCACCCCGACTGGACGGACTGGCCGCTGGACGGCGCGTTTCCCGCCTGGTGGCAGGAGCACCTTAAACCCGCGCCGCCAGCCACCACGCCCATCGCGCCGGAACAGGCCGAGCCCCGGTTCGTCACGAACCCGGACCGTCCCGTGACTTCCACCCTCCCACCTCCCGAGGCCATCGATCTGCGGGCCGGATGTTGGCTGCTGGGAACCGCGCTCTTCCTCGTCGAGCGCCTGCTGGCCCGGTCGGCGACCCAACCGCGGGGAACCGCCTCCCCCGCCTCCCGATGAACCGCGCGTCGCTCGAAGCCATCGCCCGGCAGTGGAGACGGCATCGCGCCCTCCGCCACGGCGGCCTGCTTGCCGCCGCGGCCTGCGCGGCCACGGCGGTGGTGTTTCCGTGGCATCCCCCCGTCGCCGCGGGCGTCGGCCTCGCCACGGCTGCCGTCGCCGCGATCGCCCTGCGCCGGCGCGCCCCGCCGATCACCACCGCCGCCATCGCCGAGCACCTCAATCGCCGGTGCCCCGCCCTCGAGGAAAGCGCCGCGCTCTGGCTCCGGGACCCCGACGATCTCGGCGTCGTGGAACGTCTCCAGCTCCGGCGCCTGAACCAGACCTGGAGCGCCCTGCCCGCTCCGCCGCCGGGCCTCCCGCCGTCCGCCCGCCTGATCCCGATCCTGCTCGCGCTGCTCCTTTCGCTCGCCTTCCTCGGCGCGGTCGTCAGCGGCACCGCGGCATCCCGCGCGCGAATCGCACGGGGCTCGCCCCCGCCGATTGCGCCGGCTCCTGCTCCGGCCCCGGCCTCCATCCCGACGGTCTCGGCGACTCTGGAGATTCGTCCCCCGGCCTACCTCGGACGCCCGGCGCGCCGTGTCGACACCCTCGCCACCGAGGTCGAGGAAGGCGCCGAGGTGCTCTGGAATTTCGTCACCGCACCGCACCTGACCGGACTGGAGCTTTCCGGCCACGGGACGAACGACGCGCTCGTCGCGGAACCGCTGGGGGCCGGTCGGTTCCGGATCCGCCGCGAGGTGGCCGACACCCTCGTCTATCAGGTGGCGGTCCGGTCGCCCGACGGCTCCAAGGTCACCTTGCCGGCGCTCCACGTGCTCCAGGTGCGCCGCGATTCCCCCCCGCGTCTGGTTTGGCGATCCCCCGCGCTTCCCAGCACCTCCATCCCCCCCGCCTCGAACCTCCCGCCGGTCGGGATCGAGGTTCTGGCGTCCGACGACCACGCGGTGGCCGAGGTCCGGCTCCTCCTCACCGTCGCCAAGGGCTCCGGAGAAGGCATGCGGTTCCGTGAGCTCTCCGAAATCCTGCCCGGCCCGTCCGTGGCGGAATCCGCCGATCCCGCCTATGGCCGATCCCTCGACCTGGCCGCGCTCGGGCTGGAACCGGGCGACGAACTCTATCTCCAGGCCGTGGCCCTCGACACCCGGCGCCCCACGCCGAACGAGTCGCGGACCGAAACCCGCCGCCTCGTCCTCGCCGGGCCCTCCGCGACGACGGGCGACCCTGCGGTCGTGCTCCCGGGTCTGCGCCGCCTGCCCCAGTATTTCCGCAGCCAGCGCCAGCTCGTTCTCGACACGGAACAACTCCTGGCGGAGCGCCCCGCGTTGTCCGAGGCCGGGTTCCGCGCGCGTTCCGAAAACCTCGGCCTCGACCAGAAGCTCCTGCGCCTGAGGTACGGCCAATTCCTGGGCGAGGAATTCGAGCCCGCCTCCGCCGGCGCCCCGCGGGAGGCGGTCGCCATGGAATGGGCCGCCGCGTTGCGCGGTCCCGCCGGGCAGGACCCCGACCGGAACGCCGCCATCGGTCGCGCCATCGAGGCCACCCATGCCCACGAACCCGGGCCCCAGCCCGCACCGACTCTCCGCCCCGGGTCCACCCTGGACCTGTTCGCCCAGTTCGCCCACAACCACGACAGCCCCGAGGCCGCCACGTTCCTCGACGAACGCCTGAAGGCGTCCCTGCGCGCCGTGCTCGCCGCCATGTGGGAGGCCGAGGGTTTTCTGCGCACCGCCCAACCGTCCGCCGCTCTCCCCGCCGAGCTGCGCGCGCTCGAAATCCTCAAGGCCATCCAGCAGGCGGATCGTCTCTCGGTGGGCCGCGTCGGTTCGGAACTCCCACCGCTCCGACTGGAGGAACGACGTTTGCGCGGCGAACTCGACGCCGTTCCCGCTTCCGCCCACGGCACTCCCACCGCCTCCCGCCGCGTCTCCGACCCCGACGCCGACGCGCTTCGCCGCGCCGTCGCCGGGCTGGCCGGACCTGCGCCCGGGCGGATCCCGGAGGAGTTGGCCGCGCGCGTGGAGGACCGGTTGTGGAGCGCGGCCCAGGCCCAACCCGACCGCTACCTGCCCGCCCTCCAGCTCTGGCGCTCCCGCGCCGCCCCGCTGCCGTCCTCCGCCCTCGACACCATCCGGCACACCGTGTGGTCCCTCCTGCCCCCCACGGAGGAGTCGCCGCATCGACGTCCCCCGAACCGGCCCGGCCTCGATCAGCGCTATGCGGACGCGGTGGCCTCCTCGTCCTCCCCGCCGCCATGAGCCCCGCCCGCCGCACTTGGCTCCAGGCCCTCGCCGTCCTGTCGCTGGGGGTGCTCGGTTGGGACGCGTTCCAGCCCCGCCCCGACTTCCCCATTCCCGCGCTCGCGCCCGCCCCCGCTCCCCGGACGCCGCCGGACCCGGACCCCGTCCACGCCGGCGCGCCCCGAATCACCCACCTGTCGGCGGACCGCGTCCTCCTCCCCGGCCAACGTCTGACCGTACACGGTCGCGTCGGAGGCCTGACCCCGGAGCGCCCGGCGACGATCTCCCTCGAAGGTCCCGACGGCACGATGGCCGCGGTCGAACTCCGCGATGACGGATCCCACGAGGCCGCCTTCGCCCTCCGGCATCCCACCCCCGTGCCTGGGCCCGGCGCGTTTTCCTGGAAACTCCGACTCGATCCCTCCGGCGACCCCGTCGTCCTCGGCGTGCGCGTCGACGAGGCCAAGCCGTCTCGCGTGCTGCTCCTCCTCGACCACCCCGGCGCCGAAGGAGCCCGACTTCAGCGTTGGCTCGGCGACGCGGGATCCACGGTGACCACCCGGACCCGCATCAGCACCGAACGCCACCGCATCGCCTCCGCCCCCGGAACCCGGACCCCGGTCGATTCCGATCTTCTCGACGCGTCCGCGCTCGCGTCCCTGGACCTCGTGGTGGCCCACGACGCCGCCCTGGATCGGCTGTCGCCCGACCAACAGGCCGACCTCGACCTGGCCATTCGCCGGGACGGAGTGGGTCTCCTGGTCCTGGTTTCTTCCGGAACGGATCGTGTCGCCGCGAACGAGGGAACCCATTCGGCGACGCCCCCAAACGCTGCGGTCGTCCGCGGCCCCGCGCCCGATCCGGCGTCGGACGGAAAGAAGGCCCTCGCATGGTCCTGGCTGCGGTCGGACGCCCCTTCCACCGATCCGCCCGCCGGCCAGCGCGAGACCCGCCTCCAGCTCCCCGATGGCGCCTCCCTGGACACGCCCGTCTCCGTGCTCGCGGCGGAACTCGCCGTTCCGCCCGCCGAACAGACCCTGGCCCGGGATCCGCAGGGCCGCCCGATCGTGGCCTGGGCATCGCGCGGGCGCGGGCGCTGGGCGGGCTCCCTCGTGCTGGATTCGTGGCGGTGGCGACAACATGGGCAGGGCGACGACTACGCGCGCTTTTGGTCCGCGTTGATCTCGGTGCTATCCCGGCCCCCGACCGTCTCTACCGGTGCCTGGTCCCTCGACGCCGCCTCGCATCCCGTCTTCGTCGATCAACCCCTGTTCCTGATCTGGTCGGGCGCCCCGGACGCCCCGCCACCCAGGGCCGAGGTCAGGGCGCAGGGCGCGCCGGACGACCCGGCCATTCCTCTGACCCTCGACCCCGCGTCGTCGGCGTCCTCCGAGGCCCGGGCCGTGTTCTGGCCCGTCCACCCCGGCTGGCACACGGTCCGCGCCCTTCCCGACGGACCGACCCTCGACATCCACGTGCAGCCCGCGCGCGCCCTGCCGGGAGTCCGGGCCCAACGCGAACGCGACGCCGAACCGCGAACCACCCGTGCGGCAGTCACGCCTCGGACGTCCGGTCCAACTCCCCTTCCGGCCGGAACATCCCGCCCCTGGATACGTCTCGCGGCCCTATTGCTCTTCGTATTCGGTGCCGCCCGCCTCTGGTCGAACGACGCGGCCCCCCGCCTTCGCCCCGGTCCTCGGGAATCCCCCGGCCCGTAGATCTCGCAGATCTAGCAGGAAGGCGCTTTGGCACCGCCGGCATGCAGCCCGTGTCGCGGCAACGTC
>CAZSOV010000105.1:7111-23458 GCA_964608505.1 uncultured Verrucomicrobiota bacterium
CTTCCCCTGAGTCCGACAACTCGGCGATGTGCCCCGTCACCTTCGTCGCGGACCAGCGCCGGTCCGCCCTCCGATGCGGGGCTGGCGACTGCCGAGTCGCCAGTCTCTCTTCTCCGGGCGCGTCTCCGAGTTGTCGGCGTCCTGTCGGTTTCTGGATGGATGAGTGGGTCCTGGTGTTCAGCCCGAAGGGCGGGTGGATGTCTCACGCGCCCTGTCCGGGGCGCAACTCGAGCTTGCACGAGCCACGGGCGACCGTCCGTCGTCCCCGGACGAAACAGGAAGGCGGCTTGGCACCGCCGGCATGCAGCCCGTGTCGCGGCAACGTCCTTCCCCTGAGTCCGACAACTCGGCGATGTGCCCCGTCACCTTCGTCGCGGACCAACGCCGGTCCGCCCTCCGAGGTGGGGCTGGCGACTGCCGAGTCGCCAGTCTCTCTTCTCCGGGCGCGTTGAGGTTTCCGCGCCCTGTCCGGGGCGCAACTCGAGCTTGCACGAGCCAGGGGCGACCGTCCGTCGTCCCCGGACGAAACAGGAGAGCGGGAGCGGTCCGTTTCGGAACTCTCGGGCGGACCGCCTCCCGGAACTTGTCGTGGGGCGGGAATTGCCCCACAAACCGCGCATGCACCGACTTCTCGGGGGATATCCGAGCTGGGTCGTCGTGATTCTGGCCGCGGGGATTTCCGTTCCGACCGCCGCGCCTCCACGGACGATCGACGCGTCGGCTCCCTCGCTCCACGGGGCAGGAACCGCGGTATCCTGGTGGCGGTCGAGCGAGGACCGGCGGGATCGCCTGTCGCCGCAACCGGAACTCCGCTTCCAGCCGGTTCTCCGTTCGTCACGGGAGGCGATCCATGTGGACGACACCGTGCGGCACCAAAGCGTGCTGGGCCTGGGGAGTTCGCTGGAGCACAGCACCTGTTACAATCTCGGTCTGCTCCCCGCCCAACAGCGGGAGCGCGTGATCGAGAGTCTGGTCCATCCCGAGCGCGGCATCGGCATGAACCTGATGCGGATCTGCGTCGGCACCTCGGATTTCGCCCCGGGACCGTTCTACACTTACGACGACCTGCCAGCCGGGCAGGAAGACCCGCGTTTGGAGCGCTTCTCGATCGAGCGAGACCGGGAGTACGTCCTGCCGGTGCTCCAGGCGGCCCGTCGGCTCAACCCCGCGCTGCGTTTCCTCGCGTCGCCGTGGACACCGCCCCCGTGGATGAAGACCAACGGTCGCTACGGCGGCGGCTCGCTGCGACCGGAGTGTTATCCGTACTTTGCCGAGTACCTGGTGCGCTTCATCGAGGCCTACCGACGGGAAGGGATCGAGATCCACGCCCTCACGATCCAGAACGAACCCGAGTTCGGACCGGAGGCTTACCCGAGTTGTCGCTGGACGGCAAAGCAGCAGCGGGACTTCATTCGCGACCATCTGGGCCCCTTGTTCGAAGCTCGCGGGATTCGAACGCGGATCTGGGGCTTTGACCACAACTTCAACCATCCGGCATTTCCCGCGACCATCCTCCGCGACCCGGTGGCGGCGCGGTACGTGGAGGGCAGTGCCTTTCACCTCTACGAGGGCAAGCCCTCGGCGATGTCGAGGCTGCACCGGGAGTTCCCGTCCAAGTCCATCCACGTCACGGAAGGGTCGGTCTACGGGGCGAAAGGGGCCGTGGACATCATCGAGTACTTCAGGAACTGGGCGCGCAGCTACAATGCCTGGGTGACGATGATCAATCATCACGGCAAGCCGAACGTCTCCGGCTTCCACGACTGCGATCCCACGATCATCGTGCTGAACCGCGACACCCTCCAGACCGAGTATCGGGCGGACTACTCGATTTACGGCCAGTTCATGAAGTTCATCCAGCCTGGCGCCGAGCGGATCGAGTCGTCGTCCGGTACTCCGGCCAACGTCGCGTTCCGGAATCCCGACGGTTCCATCGCGTTGATCGTCGCCCATCCCCGCGCCGCCGCACGGGAGGTGTTCGTGGCGTGGAAGGGCTCGGCCTTCGCCGCGTCGCTGGGGCCAAACTCCGTCGCCACGTTTCGCTGGGATCCGTAAACCGCGTCCAAAGGCACCATGAACGTTCGAACCACAGCGGCATGGGACTGGGGTACCCAGGCCGTGGCCCGCGTCGCCCCCCGCCGCGCCGATCCATTATTCCACCTGCCCCCGGGGCCCGCGCAGCCTGGAATCCGTGCGGGCCGATCACTCGTCCCATGCCTCGAACGAACGCTCCGCGACCCGAAAGATCCCGGACGAACACCTTGTTGCGGTTCCATGAGCCGTCCCTCGCCCCCAGCCCATGTCGCGTCCGGCGCGGGAGGGTGGCACCGCGCTGCGGCGCCGGGTGCGGGTCCCCAGCGGGCGGCTCGATCGCCCGACGCGCGGGTCGCGGACCGAGGTCGGTCCCCATGGTCCCTCCTCCTCCGACTCGGCCTCGCCTGTCTCGCGTCGCGTTGCGACGCCGCCCTGTTGCTGGAAGGCGTCCACGTCGTGCCGCATGTGCAGTCCACCGAGATGCAGTACCGCAAGGACACCGACTTCAGCCTCGGCGCCCGGGTCGAGGTCTTCCTGCGCAACGCGTCGCCGGATGCCCTCGTCCTTCCCGCCGCGACCGAGGTGAGATTGCGCGGCAGCACGCCGTCGGACCTGCTCGCGGCGGATGAATGGGCCTGGCACGACCTGCCGTCGGCCTGGGGCGACGAGCCGCTGCGGCTGCCGTCCGGGGCCCTGACCGTCTGGAGCTGGAACGGGAAGCGGTCCGGGTGGGGCACGAACACCCAGGCCGAGATGACCGTGAGGATTCCCGCGGTTGGGGAGGACGGGCGTTGGACGGTGCCCATCGCGAACCCGTCCGCGTGGCTTTCCGCCGTGACGTTCCTGGGTGCCGGCGGCGAGGTGCGGCTGGACACCCTGATCTTCCACGTGGCGAACCGGACGGGCGGCGCGGTGAGGCTGGAAGCGTGCCGGCTCTGGTTGCCGGAGAACAACGCGTCCTGGCGCGCCCTGCGGCCGCAGCCCTGGGTCAGCAACCGGCTCGAGCGATTCCCCGACGGCGGCACCATCCCGTCCGGGGAGCGAGGCGGCGCGAAGGTGGCGACCGGACCGTTGCCGCTGACCTACGCGGCGGTGGAAGTGCGGCTGGCGGATGCCGCCGGGAAACCGGTCACGCTGTGGGCACACCAGCGGATCAAACGGGAGGTCTTCGACATCGGCGGCGGCTGGGTTGCGTCGGGCCTGGGCGGCAGCAACACGCTGCACGTCGAACCGTACCTGAAGACGCTCCGGCGCATGCACGTGAACTCGGGCATGCACCAGGAGGTGGGCGGGTACACGGACACCGCGCTGTTCGACCAGTACCCGCTGAAGTACATGAACCGCCTTCAACCCCTGGACCGTTACGATGTCGACGCCGTGCTGCCGCGCATTCACGCCGTGGAGTTCCTCGGCGAACCGCAGTTCGGCGGGGGCAAGCCGGTGCCGCCGATGGAGGTCTGGCGGGCGTTCGTTCCCTACCGGGCGTCGCGGCTCCCGACCAGCGTCACGCACAGCGAGGAACGCATCTGGCGGTTCTACGCGGGTCTCTCCGACTATCCGCATTACGATGCCTACCGGGTGACCGCGCCTTCGCCGGACGCCTGGTCGAAGTACGATCGCTGGGGCGGCGAACGGATCCGCTGGGGCGCGCCGCTGGAGACCATCGGCACGATGACGCGCTCGCTGCGTGATTTGAACCGCCCCCGGCCCATCGCCTGCTGGTCCCAGGGCGCACACCACGACTGGAACGGGTACGGCGGACGGAAGCGGGGTTCGCCGACGCCCGACGAATTGCGTTTGCAGGCCTGCCACGCGCTCGCCAGTCGGATCACGTCGCTGTACTGGTTCAACCTCGGCCTCGAGGCTCTGGTGAAATTTCCCGACCTGATCGAGCCCCTCACCCGGGTCGGGCGCGAGATCCGGATGCTGGAGGAGTATTATCTGGAGGGCGATGCCACGAGCCACGAGCGGGTACTCCGCGACGGCCAACCGGACTGGGACCTCGACGTCGTGGCCGGCCCGCGGGGGGCCGTGTTGTTCGCGCTGGACCTGGCCTACGTCGCGGACCGCGAGGAGCGCGTGTTCCGGTTTGGCCCGCCACGCGAGGCGTCGTTCCGGTTTCCCCTGCCGGGCTACCTCCGCGCCGCGCGCGAGGCATTTCGGGTGGACGCCGACGGGGTGTCGCGGATCGAGGCCGTCCTGGCGGACGGCGCCGCGACGATCCGCGATCGCGTCAGCCGCGTGGCGATCTATGTCGTACCGGCGACGTCCGGCGAACGAGGTCGAATCGAGGCGCGACATCGGGCCTTGGTCGCCGCCGAGAACGCCCTCGGGTTCGATCCGGGTCGCCAGCCGGAGGATCTGGCGGTGCTTCAGGAACGGATCGGCAAGAAATCATCCCGCCCATGAAACGTCTCCGAATTCCAAGTCTCCGGGTGCTCGCGGCGTGTGCCGGGGCCCTGCTCGGCACGCTCGCCGGCCGCGGGCAAGCCGTCGAACCGCCCGCGCCAGCCCCATGGACGCTGCTGTTTTCCAGTCCGCGGGACCTGGAGGACGTCCGGGGCCAGCTCCACATCGCCGTGACGCCGGTGCGGCTGCTGCGCGAGATCGAGCCGCCGCCGTTCCAACCCGTGGGCTGCTTCCCGCTGGCCGACGGGACGTGGGAGGTTTTCGGCCAGGAACTGACCCCGGTCGGACGGGGCCGGGCGTCGCACGAGGAGACCAACGCCTGGAAGATCGTCCGCGCCGTCACCCGCGACGGCGTCGCCTACGAAGGACGGGAGACGGTGCTCGAGCAACCCGCGGGGACCTGGACCCAGCATGCGGCCCTGGCGTTCAACCCGCTGGCGAAGGAGTACCTGCTCCTCAAATTGAAGATGGACAGCTACGGCTTCGCCTACACGGCGTTCTTCAGTTCGGACGGGCGCCGCTGGGAGGCGCATCCCGGCAATCCCCTCTTCTACGAGGGCGACGCGATGACCGTGTTCTGGAGTCCGGCGCTGGCGCGGTTCGTTCTGGTGAGCAAGAGCCTGCAGCCCTTCCGCAAGCACATCGCGGACCATGGCGGCCCGACCCGGTCGCTGAAGGACGACGCGCTGCGTGATCGTCGGGTCCTGATGCTGCGATCCAGTCCGGACGGGCGCCGCTGGGAACCGTCGGAGTCGCTGCCGGACGTCTGGGATCGCCACGGCCGGAAGGGATCGCACCCGGCGGCGTGGCTGACGCTGCCGGACGCCGAGGATCCTCCGGACCTGGAATTCTACAGCGGGAACGGGTTCTGGTATCGCGACCGGGCCTACATGATGGTGCTGAACTACGCGGCGAGTCCCCTCGCGGCCAGGAAGCACGCGCCGCACCTCGACAACGAATGGTGGACGAGTGCCGACGGCCTGCGCTGGGAACGCCCCGCCCGCGGGGTGAACGCGCTCCAGGTCTTCCCGCAGGTGCCCCGCCTCGAAATGCCGCCCATGCGCCTGGGCGGAAACCTGCTCTGGGTGCGCGGCGCGATGCTCCTCGGCCTGCCGGAGGACCGCATCACCGGGGTCGGTTCGAGGGCCAATTCCGAGTTCAGTACGAAGCCGTTCCGGATGCCGGACGCGGACCTGGTGTTGAACGCGGCGGTGCCCGCGCCGGAGCGCTCCTTCGCGAAGGAACAGGCCTACGTGATGGTCGCCGTGCTGGACGAACGGAACCAGGTCGTCCCGGGCTTCGAGGCCGACCAGTGCGTCCTCCAGGGCGAGGACCGTCCCGACCTTTCCTTGAAATGGGGCAACGCCTCCGCGCGTCGACTGGCCGGGAAGGTCTCGCGCCTCCGCTTCCATATCCGCGGCGCCAACGTCTACGCCGTGGGTTCGCGGCCTTCCCCGTGACGCGAGGGGTGGCACCCCGCGAGTCGCCGCCACCCCGCGTTCGTTTCGCGAGGCCGAGTTTGGCCTTGGCGCTGGCCGGGGAGTTGATGCCACCGTTCGCAGGCGCGTGAGAAAGCTTATGAACGACATTCGAACCGGTTGACGCATGTCTGCCCTGCACCTTGCCTTGCGACGACCGGTGACGGTGGTGGTCCTCGTGCTCGCCGTCTGCCTCGGCGGTCTGCTCGGAATCGTCCGCATGGCGCGGGACGTGTTTCCCCCGCTGGGGATTCCCACGATCTACGTGGCGCAACCCTACGGGGGCATGGATCCGGGGCAGATGGAGGGCTCGCTGACCTACTACTACGAGTATCACTTCCTCTACATCACGGGCATCGAGCACGTCGAATCGAAGAACATCCAGGGCGCCGCCATCATGAAGCTCCAGTTCCATCCGGGAACGGACATGGCGGCGGCGATGGCCGAGACGGTGGCCTACGTCAACCGTGCGCGGGCCTTCATGCCGCCGGGAACGCCGGGGCCGTTCGTGACCCGGTTCGACGCCGGCAGCGTGCCCGTCGGGCAGCTGGTGTTCTCGACCGACAATCCGGGGCGCACGGTCGGCCAGATGCAGGACGCCGCGCTGAACCAGGTGCGTCCGCTCTTCGCCACGTTGCCCGGGGTTTCGGCACCGCCGCCGTTCGGAGGCAGCGCCCGCACCATCACGATCAACGTGAAGCCCGACCGCATGCAGGCCTATGGGCTCTCGGCAGACCGGATCGTGCAGGCCCTGGCGCAGGCCAACACGATCAGCCCCTCCGGAAACATGAATTTGGGAGACCTCCAACCCATCGTCCCGGCCAACGCGCAGGTCCGGAACATTCGAGACCTGGAGGGCGTGCCGCTGCGGGTCGAAGGGAGCACCGCCGTCTTCATCCGTGACGTGGCGACGGTGCAGGATGCGGCGGATCTGGTGACGAGCTACGCCCTCGTGAACGGGCGGAGAACGGTCTACATGCCGGTCACGAAGCGCGCCGACGCTTCGACCCTGGCGGTCGTGGATCTGGTGAAGCGCAATCTGCCGAGGTTCCAGGCGGCCGTGCCGGACGACATCCGGGTCAGCTACGAACTCGACCAGTCGCCGGTCGTGACCCGCGCCATCGGAGATCTCGTGAAGGAGGGGGCGATGGGGGCCGTCCTCACCGGGTTGATGGTCCTCGTGTTTCTCCGGGACTGGCGCAGCGCGTTGGTCGTCGTGCTCAACATCCCCCTCGCGTTGCTGGCCGCCGCCTTCGGGCTTTGGGTGACCGGCCAAACCGTGAACCTGATGACGCTGGGCGGGCTGGCCCTGGCCGTGGGAATCCTGGTCGATGAAGCCACGGTGGCGGTCGAGAATCTGCACGTCCACCTGGCCCGGGGCGAACCTCTGGCCGCGGCGGCATTGCGGGCGACCCGCGAAACCGCCCTCCCGCGCCTGCTGGCCATGCTCTGCATCGTCGCGGTCTTTCTGCCGGCGTTTTTCATGGAAGGAGCGGCACGGTCGCTGTTCACGCCGCTCGCCCTCGCGGTGGGCCTGTCGATGGCCGCGTCCTTCGTCCTGTCGAGCACGTTGGTCCCCATCCTTTGCGTCTGGTTCTTCGGAAGGAGGAGCCACGTCGTCGATCCCGCGTGGCTCGCGGCGCTCCAGCGCATGTATGCCGCCCTGCTGGGGCGAATTCTCGGGCTTCGCATGGCGGTGGTCGTGGTGTACCTCGCCGCCGCGGTCGGCCTGGTTCTGTCCGCCGGTCCCCGGCTGGGACTGGAGATCTTTCCCTCGGTCGAGGCGGGACAGTTCGCCCTGCGATTGCGCGCCCCGGCGGGCACGCGGTTGGACCACACCGAGCAAATGGCATTGAAGGCGCTGAACCTCATCCAACGCGAGGCCGGCGAAACCAATGTCAGCCTGACGATGGGTTTGGTGGGGGTTCATGCGCCCAACTACCCGGTGAACCTCATCCATCTCTGGAACAGCGGTCCCGACGAGGCCCACCTCTCGGTTCAGCTTCGTTCCGGCAGCGGCATTCGCGTTCCGGAACTCAAGGATCGCCTTCGTTCGGTGTTCGCCTCCGAGTTGCCCGAGGTGCGCGTCTCGTTCGAACCGGCCGACATCATCAGCCGGGTCATGAGTTTCGGTTCCCCCACGCCCATCGAGGTGGCGGTCAGCGGACCGAACCTGGCCGCGAGCCGGGAGTACGCCGAACGCCTGCTGGCGAAGCTGGCGGAACTGCCCGGACTCCGCGACGTCCAGATATCGCAGGCATTGGATTTCCCCAGCGTGGAGGTGGCCGTGAACCGCGAGCGGGCCGGGCTGCTGGGCGTCCAGGTGGGTGACGTCACCCGCTCGCTCGTGGCCGCCACCACCTCGAGCCGGTTCACCGTGCCCAATTTCTGGTCCGATCCGAATTCGGGCGTGAGCTACAGCGTGCAGGTGCAGGTGCCGCAGGCCGAGACCCGATCCCTCGAGGATCTTCGCAACCTGCCGGTTTCGACCGCGGACGGTCGCACGGCGCTGCTTCGCAACGTGGCCACGGTGAACTCCGGCACGACCGTCGGCCAATACGAGCGGTACAACATGGCTCGGGTGGTGAGCGTGACCGCGAACCTGCGAGGCTGGGACCTGGGTCGCGCGGTGAAGCAGATCGAAGCGCTGCCCGACATCGCCGACTCCAAGCTCTGGCCGGCCCGCAGCCGGGTGGACGTGCGGGGGCAGGCGGTGCCGCTCGGACAACTGGTGGGTGGCTTCCGGATGGGGTTGGGCGTCGCGGTTGGGGTCGTTTTGCTGGTGCTCCTGGCGAACTTCCAGAGCCTTCGTGCGGCCGCGGCTGTCATCTCGACCGTTCCCGCAGTCTTGGTCGGGGTCGTCGGCGCGCTCTGGGCAACGGGAACCACGCTGAACCTTCAATCCGCCATCGGCGCGATCATGGCCATCGGAGTCGCGGTGGCGAACGCCATCCTGCTGGTGAGCTTCGCCGAGAAGGCCCGGCAACAGGGAGCTTCCCCGATGGAGGCGGCGCTCTCCGGTGCCACGTCACGGTTGCGTCCCATCCTGATGACCAGCGCGGCAATGATCGCCGGGATGATCCCGATGGCCCTGGGTCTCGGCGAAGGAGGCGCGCAAACAGCTCCCCTGGGAAGGGCCGTCGCCGGAGGCCTCGCCGTCGTCACAGTCGCGACCTTGCTGGTGCTTCCGGCAGTGTATGCGTGGATCGCCCCGCGGAAGTTCCGCTCGGCCTCGTTGGACCCAACCGACCCCGAAAGCTCCCACTACCTCGCGAAGTACCCGGCATGAACCCGTCCTCCCCTACCTCAGGGGCGAAGCGCCCCGCGTTCCTCCGTTTGCCCAAACTCCTGCTCCACGGGATGTGGCTGTGCGGTCCCGTCCTCCTGATGGCCGCGGAGCCCGTCGTCGTTGCCACGATCCGCCCGACGCGCGGAAACATCACCCGGTACGTGACCCTTCCGGGGACGCTCCGGCCCAATCAGCAGGTCACCGTCCAGGCACGAGTCGCCGGATTCGTGAAGCACATCTCGGTGGACCTCGGGGACCGCGTCACGGCAGGACAAGCGCTGGCGCAGATCGAGGTGCCCGAATTGCTGGCAGAACGAACGAAACTGTTGGCCGAGGTCCGGGTCGCCGAGACCGAATCGCGCCGGCTCGAAACCGGTCGAGCCAAGTCGCCGGACCTGGTCACCCCGCAATCCGCGGAGGCGGCGGCAGGACGTCTGGATGTCGCGCGCGCGGAGTTGGCCAGGACCGAGACCCTGCTGGCCTACGCGAATCCGACCGCCCCGTTCGCCGGGACGGTGACGGCGCGCTTCGTCGATACCGGGGCCTTCGTTCCGGCCGGCGCCGCGGGTGGGGCGTCCTCCGTGGTTACTCTGGTGGAGACGCGGTTGCTGCGAACCCGAGTGCCCGTGCCCGAGGCGGAATCGGTGTTCGTGAAGGTTGGACAACCCGTGCGCCTGACGGTGGAAGGACTGACCAACGTCCTGCAAGCCACCATCAGCCGCCACGCCGGGGCCATCGACGAGTCGACCCGGACTCTGCTCGTCGAGGCGGATGTTCCCAACGCGGATGAGCGCCTGCGTCCGGGGATGTTCGCCACCGTCCGGCTCGGGCTGGAGGAGCACGCCGGGGTCCGGCTGGTTCCCACGGAGAGCGTACTCGTCGAGAAGGGAGGTGCCTTTGTCTTCCTGGTCCGCGACGGAGTCAGTCGGAAGGTGCCCGTGAAGTTGGGTTTTCAGGACGGTGCCCGGACGGAGATCGCCTCCGGGGTCGAGGATGCCTCGGTAATCGTGTCTCCAGCCAAGTCAGCCCCGGGCGACGGCGCCACGGTTCGGCTCAAGGAGGCGCGATGAAGGGGCGGGTGGGAGTTCGTGTACTGATGGCCGCGTTGGGGCTGTGGCTGTGGCTGTGGGCGCACGCAGCGCACGGGGCACCCGGCGCCGGGACGACGCTAAACCTCGAGGCGGCCTTCCGTCTTGCCGGCGCCAGGAACCTGACGATTCAGGTGGCGCGCGAGCGCGTGAACGAGGCCCAAAACCGTCTCCAGCAACAGCGGGAGCAGGTCTTCCCCTGGATCTCTCCCGGCGTCGGGTACCGGCGGCACGACGGGAACCTCCAGGATGTCGTGGGGGAGGTTTTCGATGTCTCGAAGCAGTCCGGCGCGGCCTCGGTGGCTCTTCAGGCACAGTTGGAGCTCGGGGAAACCTACTACCGGGTGCTCGCGGCGAGGCAGGGCGTGGCGGCGAGCGAGGCCAACGCCGATGCCCGACGGAGGGAGACGCTCCTGGCCGTGGCGCTGGCGTACACCGAGCTGTGTCGGGCCGTGGCGAGCGTCTCGGCGGCGGAGGAGGCGGTCGCGATCTCCCGACAAACCGCCCGCCAGGTTGAGGAGGCAGTCGCCGCCGGATGGGCGTTCACGGGCGACGCCCATCGGTCCATGGTGCGGCTGGGTTCGACGGAGGCCGAGCAGGTGGAGGCGCGGCTCGCAGTGCGGCTCGCGTCCACCCGCCTGGCGCGGCTGCTGCGGCTTCCCCCCGATCAGCCCTTGCAGCCGGACCTGAACGAATTCCTGCCGATGATTCTCGTCGCGACCAACCAACCCCTGGATTCCCTGGTCGCCTCCGCCTTGACGAGGCGGCCGGAGATCCGTCATGCGGAGGCCTTGATAGCCGGCGGGCGGGCGGAACTCGATGCGGCCGTGAAGGGCCCGTGGTGGCCTACGCTCGGCGCTCAAGCTGGCGTCGGCCTGCTCGCGGGCGGGCCGAATGACCAGTTTGGGAACTCCGGCGATTTCGGAGATTACTCGGCGGCCGTGTCCTGGCGTATTGGCCCCGGCGGCATCGGGGATCGCGCCCGTCGACGGGCCGCTGGATCCCGGGTTCGGATCGCGGAACTGGAGTCGGACGACCTCAAGGACCGGATCACCGGCGAGGTTGTGGAATGGCGCTCGCGGGCCGAGTTCGCCGTCGAACAGGTCTCCATCGCCACCCGCAACGTCGCGGCGGCGCGCCGACTGCAGGAACTGACCCAGGGTCGGAGGGAGTTCGGCATGGGGGCCGTCCTGGAAGCCGTGGATGCGGAGCGTGAACTCGCGCGCGCGCGAACCGAACACCTGCGGGCCATTGCCAACCACAACGGGCGCCAGTGGGAGTTCTGGTACGTGATCGGCCAGGACGACGCCGGTTCCCGTTCAGCGGCGTCACCTTGAAGCGGCGACGGGCGGCGACCGGCCTTGAACTGGGTCATGGGCAGGTCCAGAGTGCGAAGGTGGTTATGGCACGGTGCATCGTTGCATGGCTGTTGGTGGCCTTTTGGCTGCCTGCGTCCTCGCACGTGCATCTCCAACAGTTTGGGCTGATCCATGAGCTTCACGAGGACCACCCGGATCACCAGGACCACGATGACGGAAGCCCTGGTTCCGGGCATCACGAGCACGGGGCGGATAACCACGCTGCAGCGGACGGCGAGTGCCTGCTCTCCTCGGGCACCGCGGGCTCCGATCTCTCCTGGGACCGGTTGAACGAGTTCGGCTTCGGCTTCGTTCCTGCGTTGTCGGATAGCCTCCTGCTGGCGGCGCCCGAGGCCACGGGCCTGGCACCCCCGGGCACGGGTCCACCTGGTTTCTCGGCTTCGTGGCAGTTTCTCCTTCGCGCGGCGCTTCCCGTCCGCGCGCCTTCCTCCGTTTCCTGACGGCCCGCCTCGGGTCGCCCTCTCTCTACCGCCCGGCTCCATGCCGGTGGTTTCCGTTGTTATTGTTGTGCCTTGCCCGCATCCGCTCCGGGCGGCAGCCCTCCGAAGAGGTTCCCAGTCGAGCGGCAGAATCCCATTGCCTGTCCATGAAAAACGACCTTTGCACCCCGACCGCTAAACCCCTGTTCACCACGATCCTGGCCACGGTGGCGACCCTCGCCCTCGTGACCGGATGCGGCGATTCGCAGCCGACCGCCTCCGCGGATCACGACGACGATCACATGCATGCACCGCCTCACGGCGGCACCCCCGTCCAACTCGGGGACGAGGTGTACCACCTCGAACTCGTGACCGACCCCGCCGAAGGAAGAATGCTCGCCTACCTTTACGACGGGCATTTCCACGATCCCGTGATGGTCGCGGAGACCCATTTCGTTCTGCAGGCTCGTTTGAATGGGACAACCGAGAGTCTTTCGTTCGCGCGGCTTCCCGATCCGGCGACCGGCCAGTTGCCCCGGGCCTCCGCGCTGTTTGGAGCGCGCGGCGATTGGTTGAAAACCAACCCGCCCTTCGAGGGAACGTTGCCGCTCCTGACTCTGGGAGGGCGTGCGTTCACCAACGTCGTTTTCCCCTACCCGAAGGGAACCATCCACTCCCATTGACCATGAGGACTTCCTGGAACCAATCCCTGGCGGCTGCGGCGCTCGTGCTCGCGCTGGCGCTGATTCCGGGCTGCAAGCCCCGGAGCACTCCGGCCGAGGCGAACCACGACCATGGCCATGGCGATGCCCACGCGCACGAAGGGAGGACCGCGCAGATCACCATCTGGAGCGAACGCTACGAGGTTTTCGCCGAACACAAGGCACCGATTGCAGGTGAGACCACGACATTCATCACCCACGTGACCGATCTCGTCACGTCGGAGCCCCGGCGCGAAGGCATGGTGAAGTTCGTCCTCCGCCAGGGCGCAACGACCCTGGAGCACCCCCAGGCCGCGCCGGCGAGACCGGGGATCTACCTGCCCGGAATCGCCTTTCCCCAAGCGGGAGATTGGCAGCTGACGCTCCTGATTCCGACGGACGGCACCCAGGTCCCGGTCGCTCTAGGCACGATCAAGGTCTACGCCGACAAGCACTCGGCCGATCACGCGGACATTCCCGATGCACCGGAGGGTGTGAGCTTTCTGAAGGAGCAGCAGTGGAAGATCCATTCGCGCACCGAACCCGCGACGAAGAGGACCCTCAGTGAACGAGTTCGGCTTCCCGGACGGGTCCGTTCCAGGCCTGGAAACAGCGCCGTGGTCACCGCCCCCATCTCGGGGCAGTTGATCGGCATTCCCGATCAACCGAACCCGGTTCCGGGCCAGGTCGTGAAGGCCGGCCAACTGCTCGGGTTCCTGAAACCAGACTTCTCCGAGGCGGCCGCTCGGGTCGCCGAAGCCGAGTCCTCCTTCGCAACCGCCAAGGCTGGACTGGAGCAGGCGGAGGCCGCCTATGCGCGGACCCAGCGCCTCGCGGCCGAGAAGGCGAAATCGGAGCGAGAGTTGCAGGAGTCGGAACTGGCCGTCCAATCGGCAAGGGCGCTTCACGCCGCGGCAGCAGGCTTGCTCGGTACCTTCCGCCAGGCGGGTGTAGCCGGATCAAGGGGTGCCCTGCTTCAATTGGAACTGCGGGCGCCCATTTCAGGCGTTCTCAACAGCGTGACGGCCGGGCCGGGCGAGATGCTGACGACCGGCCAACCGGTGTTCGGCGTCCTGAACCCGGCGACCGTCTGGCTGGAGGCATCCGTTCCCGAGGCGTGGGTGCCTCGCCTGGGAGCCGCCGCGAATGCGGTCCTGGAACAGTCGGACGCTCCCGGTGGCTTCGTTCCGGTGACGGGCGATGACCACGGACGACTGCTGTCGGTGGGGTTGGAAGTCGATGCCGCCACCCGCACCGTTCCGATCCTCTACGAAACCTCCAATCGGGAGGGGCGCCTCCGGGTCGGCCAGAATGTCACCCTCCATGTCGAGACGGCTCGGGTGGAGGACGCCGTGGCGATCCCGGAAAGCGCCATTGTGGAGGAAGGAGATCAACTCATCGTGTTCGTCCAGATCTCGGGCGAGACCTTCGACAAACGCGAGATCCGGACGGGGGCGCGTGACGCCGGCTTCGTGCAGGTCCTGGAAGGAATCCGCGAAGGACAACGGGTCGTGACCAGGGGCGCCTACGCGATTCGGCTCTCCACCCTGACCGGCGTCATCCCGGCGCACGGACACGCCCACTGATTAACCCCCATGGACAAACTCATTCAGTGGGCCCTCGGCAATCGGGTCGTGGTCCTCGTCACGGCCTTGCTGCTTACCGTCCTCGGAGGTTACACCGCGGTCCGAATGCCCGTGGACGTTTTCCCGGACCTGACGGCCCCGACCGTCACCGTCATCGCCGAGGCACTGGGAATGGCCCCGACCGAGGTGGAAAGCCTGGTCACGTTCCCCATCGAAGCCTCCGTCAACGGCGCGGCGGGAGTCCGTCGCGTGCGATCCGCCACCGCCGTCGGAATCTCCGTGGTCTGGGTTGAATTCGAGTGGGGCACGGACATCCGCGAGGCCCGTCAGGTGGTCGCGGAGAAGATCGCCTCGGTGAGCAGCGATCTGCCGCCCGGGGTCGATCGTCCCGTGCTCGCTCCCCAGTCATCCATCATGGGCGAGATCCTGTTCCTGGCGCTCTCGTCGGACCAGCACACGCCGACCGAGCTGCGTAGCCACGCGGAAACGTCCATTCGTCGGCGCATCCTGGCGGTTCCCGGCGTTTCCCAGGTGACACCGATCGGGGGTGGCGAGAAGCAGTACCAGGTCACGGTGGACCCTGCCTCCCTGCGAAGCCATGGCGTGGCTTTCAATCAACTTCTCCGTGCCCTGGAGGAGGGAAACGAGAACGTCTCGGCGGGTATCATCAACCAGCGGGGCTCCGAATGGCTGGTGACCGGGGTGGGACGGGTTCGCAGTGCAGGCGACATCGCGGACACGGTGGTCGCCGCGCGGGAGGGAGTCCCCACGCTCGTCCGGGATCTCGGAACGGCGGCGATCGGCGAAGCGCCGAAGCGCGGCGAAGGTTCGTCGATGGGAAAGCCTGCCGTGATCCTAGGCATCCAAAAGCAACCCGGGGCCAACACCCTGGAGTTGACGCGCCGGCTGGATGCCGCCTTGGCGGACATTACCGCGAAGCTCCCGGCCGGCATGCAGCTCCGTACCGACATCTTCCGGCAGGCCGACTTCATCTCCGTCTCCGTGAACAATGTCCAATGGGCACTCATCGAGGGCGTCGTCCTGGTCACCCTGGTGGTGCTCCTGTTCCTGGGGAACCATCGGGCCACGTTGATCACGCTGACCGCGATTCCCCTTTCCCTGGTGACCGCGGTTCTCGCGCTCAAGGGGTTCGGTGCCTCCATCAACACGATGACCCTGGGGGGCATGGCCATCGCCATTGGTGCCCTGGTGGACGACGCCGTGATCGACGTGGAGAACGTCTTTCGTCGTCTACGCGAGAATCACCACGTTTCCTCGGAGGCGAGACGTCCCATTTTGCGGGTGGTCTTCGAGGCGAGTGTGGAGATCCGGAGCTCGATTGTCTTCGCGACGCTGATTATCGCCTTGGTGTTCATTCCGATCTTCTTCCTCGGTGGCGTGGAGGGTCGGTTGTTGCGCCCCCTGGGCGAGGCGTATCTCGTCGCGCTGCTGGCGTCGCTGATCGTCGCCGTGACGGTCACGCCGGTGCTCTGCTATTTTCTGCTGCCGAGGAGCCGTGGCGTCCTGGCGAAAAACGAGCCGCGATTCGTGCATTGGCTGAAGTCTCGCTACCAACCCATCCTCCGGTCGGCGTTGAATCACCCCGGAGCCGTGGTTCTGCCGGCGGGGGTCCTGCTCGTGGTCGCGTTGATCTCCACGACCCGCCTCGGTCGAGCGTTTCTGCCCGAGTTCAACGAGGGCTCCCTGACCATCAGCGCCGTCACACTGCCAGGAACCTCCCTCGCCGAATCAGACGCCTTGGGCCGGGTGGTCGAAACAGCTCTCCTGGGCTTCCCCGAAGTCACCTCCGTCGCACGACGCACCGGTCGCGCCGAACTCGATGAACACGCCCAGGGCGTCGAGTCGGCGGAGTTGGACGTGTCCATCGCGATGAGGGGCCGGACGAAGGCCGCCTTCCTGGAGGATCTGCGCGCCGCGTTCAGCCAGATTCCCGGGATGAACAT